>CAZJYB010000013.1:0-39723 GCA_964549865.1 uncultured Anaerolineaceae bacterium
GCTCGCGGATCAGTTCCGCGGTTCGCAGCAGGATCTCTGCCCGTTTATATGCAGGCATATCCGCCATCACGTCTTCAGCGCGTTCCGCCGCATCGATCGCAGCGTTGAGGTCTTCCCGGCTGGCCGTGGGCACTGCCCCGACCGTTTTGCCGTTATATTTATTTTTCACTTCAAGAACGGGGCCGCTGCCTGTCCATTTGCCATCGATCAAGAGTTTATATTCCATCTACTTCTCCAGGAAATTTTATTGCGCGATCATCACATGCTTGGTAATTTGATAATCACCAACCGCTTCTGCCGAAAGGTCTTTCCCAAAACCGGACTGTTTGAAACCGCCATGCGGTGTTTCAGATGTGATCGGCAGATGATCGTTAACCCAAACCGTACCAAACTCAAGCTGGCTGGTCAACCGCATGGCGCGGCCCACATCTTTCGTGAAGACGGAGGCGGCCAGCCCATACAACACATCATTGCCGAGATGCAACGCTTCAGCCTCATCCTTGAATTCCTGCACGGTAATCACCGGGCCGAACACCTCCTGCTGCACGATCTCCCAATCCTGCTCCACATTACCGATCACCGTCGGCTCGTAGTAATAGCCTTTTTGCAGATCCTTGGGAACAGCGCCACCCGTGAGGATCTTTGCTCCTTGTGACCTGGCGCGATCAACAAAACCAGAGACGCGCTCGCGCTGGATCCCCGAGATCAACGGCCCCATGACAACGTCCTCATCAAACGGCAATCCAACCTTCACATTCCTCATCGACTCGACGACCGCTTCCTGCATTTCCTTGGCGCGGCCCTTCTGCACGTAGATGCGCGTGGCGGCTGTGCAATCCTGCCCTGTGTTTGCGGTCGCCGCAAAAGCAGCCTTGGCCGCGACCAGCTCAGGGTCGGAATCATCGAATACGATGAACGGCGCCTTGCCACCCAGCTCAAGATGGACGCGCTTAAGAGTATCTGCCGCGGTGCGCATGACGCGCTTGCCGGTACCAGAGGAACCGGTGAGGCTGATCATGCGAATATCCGGGTGTTCCACCAGCGCCTGGCCTGTGTCGTTTCCACCGGTGAGGATATTGACCACTCCATTGGGTATGCCTGCCTCTTTGATCAACTCCGCAAGCATCAGCGTGGTAAGCGGCGTGCCGGGAGCCGGCTTCAAAACGATCGTACAACCAGCGGCAAGGGCAGGACCGATCTTCCAGCCGGCCATGTTCAAAGGATAATTCCAGGGCGTAATTTGCCCAACGACGCCCACTGGCTCACGCCGATAAATGGAAGTATAGCCAGGCATGAACTCACCGGCATGAGAGCCGTGTGTATCGCGCGCTACGGTTGCAAAAAAGCGCAGATTATCCACTGTAAAAGGAACATCGCTCGCAAGGCTGAGGAATTTATACGGCTTGCCGGTATTCTCGCTTTCCACGCGCGCGAATTCTTCTGAGCGGGCTTCGAGCAAGTCGGCAAGTTTCCAAATGGCTTTAGAACGTTCACCTGGGGATTTGCGCGACCAACGGCCATCATAGAATGCAGTCTTTGCGACTTGCACCGCGCGGTCTATATCTGCACGCGTGGCATCCTGTACTTCCGCGATCGTCTCCCCCGAGGCAGGATTCTCAATGGACATTTTTCCGCCACCCTGCGAGTCCACCCACTGACCATCGATCCAAAGCTTGTACTGCATTCTTATTCTCCTGGTATGAATTATGAACGCCTTCAAATTATACAAGTGCATGAAACTTGTGGCAACTTTGTGTTTCCGAAAGCGACAGACATTTTTGCGTCACCGAGCTTTTCTCACGCAAAGACTCCCGCTTCGTTCCGACCTGACAACGGATTCAGCTTCGACCGTATTCCCAACGCTGACAAAACACGCCGCCACATGTTGCATGTGGCGGCGCGTCTGTAATTTATATCGATTGTTTCGTCATTTCCCTGATCGCATACGGAAAGCCGTATTCGATCATTTTTTCCATAAAAGGAACCGGTTCAAACGCCTCAGGGCCGAGCACACCGGAACCACTCCACTGCCCGTGTTCGATCAAGTCCATTGCGATGACAGGGCTGAAGGCGGTTTGAGCAACAACAGCCTGGCAATTCCAGCTCTTCATACATTCTTCATTATCGGCTATCTGATACAGATAAACTTCACGTTGCCTGCCATCCTTCATTCCCTTTACCCAGGTACCGGCGCAGGTTTTGCCCTTCATCTTATCGCCGAGATGCGCCGGGTCCGGCAGGCAGGCAGCCACCACATCACGCGGCGCAACTTCAACCCCCTTGACGCTGATCTTCTCTTTATTATCAAGACCAAGCATGTGTAAAGTCTTGAGAACAGCGATAAACTGATCGCCAAGTCCGTATTTGAAGGTGACGCGCTTCGCTTTCACCCAACGCGGTACAAGCAAAACTTCCTCATGCTCCACATTTACCACTTCAACCGGGCCGATCTCAGGGAAATCGAATACTTCCGGCTCAGAGAATGGAGCCGTGGTAAACCAACCTTTTCCCTCTTCATAAACCACGGGCGGATTCAAACATTCCTCGATCGTCGTCCAGATCGAAAAACTGGGAGCGAAATCATATCCTTCAATCGTGATATTGGCGCCATCTCGAATGCCGATCTCCTCGATCTCGTCGAAGAGATGATCCTGCGCATAACGCGCGAACACATCTGCCATGCCAGGCTCCACACCGAAACCAACCAGCGCGAGCAGGCCTTTTTTCTCCCATTCGGCAGCCCTCTCGAATTGATAGTCTCCCAATTTCACGCCCGTTCTATGAAAAGGGTCATTTTGATGCGGCCTCGAGAGGCTCATGGCCATATCCATGTATTTTACCTTGGCGTTGAACGCGGCGTCGAAGATCTGCTCGTTGAAGACCGGGTCGACGGCATTCATGATCAGATCTACGCCATGTTTTCGGGCGAGCGCTTCGATATGCTCGCATTTGCTGGCGTCGATAAATTCGACCGGGAACCGTTTCGCATCCCCAAGTTTTTTTTGCACTTCCTCTGCCCGCTTCGTGTTGTAATCCGCGAGCACCATCAACTCCATCCACTTGCGAGGTTTTGCGATGGAGGCGATCGCCTCCCCAACGCCGCCAACCCCAACGAGTAATACCTTCATGAGATCCAAATCTCCATTTGTTTTATAACTCGCGTTGAGGCGGGTTAGATTGGTTGTATGGATTGACGAACAGACTCACTGAATACGCTCTTACAAACGCATCCCCCACAAATTTAAGTACACGTACAAAAGCTTTCATTTTCCCTTTCGAATGGCTCTGCTGTCCACATCTTCGGGAGGCAGACAAAGTATTTGGAAGCCGCGGCAGGTACAAGGTCCCGGGCGAGGCGAATTCCCTAAAAATAGATCTCTTTGGCGATCTTCAAGTAGATGAACGATTCGGTCTCACGCACTCCATCCACTTTGGCAAGTTTTTCGGTCATGAATCTGAGCATATCTTCATGGTCGCGGCAGGAGATCTCCACCATGATGTCGTATCTTCCGCTAACCACCACGATGTAAACAACTTCATCGAATTTCGCGAGTCGGTCGGCCACCTCGAGCATTTTTCGCCCGTCGGTACGGATGCCGATCAGCGCGCTGGTACGTTTGCCCATCATCAGCGGATTCGTGACCGCGACGACCTTGAGATATCCCAGCTCAACCAGGCGGTTGTATCGCTGGCGGATCATACCGGGCGATACATTGAGCTGCTCCGCAATTTGAGCGAAGGCCTCACGACCGTCTTTTCGTAACGCCTCGATGATGTGCACGTCGATTTTATCGAGACGATCAGGAAGCTCGTTGCTGATTACGTTTTCCATAGGCCGATTTTATTCCTTTTTTTCATTATTGTCAACTATTCTATAACTATTTTTTATTATTTAAGAGAATTCAATACCCTGGAAGTATTTGTGTCTATACGAAAAGCATTAAGAAATGCCCCAATAAGTGAGAACCACCTATTGGAGCAAATTTTTATCTACAGCCGTCTGAGGCGTCTGCTATAAAACTAATTACCACCTTTGACTTCCACCCAAATCTGCTCATAAAGATCACGAGTGTCGCCTACATCCGCGATACGATGACCATTTTTGATGGCCTCGGCGGGAGTATTTGTAATTGGAGACGCCATATACGCATCAAACAATTCCTTTTGATTGGCCTCGGCATACTCCAGCGCTGCCCTGTTTGGATTGGTATACGGGAAGTCGCGCAGCATCATCCAGAAAACATCACCCTGCATGGTGTAATTGAGCCATGCATAAGCGGCATCCGGATGAGGCGCATCGGCAGGCATTGCCCAATTATCCTGCCATAGGATCGCGCCCTCGCTCGGATAAATATATTCGATGGCCGGGTTTTCCTGTTGAGCCAGTAGGGCCTCGGCAGTCCAGGTCATGCCAAGGTCTACTTCGCCCGCGATCAAGGCAGTCTTGGGGCTGTCACTATCGAACACGCGAATGTTCGCCACCAATAATGCGAGCTTTTCCTTTGCCTCCTGCAATTCAGCTTCGTTTGTGGTGTTCACATCGTAGCCAAGGGTTAACAACGTCAGGCCGATCGTCGCGCGTGAATCGTCCAGGAAGATCATTCTCCCTGCGTATTCGGGTTTCCAAAGATCCGCCCAGGACTGCGGAACATTTTCAACCGCGTCCGTATTGACCACGATCGCGTCGGTGCCTGCCTGGTAGGGAATTGTATACTTGTTGCCCGGGTCAAATTCAAAATCAAGATAGTTCGGGTCAAAGTTCTTCAAGACAGGCAACTTGGTATGATCCAGCTCCTGCAACAAACCCTGGCGTACCATCGGGGCAATAATATAGTCCGTAGGCTGGACGAGATCATAGTTGGCTCCTCCTGCCTCCACTTTGGCATTCATTTCCTCGTTCGCGGAATACTCATCGCGATTGACCTTGATGCCGTGGACCAACTCAAAGCACTCGATCATTTCTGGTGGGATATATTCCGTCCACACAAAGATGTTGAGTTCAGTGGAGGTCACATCCATCGGGAACTCGGCCTCAGGACATACAAACCCACTGGAGGTAACCTTCTCTCCATCTGCTACCTGTGGGGTTTCAGCGCTACGGGCGCATGCGGCCAGCGCCATGCTCGCGATTGCCAACAAAGCGAGTAGTTTAAACGACCTGGAATTGCTCATCTCTTCCTCCTTATAGAAGATTTGTGATCTGATTGACAGCGTGGTTGTCACCACGGAATACCCTTGAAGACTAATGTTGTTTCTGCTCCCGATTTTGAATGATTTGCAACAATAATACAGCGGAGAAAACGACCAGGATCCAGACTGTGGAGAGTGCGTTTACCTGTGGCGTGATAATGCGCCGCAAAAGCCCATAGACGTAGATCGGCAATGTCGTCGAGCCGGGGCCATTCGTGAAGAAGGTGATCACGAAATCATCAAGGGACAATGTAAATGCGAGCAAGGCACCGGACAGTACTCCAGGCAGGATCATGGGAAATGTGATGCGCCGAAACGTGGTCCATTCGTTGGCGCCCAGATCCATGGCTGCCTCTTCGTAGGATTTATCGAACCCTTGTAAACGTGCCTGCACCACGAGAGTGACAAACGGAACCATAAATGCGATGTGGCTTACTGTCACAGTGGCAATGCCCAGGGAAAGGCGCGCGTCGCCCGCGAGATTGAACGCCTCATTGGCCCAGCCGAAGAACTGGCTGAAAAGCGTCAACACACCGATACCCATCACGATCTCGGGAATGATAATCGGGATGTAAAGGGAAAGTTGCGAGAAGGGCTTAAGCTTGAAATTATATCTTTGAAGTGCGATTGCAGCCATTGTGCCGATGATCGTCGCGATGATCGTGGCGGTGAAAGCAATGGTTAATGTGTTGCTGGCAGCTTCGATCACGTCATCGTTCTTCGCCAGGTCGCAATACCAATGGAATACACCACACGGGCTGGATTTCACCAGGCTGCCATCCATCACTACCCCTTCGCTAAAGGCGGGGATAAATCCCTCAAACCTCACGTTCGCGCGCGAGGCGTTGAACGAATACAGGATCAACACGACGATGGGGGCATATAAAAAGAAATATACGAAAATTGCGGCTGCAATCACGAGAGGAGAGCGTCGATGCGGGTTCATGCAACCACGATCTCCTCTCCGAAACCAAATTTACGCGTATAGAAATATGTCACGATCAACGTCATCACCATCAGGATCAGCGATGCCGCAGAACCAAAGGTCGGGTCGCGCGCGTCGAGGAACTGCCGTTGGATCAGGTTGCCGACCAGGATTACCTGGCGTCCACCGAGGATATCTGAAACAATAAAAGTTCCCATCACAGGGATGAAGACCAGGATCGTCCCTGCAACGACGCCGGGCATCGAAAGAGGAAGTGTCACACGCAGGAAGGTTTTCATCGCGTTCGCTCCCAGATCTGCCGCGGCCTCGTAAAGCGAATTATCGATTTTTTCGAGGGACGTATAGATCGGCAATATCATGAAAGGCAAAAATTCGTATACCATGCCGACCAGGACGGCCCCGGGTGTATATAACATCTCAAGAGGCTGAAATGGAATGTGCAGGAAATCGGCAAATGAACCAATGATGATATTGATCGCGCCCTCCTTGCGAAGCAGCATCATCCAGGCATATACACGGATGACAAAATTCGTCCACAAAGGGATCAACACCATGAAAAGGAACAAATTGCGCCGCTTCGGGTGTGCACGTGCGATAAAATACGCCAGCGGATAGGCAAGCGAGATCACCAGCACGGTGGTATTGAAAGCCAGCGTGAGGGAGCGGCCCAGGATCTGCATGTACAACGGGTCGAAGCAGGAGGCCTGACCGCTCGCACAATTTGTACTATAGCCAAACAGGCGCGTGTAATTTTCGAGGGTGAAGGTATAGATCACATCCCCATCCTGGCCCTGCCTGCCAAAACTGACGATCAATGTAAGAAACAATGGAATAATAAGCAACACGAACAACCATACGGTCGTTGGCAGGGCAAGCAATGTTCCCTGAGCAGATTTATTTTCGCGAAGACGTTGAAGCATGGGTTAATCCTTCTTCAACACAAGCGTATTCTCAGGCATCAGCATGAGTGAGACGTCCTGCCCGACCAAATAAAAGGATTTGGGGTCGAGCCGCGATACGCGATTCTGCTCCCACACTTTCATCTTTGCACCCGCCGTGTCCACGAACACCTGAGTGTCCGCTCCGATGTAGACCGTATTCGTCACTTTACCTGAGAATACATTCCCATTCGGCGCGCCTTTTTCCACGATACGGATCTTTTCCGGACGGATACAAACCACGACTTCCTCGTCTTTGACCAGCCCGGCCGAGATCGGCGTTCCCATCACTTCAGTATTCAAGGCCGGGACAAAAACACTCGCTTCATCCCCGGACAGGGACTTGATCGTGCCTTCGAGGAAATTCGACTCGCCAATAAAGTCCGCCACGAATTTATTTGCAGGGCGCTCATAGATCTCAACCGGCGTACCCATCTGTTGCACTTTGCCCTTGCTCATCACCGCGATGCGATCAGACATCGTCAACGCCTCCTCCTGGTCGTGGGTAACATAAATAAATGTAATACCCAGTTGCTGTTGTAATGCCTTGAGCTCAAGCTGCATTTCCTTGCGAAGTTTTAGATCCAGAGCACCGAGCGGCTCATCGAGTAGCAGGACGTCCGGGGTCTTGACCAGTGCCCGGGCAAGCGCCACGCGCTGCTGCTGACCACCGGAGAGCTGCCTGGGACGGCGGCGATCCATGCCGGTCAGCTGTACCATCTCGAGAGCGCGTCCCACACGATTCTTGATCTCTTGGGGGTCTGCGCCTTCCATTTCGAGACCGAAGGCCAGGTTCTGAAACACCGTCATGTGCTGGAAGAGGGCATAGCTCTGAAAAACGGTATTCACTTTGCGCTGGAACGGAGGAGTATGCCCCATGGCTTTCCCTTCGATATAAACCTCCCCCTCCGTGGGCCATTCAAACCCTGCGATCATTCGCAGGGATGTGGTCTTTCCGCATCCAGACGACCCCAGCATGGAAAAGAACTCGCCGTTCCTGATTCGCATGGTCACATGATCGACCGCAGCCATTTCATTGCCTTCGGGCGTGATAAATCGCTTTACAACATCGCGCATCTCAACTGCAAATTCAGCGGTCATCTATCTTCTCCTGGGGATGAAATGGAGCACATTGGTCCTGAAACGCATGCCGATCAAAAGACCCATGCCTGTAATTTTCTCATAAATTTGCGGATATTGCGCGGTGAATATTTCGAGCTGCAAGATCAGGGTATGGCTTTAACTAAAATTTTCTGCTCCACTCTTTCGGCCAGCGCTCCACGACAATTTTCTTTTGCGTGAAGAATTCCACTGCGTCCATGCCCTGGCCGTGCATATCGCCAAAGAACGAATCCTTCCAACCGCTGAACGGGAAGAACGCCATTGGCGCCGCCACGCCGATATTGATCCCAATATTCCCGGCTTCCGCCTCGTAACGAAAACGGCGCGCGGCATTCCCGCTGGATGTGAACAGACTCGCCTGATTTCCATACTGCCCACTATTGACCAACTGGATGGCATCATCGATCGAATTGACATGCATCAGACTCAACACCGGACCGAATATTTCCGTCCTGGCGATCTCGCTTCCGGGCTGGACCTCTGAGAGGATCGTTGGCCCCACAAAGAAACCTCGCTGGTAGCCTTTGATTGCCATCCCGCGGCCATCCACTGGGACTCCCGCGCCTTCCTGCGCGCCGAGGGAGATCAATTGTTCCACGCGCTGTTTGCTGGCTGGGCTGATCACCGGCCCCATCTGCACACCGGAATCGAGGCCATAGCCAACCACGCGTGATGAAGCCGCATCGCAGATCATTTCTGTGAAAGTATTGCGCGCGTCAGCAACTGTCACAGCGAGAGAAACTGCAAGGCAGCGCTGGCCCGCGCACCCGAAGGCGGAATCGGCGACGATCTTTGTCGCCATTTCCATATCGGCATCCGGCAGAATGATCACCGGATTCTTCGCGCCACCCTGCGCCTGTACGCGCTTTCCATGCGCAGCGGCCGTGCCATAAATATACTTTGCAACATTCGTCGAGCCAACAAAAGTGATCGCCCGAATGGCAGGATGCTCTAGAATCCCATCGACCGTTTCCTTTGCGCCATTGACCAGATTGATCACACCCTTTGGCAAACCCACCTGTTCGATGAGCTTGAAGATATATTGCATCGTCATCGGTACTTTTTCAGACGGCTTCACAATATAGGTATTGCCCGCCGCGAGCGCATAGGGCAAATACCAGAACGGGATCATGCCCGGGAAGTTGAACGGAGCGATCGTGGCGCACACACCCACCGGCTGACGGATCATGATCTCATCGATACCCGGCGCGATATCCTCCACAAATTCGCCTTTTCCCAAATGCGGCATACCGCAGGCAACCTCAACATTCTCGAAGGCGCGCAGCATTTCCGCCTTCGCTTCTTCGAAGGTCTTGCCAGCTTCGTTGGTGATCAACTTTGCAATTTCATCGTGATTGGAGCGCAGCAGGTCGCGCAATTTGAAGAGATATTGAACGCGATCCTGTACCGGAGTTCGACGCCATGAAACAAATGCATCTGCCGCCGCCTGCGCTGCTGCGCCTACATCTGCCTTGCTGCCAAGCGGTGTCCTCGCAATGACATCCCCAGTCGCGGGATTAAGAACATCAAAATACTCCTTGACGTCTGGCTTGATCCATTCAGCGTTTATGTAGTTTAAGATTTCCATAAATTCTCCACTTTAACCTCAAAGGACACTAAGAGCACCAAGTATTGATGTGCGGCACAACCCGAAGACTCTCCTTAGATTTTCCTTTGTGCACTTGGTGTCCTTCGTGGTTAATTTGTTTGCACATCCATCAGCTCCGCCAGTCCCTCGTCAAGAAGATTCAATCCTTCATCCAGTTGTTCTTTCGTGATCACCAAAGGCGGGACGACAAACAGGATATTCTTGAAATTGAACACATACACTCCATTGGAGACCATGAAATTCTTGAGCGCGGTCAGGTCCATCGGTTCCTTCGTTTCCCGATTTGTCACCAGCTCAAGGGCAGAGAACATGCCGATATAACGCACATCCCCCACGCAGGGATGCTTTGCCTTCAGCTCCTCAAGGCGCGCGCCAAGATGTTTTCCGACCTTTTTGGCATTTTCAAAAATATTCTCTTCTTCGTAGGCCTCAATGGTTGCCAGCGCGGCGGCGCAGGCGAGCGCGTGGCCGTTATACGTGAGGCCTGCAAACAACACTTTGTCATCAAAAAATTTCGCGATCTTCTCCCGCACAATCACTGCTCCCAAGGGTACATAACCGGATGTAATTCCCTTTGCAGTTGTGATGATATCCGGCACAACATCCCAGTTGTCCACGGCGAACCACTCGCCTGTACGGCCCCACCCACTCATTACTTCATCGGAGATCAACAGAATTCCGTATTTATCGCATATCTCACGCATGCGAGGCCAATACTCATCGGGTGGAATGATGAGCCCATTTGTGCCAGTCACTCCTTCCAAAAAGATCGCTGCGATCTGGTCTGGGCCCTCGTGTTGGATCACCTCTTCAACGTGGCTAATGCACTCGCGATGACAGGTATCTATCGTCCAGCCAAATGGACAGCGGTAACAATACGGGTCAAGAAAATGAACAACACCAGAGATCGCAGGTTCCGCGGGCAAACGACGGTAATCACCCGTCAACGCGATCGCGCCATGGGTTGCCCCGTGATACGAGCGATAGCGCGCAAGGATCTTATGGCGCCCTGTATAAAAACGCGCGATCTTGATCGCGTTTTCGTTTGCTTCCGCGCCACTGAGTGTAAAAAAGGTCTTCTTCAGATCACCGGGCGTAATTTCAGATAATTTCTTTCCGAGCAAGCCGCGCGGCTCTGTGGCCATGGCAGGAGAGGCAAAAGTCAATTTTGCGGCCTGGTCCTGGATCGCCTTCACCACCTTCGGATGTTGATGGCCTACATTCGTATTGACCAGCTGCGACGCAAAATCAAGATAACGCTTCCCATCTGCATCCCAAAAATATACGCCCTCTGCCCTGGTCATGGGGATCGGGGTTACCTGTCCCTGATTTGCCCAGGAGAAGAAAGTGTATTCTTTATTGAGGTCAACGATCTCTTTACCATTCATAACAAACTCCTCGTAATTTATCAGCAATGCATTTTAAAACATTAGAATTGAAAGTAAATAAAAGGAGAAGCGTTATTTGTAAAAAACAGCAAAACACATACATACTCAAAAACGATTAATGCAACTCGAAATGGATTGGCAACCGCGAGCTCCCGGAACGGCAATTTCAATCTATTAAAAATAAGCCCACCCAAAACTACTGCCACGGAGAATAAAATAGCGGGAAAATACCACCACGAAACACCGGATGTGTCTAAAAATGTCAACTTGGAAAAAATAACGCGGGTTATTTCCATGGACGGCGAGCGGAAAAATATCCAGGTGATGGAAACCAGCAAAAAGACGCCCAGGGATTTCAACCAGGAAACTGGATCATTTCCACTACCATGCTCGCTGGATTGGATGCCAAAATATTTCTCCACGGCAAGATAGAAGCCATGCAAACCGCCCCAAAATACAAAATTCCAGCTGGCCCCGTGCCACAGGCCGCCAATCAACATGGTCAACATCAAATTTATGTATGTACGAAAGATTCCCTTACGATTTCCTCCCAGAGGGATATACAGGTAATCACGCAGCCAGGAGGATAAAGAGATGTGCCACCTGCGCCAAAACTCTGTAATGCTTTGGGAAATGTAGGGAAAATTAAAGTTTATCGACAAATCAAACCCAAGGATTTTTGCGACTCCACAAGCCATGTCACTATAACCAGAAAAGTCAAAATAAATCTGGATCGAGTACGAGAGCACGGCCAGATATATGGTTCCATTGGAAAATAACCACGGCGCCTTGTAAACAGTATCCACCAGATAGGCAATGGAATCCGCCACCACTATTTTTTTAATAAGCCCCTGGGCAAATAATTGGGCGCCAAGTAAAAAATTATCGCGTGAAAATTGAAGTCCCCGGTATAACTGGGGAAGAAATTGTGATGCGCGCATGATGGGCCCGGCAACCAAACGAGGGAAAAATGTGATGAAAACCGCGTAATCAAGCAGGGATTCGGCGGGCAGAGTATCTCCTTTATAGACGTCGATTACATAGCTGATCGTCTCAAAAATATAGAACGAAATCCCAACAGGAAGAATGATGTTGAACCCGTGAACTGGCAGGCCAAATCCTTGAAAGAATGCATTGAAAGTATCGATAAAAAAATGGAAGTACTTGAAGTATCCCAATATGATCAAATTGACGACAATACTGATAATTAGCCAGTTCTTCCGTACCGAGGAAGAAGTTGAGGAGTATATCCTTACAGATATAAAAAAATCCATCACTGTGACGATAATGAGCAGGCCCAAAAAACGCCAGTCCCAATATGCATAGAACAGACAGCTGGCGCATAAAAGGATTATCTTTTGAAATAATTTATTGCGCCATGAACCAAGTAATGCCAGGACTGTTGTAAACAAAAGCGCAAATTCAAGAGATACAAAGTTCATTTCATCAGCTCGCTTAAATAATCCGCCAGGGCGATCCCTAAAACAAAATTTCCATCAATATTTAAGTGGCCGCTATCGGGAAGTGAATTGAAAAATCCCCGAGGGAATTTATCATGGCTGATATAAAGCTCAACAAACTCATCCCTGGGATAAAGCAAAGACAAGTTATCGATTTCATTAATTGTGCCGGTCAAAAACTCTTCATCATCATTGTTCAATGCCACACCGCCGCCCTGAATAACAGGAACATTCGGGATCACAAGAATTACCAGGTTAACAGTATCGTAGGCATTTTTCAGGGCATCAAGTTGCATTTCTATCTCGTAGGTATTTAACCCACTGGAACTGACGGCTGGCAACTGGCCGGGAATCTGTTCGGGAATCTGGTTTGCCGTTGCAATCCTCAATCGTTGCTCTTTAACGACAGGGGTTAATTTATAGATCAACAAAGATCCAAGGCTTGAAAGGCGCAGGCTATTTTGCAGATCCAAATCAAATGTGAAATAATCACTATTATGCACCAAATTCAGAGACGAATCTTTGTGCATAAAATAGTTTTGTCGAGACGAATTGAGAGATTCTGTAAAATCGTTCGAGGCCAACTGCACTATGACAACTTCAGGGGAATATAATCTTTTAATAAATGGCGCAATATAAACATAATCGGCGATACTGCGGCCCGACAGGCCCAAATTGTGCAAATCAAGATTATTTCCGGAATCTTGCAGCCTGGCCTCTGCCACGGATACATATTTTTCGCTGTCATGAACTTGAAGGGCCTCGGTAAAAGAGTCGCCAAGAATCACCACGGCCTTTCCAGACTGGTAGGGTGTATATATCTCGCCATTCGATAAATAATGAGTTATTCCATAACCCTCTACACCCCAAACGTTAATTGAATTATTGACCGGGACTACGCCCAGGCCCGGAATGTGCTGCTGTAGAGGAGCTTTAATAATGAAACCCCTGGTAAACAACTCCAGTATTATCAAAAACAACAGCAGCCATGCACAAAATTTTATGAAAAATGAAAGATGCGTATTCCTACGAGGATCAATGACCATGAAATTTCTTATCTCGCATGCTTGAATTTCTTCACTATTTCCGCATAAACATTCAGAGTTTCATTAATATCAGCGTCGCTGTGCTCGTAGCAGAGGAACCACGGCTCACGTGAGTCAAAATCCGGCATGATGCCGCGCGCGATGGCTTTCTCGGTTAATTTAAGATACAAGTCGTGGTCGCTCAGCGCCCAATCGCGCTGACAGGTGACAGAATCCACCCCCAGTGAGAATGAGAACATCGCGGGATATCCCGTCATCACGGCGGAAATGTCGTTCTCGACAAAGATCTCCTTTAGCCCATCCATGAGCCGCCGGCCGCGTTTTTCGATTTCTTTTAAAATCGGTTTGGATCTCAATAAACTCAAAGTGGCATACGCACCCGCCACACCAGGCTTGTTGTTCGTATATGTACCGCCTTGAGCCACACCCTGCCCAATAATGGACATGATCTCTCGTTTGCCGCCGAACGCGGCCACAGGGTATCCATTACCGAGGGCCTTTGCATACGTCGCCAGGTCCGGTTTAATGCTGTAATATTCCTGCGCACCCCCATTGGCGATCCTGAATCCAGTCTTCACTTCGTCCAAAATAAAGACGCAACCGTATTCCTCAGTCTTCTGGCGAATCAATTGTAAAAATCCATCCTGCGGATTAATCGCAGCACAATTCCCCTGACATGGCTCGGAAATGACAGCGGCGATCTGTTGGCCATATGACCGCATCACACGCTCAAAACCTTCAAAATCATTGAACGGAAGCGTAATGATGAATTCACGCATTGCCTTCGGAATACCGGATGAAGCCGGCACCGCGATCGGACTGCGGCGATTGCCATACGCCTCCACAGGCGCGTATGTAGACCATAAGGTATGGTCATGGAAACCATGATAATTACCTTCAAATTTTAGAATAAGATCGCGTCCCGTATAGGCGCGCGCCACGCGAATGGCGTGCATGGTCGCTTCTGTGCCAGAACACGCCAGGCGCACCATTTCAACGGCAGGCGCCATCTCCACGATCATCTCTGCAACCGCAACCTCAAGCTCACCCGTCATCGCAAACAGGATCCCATTTTGGATCTCTTCAATTACCTTTTGATCCACTTCATCGTAAGCATGTCCAAGAATTACCGGGCCAAATGCCATGCGATAATCGATATATTTCTTATCGTCCACGTCCCACAAATATGCGCCTTTTGCTCTTCGGACGTACGGTGTGATCCCATTACCCCAAAAACGGAAATTTGAGTTCACGCCTAACGGCATGACCTTTTGGGCGCGCTCCTGTAATGACTGCGTTTTTGAGCCGAACATAGATTCTCCCGTATGGATTTATTTGGATGCTGTAACTGTTTCGTTCTCGGAGATTTCTTCCGCGATCCGTTCCGGGATGCGCCATTGATACACATCCTTTAGAATGATCGGCACGATCGAGGTTGTCGTCTTTCTGACCCCGCTCACCTTGCGCACGACTTCCGTGATAAAGTGATAAATCTCAGTCGTATCTTTTGCCACGACCTGGATGCTGACATCATTCTGACCGATGCCACAGGCAACATATGTGACATTATCGAATACCACCATCTTTTTGGCAACCTCAAGGATAAGATCCGATTCAACCTCAAGCCAGACATCCGCTTTAATGGTGAAACCCAGTGCCTCCGGGCTGACTACCGCGCTGATCTGGATGACTTCATCCTTTATCATACGTTCGATGCGATAACGGATGGCGCGCTCGGAAATATCTCCCATGCGACGAGAGATCTCCGAAGCGGACATGCGCCCGTCTTCGAGGAGTAAATTGACGATTTTTATGTCAGTTTTGTCGAATTCATACATAAGACCTGCTAATTGTTTCCGAAAGGGACAAACCCAATATACCTTCTGGGATTTTAATCGTCAAGGGGCTGAAACTTATGTCATTTTCAGGGTTTTCCAGTAAAATTATCCCATTCCACCCTTGGAACCATTCCCAAACAATGAAGCAAATTAAATTCACCGAACTACAAAAAACAAATATCATTCGCGCCGACCAAATTCAGATCGAGCTGCCATCCCAGCCCACTCAGTACTACCGCCATGGCTGGCAATCGTGGTCATTGGCTGCGTGGACGAACCTTAATCCATTTCCCGTGCAAATGCCTGCCATCTTTCATCCCTTGCAGGTGGATGCGGAGCATGTATTTAACCGCGCCCCACATGGATCATGGCTGGGCGCCGTGGAATTTGAGGATGGGAATATTCTCCTGCTTGGGGCGCTCACCACAGACGCGCACGTATTTTTTGTGGATGGGCAACTAGTGGGGAAGATTGATGCCAGTGACGGGGAATGGTTCGTCGCTTTTGGACACGAAAATCTTGTTTTTGAAGAATATGCCGAGCAGTTGGGCGATCGTTTTGGGAAAATAAAAAAGGATGGCGCACCGCGCGTCTGGTGTTCGTGGTACAGCCTGTACACCACAATCGACGAAAAAATACTTTCAAGGGTATTCGATGAATTAAGCGGCCTTTCCTTCGATGTATTACAAGTGGACGACGGCTGGCAGATCAATATCGGTGACTGGGAGCCAAACTCAAAATTCCCGTCCGGTATAAGCTCCCTGGCTGAAAAGATCAAGTCCACTGGAAGAAAAGCGGGCCTGTGGCTTGCGCCCTTGATCGCCACAAGGTCATCGCGCCTGTTCCGCAAACATTTAGATTGGTTCCTGCGCGACGAACGCGGCCGCCTGGTCTCTGGGGGATTTAACTGGAGTGAACAATTGTACGCGCTGGACACCACGCATCCGGGCGTGACCGAATGGCTGACAGCACTCATGAAGCAGGTGCGCGCCTGGGGCTTTGACTATCTCAAGCTGGACTTCCTGTATGCAGGTGCCCTGAGAGGCAAACGTTATAAGGACATGCCGCGCGAAGCCGCCTATCGTGAATCTTTGCAGGTGATGCGCAATGCCATGGGTACAGACGCATTCTTCCTGGCCTGCGGCACACCCATCTTCCCTGCACTTGGCATTTGCGATGCCATACGCATTGGCCCGGATGTTTCGCATGCCTGGGAAAGACACCGCGACGCGCATTTATTGTACAACCCCAGCATACCCGGGACAAGGAATGCCATCCGCACCGTGGCGCACAGGTTGTGGTTGAGATCGTTGATTCACATTGACCCAGATGTGGCTTATTTTGCATCCAGGGAAAATTCGCTTACCCAGGAACAGAAGACTCTGCTGCAAGACCTTGCGTATATCTGCAATTTCAAAGCGACCTCAGAGCTGCCGCAATGGCTGACTACTGAGGAACGCGAACAGTTACAACTGTTTTTGAACACGGATCCAAAAATACGCCAGACGGGTCGTTATATTTTCCATCTGGATGACCGGCCGACAAATTTCACATCCGCAGTCTTATTACCCATGTGGCCGACAGGGCTCATAACACTTTGGGCTGCATTTTTAGGATGGCTGGGAAGCGTTCAATTTATCTTGAGGATCTTAAAGAGCTGGGACGACAAGGCGATGAAAAAAAGAAGGGCAAATCTATAAAAATAAACGACCCGCACGGGTCGTTTATTTTTATCCAAACATTTCGTCCGTCTTGGCCGCCATGATGAAATCGTTCTTGTGCAACCCTTTGATCTTGTGCGTCCACCACTGCACGTCCACCTTACCCCACTCAGTGGCGATGAGCGGATGATGATCCTCTTTTTCGGCGATCATGCCCACCTTGTTCGTGAAGGCCATGGCTTCAATAAAGTTTTTCACCTTGAAGGTGCGCTGCAGTCTCTTTACGCCATCCACTTCGATGACCCGCCATTCAGATACTTGTGGCCGCAGCGCGGCGATCTCGGCATCGGTTAAAACCGGTTCACCTCCGCGGCAGGCCACACATTTCATCGTAATAAGTTTATCCATGATGATCCTCAGTTCATGGCCGCGACAAATTGCGCGAGCGTCCTGAGCTGATCGGCTGAATCAAGGCACACTCGTAAGACGCGCCGGCCCGCAGCCTGTAAAGCCTCGTAATCCCCAAGGGCTTGTGCACGTAAAAGCGTGAGGAAACTCAGTCCCTCAGTGGGAATATCCATATCTTCTTTTGTGTCATACACAACTTGAATGAACAATCCCTTGTTGGGTCCGCCTTTATGGAACTGGCCCGTGGAATGTTGAAAACGCGGACCAAACCCGGCCGGGACGGCACATTTTGTTTTCTCGCGAATGGCCACCCGCAGCAACTGCATTGCGGTCACGGTTTCCTTGTTGCGAGGCACATATGCGTTGATGGCAACAAAATCACCGGCCTTTGCCTCAGACAGAAATTTTTCAAGCGCCTCTTTTGCGTCCTTCACATCCACGAGATCAACATCCGCCAGTTTGCCCGCCTTTTGATAATCCGCGATCTTGGCCTTGGTGCGGTTCTTGCTATCCTGCACATCCGGCTGGTCGAAGGCGTTCACGCCAAGAATATGACACGCGACTGAGATTGCCATTTCCCAGCGAAAGAACTCGGCGCCGGCGTCATATGGGCTGGAAATTGGGAATTCAATTACCGGAAAGCCCGCGTGTTTAAGCGCGGCAATGCCATTGTCCAGTTCCCCGTTCTGGCGCAGATAGACAAACAAACGATCCTGCCCATAGACTTCTGGCAGATCGAGGGGCTCCAGCACAACAGGAAGGATCCCTTTCCCTTGCTTGCCACTGGATTCGGCGATGACCTGTTCGATCCAATTCGCCAAAGCGAACACAGGTGCATCGGCCAGGACCGTCAGCTTGTCGCGGCCTGCGAGGGCAGATTCAGCGATCAGGGCACCCAATGCCATCCCGGGATTGCGCGCCGCAGGGACATGCTCCATGGTTTGGCGCCTCATCCATTCAGCAGAACCCAGAAACTTTTCGATATCCATGCCAAGCAACGCGGCTGGAACCAACCCAAAATCTGTAAGCGCCGCGAAACGGCCTCCAACGTTCGGGTCGGAGGAAAAGGTCTTTCGAAAACCGCGTTCTCTAGCAAGAGATTCCAAAGATGTGCCTGGGTCTGTGATGGCGATAAAGCGCGAGCCATTCCCTTTGCTCAGTTCCCAGAAATAATCAAATGCGGCCGTTACCTCGGCTGTGCCGCCGGATTTACTGGCAACGATATACAACGTTTTATCAGGCGGGTAGAACCTGGCAGCTTGCAAGACCTGATGCGGGTCTGTTGAATCAAGGATCGCAAGGCTCAGTTTCGCTTCCACCTTCGCGGAGGCAAGTAATGTACTCAATACCTCGGCAGTCAAGGATGACCCACCCATCCCCAAAACAAGTACGCGGTCGATGCCTTCATCATGAATTTGTTTTGCGAAAGAGGAATACTCGTTGAGTCGTTTGCGCGCGTCTTCAATGGAGTCCAGCCACCCGAGCCGGATCTTGACCTCAGCCTGACCTTCAGGGTCGTTTGCCCATAGTGCAGGGTCATGCTTCCACAAGCGCGCGGGGACGAGATCCGCCTCCAGCTGGGCGATCCGTTTGGAAACGGGACCTGCCAGAGGTCCAAGAGAAGAAGCGGCGGTTTTCCTCCTTTCATCAATGGTCGCGATCAATTCTTCGAATGCTTCAGCAAATGCCTTTACGCCTTCATCTTCCAATTCCTGCGTAACCACGTCCATCGAAATGCCCATGGCTTCAAGCTGTGCAATGGCATCCTGCGCTTCATCCAGACCGCGCGTGATGGTGAGCTCGGCTTTTCCATGATCGCGAATGGCGTCCAGGGTTTTAGGAGGGACCGTGTTGACCGTTTCCGGACCGACGAGATTGTCTATATACAGGGTATCGGGATAGGCAGGGTTCTTGGTGCCGGTAGATGCCCATAACGGACGCTGGACGCGCGCGCCTTTATCCTTAAGGTTCTCCCAACGAGTCCCGGCGAATGTCTTATAAAATTCATCATAGGCAAGCTTGGCATTCGCGATTGCCGCTTTTCCAAGCAGAGGCGAGTCTTTGGGAAGTTTCGGGTCGATCTTCGTATCCACACGAGACACAAAAAACGAGGCAACAGATGCAATCTGATTGATGGATCCGCCGGCTGCCACGCGCTCTTCCAGGCCACTGAGATAAGCTTCCATCACCTCAGCGTAACGCTTCAGTGAAAATATGAGCGTGATATTGATATTAATGCCCGCGGCAATCCCCTTTTGAATCGCGGGAATTCCAGCCTCGGTGGCCGGGATCTTGACCATCAGGTTCGGGCGCGCCACGCGTCCCCAGAGATGTTCGGCCTGTGCAAACGCCGCGTCGGTATCGTTTGCAATATCGGGGCTGACCTCGATGCTTACATATCCGTCGCCGCCATTGGTTTCCTCGTAAAGAGGCGCGAAGAAATCGCAGGCAGCGCGGATGTCTTCGATGGCAAGCTCCCAAAATATCTTTTCTGCATCCCAGCCGGCCCAGGCCAGCGGAGTGAGCGCAGAATCGTAATCTTTTGTCTTCGAGATGGCGTTGTTGAAGATCGTGGGATTGGAGGTCATCCCGCGAATGTCGCCCCGCTCGATCATGGCTTTGAGTTCGCCGTTCTCGAGCATTTTTCTTTGTATGTTATCCAGCCACAGGGATTGGCCAAGGGATGTCAGTTTTTGAATTGTGTTCATGGGATTCTAGTTTCCAAGTTTACAGGTTTGAATGTTTACAAGTTGAAGCTTAAGTTTCGTATTCAGCAGCATCTTCACGAACATGAGACTTTTCAACCTTTATCCATCATTTTCCATCTTAACAATTTTTGCCACCCGCCGCGCAAGCCTCTCGCCACCCTTGTCATTCCCGATATAGCGCGCATTCAAAAATGCCGCAACAAGTACCTTGACCAGCTCCGGGCCGATCACCCTCCCGCCAAGACAAAGCACATTCATATTATCGTGCGCCACCCCTTGTGCGGCAGAATAAGTGTCATGACAGATCGACGCATATATACCTTTCATCTTGTTCGCGGCCATACATGCGCCCACACCGGAGCCACAGATCAATATACCGCGTTCCGTTTCACCGGATTGCACCTTCTCACCAACTTTTTTGGTGAAATCAGGGAAATCGACTGCGTCTGCGCTGAATGTACCGACTTCGATCACTTCATGCCCGGCGGCGCGCACAGCCTCAACAACAACATCTTTGAGTGGAAAACCTGCGTGATCACAACCAACTGCAACTTTCATTAGAGTTCCTTTGCTTTCGCGATCACATTTTCGACTGTAAAACCAAGGTGCTCGAAAATGGTCTTGTATGGGGACGACGCACCATATCGCTCGATGCTGATGACGGACTTTGCGTATCGTTCCCAGCCGAGGCCTACTCCGGCCTCGACAGCGAGTCTCTTCTGGATCTTCTTCGGGAACACAGATTCACGATAGGCTTCATCCTGCTTTTCAAACAGCGCCCAGCTTGGGAACGAAACCACGCGTACGCCACGTCCTTCCTCAGCCAGTTTTTGCGCTGCTTCGAGCACCAGGCTCACCTCCGAGCCTGAAGCGATCAGGATGATCTCCGGCTCGCCAAAGTCCTTCAAGACATAAGCACCTTTGTCAAGACCTACTGAAACGTTTGAACGTTCAAACGTGGGAACGGTTTGCCGGGTTAATGCCAGGGCAGTTGGGCCATCTCTACGAGAAATCGCGACGCGCCAGGCAGCGGCCGTTTCATTCGCGTCGGCAGGGCGGATTAGAACCAGGTTCGGGATCAGACGCAGCGACATGAGATGTTCCACCGGTTGATGTGTGGGGCCGTCTTCGCCAAGACCAACGCTGTCATGCGTGAAAATAAAAATGGAAGGAATGCCTGAGAGCGCCGCAATACGGATCGCCGGGCGCATGTAATCGGAAAAGATCAGGAATGTGCCACCGTAGGGAATAATGCCGCCAAATACGGCCATGCCATTCAGGGCAGCGCCCATCGCGTGTTCGCGCACGCCAAAGTGGAAGTTACGCCCCTGATATGAATCTTTTTGGAAGGCAGGGCTTCCATCGATCTTTGTGTTATTCGATGGAGCCAGGTCTGCAGAACCACCGATCAATTCAGGCATCTTAGACGCAAGCGCGTTGATGGTCTTTCCGGAGGCCGCACGCGTTGCCATGCCTTTCGGGTCAACCGGGAATTCCGGTATTGCAGACTCCCAATCTTCAGGGAGCTTTCCGTCAATACGGCGCTGCAGCTCCACGCCTTGCGCGGGATACAGTCTTTTGTATGCGTCGAAACGCATCTTCCAGTCGTATTCAAGTTCGCGGCCGCGGTCGACAGCCTTGCGATAAAATTCAAGCACATCATCAGGGATCAGGAAGCGCGGCTCCCTCGGCCAACCAAGGTTATCCTTCGCGGCGTTAAGTTCGTCATCACCAAGCGCCTCGCCGTGCGCCTTGGCCGTACCTTGTTTGTTGGGCGCACCAAACCCGATGATCGTGCGGCACATGATAAGCGAAGGACGCGGCTCAGCTTTTGCCTCACGGATCGCTTTATCAATGGCGTCTACATCGTTGCCATCCTCCACACGCAAAACCTGCCAGCCGTAGGCGCGGAATCGCACGGCGCGATCTTCCGTAAACGCAAGATCAGTGGAGCCATCGATCGAGATGTTGTTATCGTCGTACAGGTAGATCAATCGTCCCAGTGCAAGATGCCCGGCAAGCGAGGCCGCCTCAGAGGCCACACCTTCCATCAGATCGCCATCGGTCACGATGGCGTAGATGAAGGGGTCGATGATCTCGTGGCCGCGCTGATTGAAGGTCGCCGCGAGATGCGTCGCAGCAATTCCCATTCCAACACCAGAAGCGAATCCCTGCCCCAAGGGGCCGGTGGTTGTTTCCACCCCAGGAGTTAACCCATATTCCGGGTGGCCCGGTGTAAGGCTTTCCCATTGGCGAAAGTTCTTAATTTCATCAAGCGGGAGGTCGTAGCCGCTAAGATGCAATAATGAATATAAAAGCATGGAGCCGTGCCCGCCCGAAAGGACAAAACGATCGCGCCCGGCCCAGCGCGGATTACGGGGGTTGTGACGCAAGTGACGCGTCCAGATGGTGTACCCGATCGCGGCGGCGCCCATCGGCAAACCCGGGTGTCCCGAAATTGCCTGTTGAACTGCATCCGCAGAAAGAAAACGAATGGTATTAATTGCGCGAGCTTGCAGATCTTGTGTTGTCATGTCGAGTATTTTACCATTTGAAATGGCCCTCTTGAGTCCTGCTCCTAGTATTTTTCCTTTAGCTCGATCTCTGGCAGAATAATGCGCCCCTCTTTTTCATCCCCGATCATCAGGATCTTTTCCGCTTTATTCACTGCCAGCCATCCAGTGTATGCGGCCACCAGCGCATCGAGCTGTTCCGGGAGATACAACAATTCCATCGGCCAAATGCCTTTTGCCAGCTTGTAACGCGTGATCTCCTCAAAGAAATCCATCGGATCATCGATGCGGACTCCATGATCATGCAACAGCAATTGTCTTTGCAGCCGGCCTTCAAGTGAAGGTTTGGATAACGGCGCGCTGCCGGCCATCACACAAAAACATGCGTGCGGATGGGTCTCCAGCACCTGATGTACAGAACCGTTTTCAGGGTATTTCTTAAATCCCATTTTTTCGAGCTTTCGAAATAACTCAAACCCCAACTGCATCCAGCCCGGGCATAGGGCCTCGTTCGCAGGCGTGCCTGAAACTGCAATGCCGCGCCCGCGCAATTCATATTCTGCAACACGGAACTCGGCACCGCGGACCTGGTGTGGCGTAAGCATGTCCTTCATCATCTTTGCACGCACGAGCCCGCGATTGACCCCGGCCGGTGCATTGATCGCCACAAACGCAGATTTCCATTGAGCCACAAATGCAGCTACATCTTCGATCTCACCCTCTGCAAGCACAAGCAGGTGCAAATCCCGGTCTAATGCCGCGAAGGTAAAGGATTTCTGCCCGGAGGTGGGGTCGATACCGATAAAGGCTGAGTCAGTTAAAATCATAGTAAGATATAAGATAATTCGACATGCATTACGAGTGTAGTTCAAAAAAGGCATTCATGCAACAGAATCAACGAATCATCCTGTATATCCTCCTGCTCATTGCGGGCGCCTCATGGATGGCGCTTAGCGCAGACCCGGGAAATGCATCTGCATCCGGGAATATTTCCGCTCCCCAGGCGGGTTTCAGCGCGCCAGATTTCACTTTGAAAACCCCCAATGGAGAAACCTATACGCTCTCCGCGTTAAAAGGGCAGGCTGTGCTTGTTAACCTTTGGGCCACATGGTGCCCGCCCTGTCGCGCGGAAATGCCCGCCATTGAAAGAATGTATCAGGAATATAAAGACCGGGGCTTTACTGTACTTGCGGTGAACATGACTTCCCAGGATGATCCATTCGCCGTCGTTCCCTTTTCACAAGATCACAAGCTCAGCTTTCCCATCCTCCTGGATGAAACAAACGAGGTGGCATCTGCCTATCAACTTCGTTCCCTGCCCTCCAGTTATTTCATCGATCGTGATGGAATAATAAATGCGGTCATTATTGGCGGCCCAATGTCCGAGGCCCTGCTTCGTACGCGCATCGAAGCGATCATTCAATAACATGTTTTCCCTATTCCGTGATCTCTTCGCTCCACCCAGGCACATGATCCTGCTCGTCATCGCCACATGGATCGGACTGACGCTTGCAGAAAAACGCGCCGAACATCATGGCATTGCCAAAGAGGATCTCAACAATCTCGCTTTCTACAGCCTCATCGGGTTTCTTATTGGCGGACGCATTTTATTTGCCCTGCAAAACTTCTCTGCATTCACGAAAAACCCGCTAGACCTGATATCGATCAACCCCGACCTTTTTGATCTGCCTGGAGCCCTTGCCACTGCGTTCATCGTCGCAGTGATGTACGGCCAAAGACATAAGTTATCCTTCTGGTCTTCACTGGATGCGCTTACGCCACTCTTTGCAATTCTTGCCATAGGATTAGGATTAAGCCATCTGGCAGCAGGAACCGCCTTTGGACTCCCTGCCAACTTGCCCTGGGCGATCGACCTTTGGAACGATAGAAGACATCCCACTCAGATCTACGAAACACTCGCCTCTCTCCTGACCTTTATCCTGCTGCGGGTTAGAAGGCCTGATCCCCGCCCCGGCATGGACTTCCTCATTTTTGCCGCGCTGACGGCTGCCGCGCGCCTCTTCTTATCCGCATTTCGCGGCGACAGCACATTGATCCTCAACGGCCTGCATCGGGAACAAGTGATGGCATGGGTTGCTCTTGCAACCTGTTTTGTGCTCTTCGAGTTCAGGCTGAAGCAGGCAAAAAAGGCATAAAGGCTCCTGCAAAATAAAACCAGCCCAAAACTTTATTGGGCTGGTTTACGTATCCATCACAAATTATCCAAGGACGGGCTCGATCAACCCATAACTCCCATTGCGCCTGCGATATAACACGTTGATACTGCTGGTCGTTGCATTATAGAAGACAAAGAAATTGTCGTGTCCGAGGTTGCGCATTTGCACGACTGCTTCCTCTTCGTTCATTGGGTATAGTACAAATTTCTTGCGGCGGGCGAACAGGAGCGAAATTTCGCCTGTCTCATCATCCATGATCTCGTCTGCCACATCGGCGGCAGAACGGCCATCACCACGACCGTGATAATGCTTGCCCTTGTGCCGTTCAATTTGACGGTGCAGATTATCAAGCGCGCCATCGAACGCAGCCAGGGTCTCATCAGCGCGAACTTCTGAACGAAGGGCAAAGCCCTTTCCGTGCACAGTGATCTGTGCCACATTACGGTCATTCACATCACGAGCCGCTTGAAAATGAGAAAGCTCCACGCGGGCTTCTTCAATGGCCGGCAGGTAATGGTCAAGATTTCCCGCCTTCTTATTTACGTACTCTTCGATCTTGTCGGTCAAACGGATGTTGCGTGTCTGAACTTCCACTTTATTGGACATCAGATGCTCCTATTCGAGATTCAAAATCACGACCAAAATTAACGCTCATGCATGTTCCAATTTCAAAGCACGAGCGACCGTCAACGCATAAACATCTTTTGCTCCGCACGAAAATAACGCTTCCGCGCTTGATGATAAAGTTGATCCTGTGGTAGAAACATCGTCCATTACAAGAACGGTCTTATCCCTCACCCCCGATGCAGCTTTAAAGGCCTCATGGACATTCTCCCTTCGCTCCCGTTTCGATAAGCCTACTTGAGAGCGCGTCTCTTTATGACGCGCCAAACCATTGGGTGCATACTCCAGGTTCAAAGCCATTGCCAGAGGCCAGGCGATCATTCCAACCTGATTATAGCCTCTCTCCTTTTGTCGTTTACGACCCAATGGAATGGGGATAATTAAATCAACGGGCCAATTTAGATCCATGACAAAGAAGACCATCTGCGCGGCAAGGGATTCTCCAAGAGAGATATCCCGGCGATATTTCAATTTGTGCAAGGCGCTCCGCACGGGATCATCAAATGCAGACCAGGCCCGTAATGCGCGAAAATGCGGCCTATCCACCCGGCATATATCACAAACACCGGCCCTTTTCTGTGGCAGACCGCACACCTCACAAAGAGTCCCCTTCAGGGTCTGTACTTTTTTTTGGCAATCTTCACACCAACGAAACCCAAATTTTTCACAACCTCCACACAAGGGAGGAAATATCAAATCCAGGCTGCTCCAAAAGGATCTATAAAGAACATATTTCCAGTTTTTACCGAACAAGGTGCGTCGCTATATTATTTCCGGACTATGAATTAATTGCCAAGGATTCCACTGTTACCAAAGGTGGTCGCGATCTGAAAACCCGCGGGGGCTAACAAAATGATCATGATGGATGGAAATGTCAATAACGCCATTGGAATGATCATCTTTACAGGGGCCTGGTGCGCTAATTCCTCAGCTCTTTGACGTCGTTTCACCCGCATCTGATCGGATTGAATCCGAAGCACTTTTGCCAGGCTTACACCAAGTATCTGACTTTGAATAACCGCGGCAACAAAACTTGTCAACTCAGGTAAGCCAAGACGATCCGACATATCGCGCAAGGCCTCACGCTGAGGCTTGCCCAATTGTACCTCGCGAATGCAGCGTGAAAACATCAGAGAGAGCTCGGTTTCCCACTTTTCACCCACTTTGGACATGGCAGCATCAAAACCCAAACCAGCCTCCACACAGATGGTTAACAAGTCCAACGCATCAGGCATGGCCTTGCGGACTTCATTTTGACGCCTATTAATTTTACTTTGCAGCCACAGTTGCGGGAAAAAAAATCCAAGCCCAAAAAACAGGGTTACAACCGATATAATACGCACCAGGGGCCATTTATTTGCGGAAACCAATGCTATCAAAAGCAGCAAGCCGCCGAATACGAATGCCACAACAAAACGCGAAGCAAGAAAGGTTGCAGCATCTATTCGACCCGGGTTACCGGCAAGTTCTAATTTGCGGGTTGTTTCCACCAGCAAATTTTGCGGGGTAAAACGGGTCGAGAGCTCACCCAACCGCCTAATAACCGGGATGAGCACTCTCTCGCTAAATGGCTGCTGAAGTTCTGCCTCTTCCAGGCTGACGACTTCACCACGCTGACTCGCTTCGGCAAGGCGCTCAAGCACAGGATCCGATTCATTCTGTTGCCTGGCTCCGGAATAACGTATGCCTACAATAATAAGCGTGGTGGCGCCGCCGAGAACTACAATTCCAACGATTAGCCATATAAGTGTATTCATGGTTACACCTCAATATCCGCTATTCTCATCATCACAAAATAACCCGACCCGATCAATCCAAGAATCGTACAGATAATACCTGCTGTACAAAGGGTTCCTCCCGCAGTGACCGAAAGAAGGTATTCCGGATTCAGAAACCATAGAATGAGGGTGAGAAAAAGTGGAATCAACGACAAGACTGTTCCGGATGTTCTCACCTGAGAGGTCATAACCCTGATTTCACCTTTAATACGGACCCGCTCACGAATGGTAAAGGAGATCGTATCGAGGATCTCGGAAAGATTGCCACCCACCTCCCTTTGGACATTCACAGAGGTCACAACAAAATCCAGGTCTTCGCTGGGAATACGACGAAGCAAATTGTCCAGTGCCGCTTCCATTGTGATGCCGATCTGCATTTCCTGCACCACGCGACGGAACTCATCGCAGATGGGAGCGGGCAATTCCTTGCTGATCGACTCCATCGCCTGCATGGTTGAATAACCGGCCCGAAGGCCATTGACCATCAAATTCAACATATCGGCAAGCTGTTCGTTGAATTTTCGAAGGCGCATCTTTTTCTGACGATTTACATAAAATCGAGGGGCGAAGGCACCTATGATCGCGCCAATTAAGAGAGAAATAGGATGCCTATTTCCTATCAACCAGGTTAAAGCGCCACCTACAATAATACAAATGGCAATTAATGCCATGTATTCGCCAACTTTAAACTTTAGATCTGCACGGGCCAGTTCGCGGGCAATGCGGTCGCCAAAGGAGGTTTTTTCAACCCTTCTGGACACCCATTCTGTTAAAACGGCACGCTGGGCCTGTTGACTGGCCTGATCCGGTTTATTACCGCTTTCAAAATATTGATCCAGGCGCTGCTCGACAATGGCGCTTTCGCTATTGGACGATACGAGCACTCCTATGATAAGGAGAACGATCAAAATTACGCCGACAATGATAATGATCCAGGTCATATCTGAGAATTTAAACCCGTTTAGGTACGACGACGCTCGCCAATCCCAAAGATGGATGGGGGCAGGTGAATTCCGGAGGCTTCAATTTTATCCATGAATTTTGGACGCAACCCGGTGGGGCGCAGACGGCCCACAACCTGGCCATTTTCCACGCCAGATTGTTCAAAAACGAATATGTCCGTCATGGTGATAACATCGCCTTCCATGCCGCTGACTTCGGTAACGCTTGTCACTTTACGAGTACCATCGCGCATGCGCTCCTGTTGGACGATGAGGTCCACGGCACTTGAAATCTGTTCACGAATGGCACGCACGGGCAAATCCATGCCGGCCATCAAGCACATGGTCTCAACGCGCGAAATCGCGTCTCTCGGACTGTTTGCATGTGCGGTAGTCATAGAACCATCATGGCCAGTGTTCATCGCCTGCAACATATCCAGCGTTTCACCGCCGCGGCACTCACCCACAATAATCCGTTCAGGGCGCATACGAAGTGCATTGATAACCAGATCACGAATGGTGATCTCCCCGCGCCCTTCAATATTGGGCGGGCGGGATTCCAACGTAACCACATGTTCCTGACGCAGCTGCAATTCCGCCGCATTTTCAATCGTAAGGATTCGCTCATCCGACGGGATGAAACTGGACATGACATTTAACAAGGTGGTCTTGCCCGAACCAGTACCGCCTGAAATAAGAACATTCAGACGAGCTTCAACACATGCCTTCAAAAATTGAACGGACTCCTGCGAAACAGACCCAAACTGGATCAACTGCTCCACTGAAATGGGATTCTTTGAGAATTTACGAATTGTTAAAACCGGGCCCACCAGGGAAATTGGTGGAATGACTGCATTCACACGAGAACCGTCCTGCAAACGTGCATCCACATAAGGACTGGATTCGTCAATACGGCGACCGAGGGGTGCCACAATACGGTCGATGATCCTCATAACATGGTCGTTGCTTTCAAACGTGATCGGCACACGATGAATTTTACCCTTACGTTCAATATATATATTCTTCGGGCCATTCACCATGATTTCTGTGATGGTGTCATCTTCAAGCAATGTCTGCAATGGGCCCAAACCGAGTATTTCAGCGGCAATCTGCTCGAACAAACGGGCCCGTTCGGGCCTCGAGAGAACAATATTCTCTTCCGCCAGAATCTGTTCGAACAAATCCTGGATTGTCCGCTTAACTTCATCCGTCTTGGAGATATCCATGGAAGGATCGATCTCGGCCAATAATTTGTTCTGCACCCGGGTTTTCAGATCAAAATAGGTCCCAGCTTGGGGGGATGTTATTGGAGCACTTACCCTGCGCGCCTGCAAAGAGGCAAGGCGCGAACTATCACCTCCACCTCCGCCGGATTGTCCCCCGGATTGCTGCGGGGATGGCGGCGTTGCTCCTCCACTTTGCTGGCCGCCTCCCTGGCCCTGTCCTTGTCCTTGTTCAATACGTTTAAGTAAAGACATTTATTAATACACTCCTTACCGTCTAAGCGGCAACTCTTCCTGCGAATCGAGAGCTGCCACGCGCGCACGAACCGCCTCGGCCAGGGAAAATATGCCCTTTCCCACAGGCTGTGCCTTATTATCGAGCATAAATGGAATACCACGATTCACTGCGGTAATAACAACTTTTTCGTCCAGCGGGATGATCACCGCAATTTCCTGCTTGAGATTATCCCTGATCCGCTCAGGCGTAATTGCAATACGCTTGTCGTATTTATTCATGGTGAATAATATACGCTCCCGGTCAATGCCCAGGGTTTGAAGCAAATCCAAAAATAAACGCGAATTTTTGATCGCAGGTATTTCCTGGGTGGTGACCATGAGGATCACATCACTAATATCGATGACACCAAGCACTGCATCGGTGAGGATAGAGGCGGTATCCACCACTACATAAGCGTACAATTGTTGCAAATACTGGACCACTCTTACAAATTGATCTGCAGAAACTTTTTCGGCCATTTCAGGTCGTTGAGGAGCCGCCAGGATTCTCAAACCAGTCGCCTCGTGCTTGATCAGGGTCTCTTCAACGATTTCGGGGTCCAGCTCGTCCACGCGCGGGGCAAGGTCCAATACTGTATTTTTGCCCTGCTCATTTACAAAAACAGCCACGTCTCCAAATTGCAAATTCGCATCCACAATAACAACACGCGTTGCCTCATTATTCAGAGCGACGGCGAGGTTCACAGCAATCGTCGTGCAACCCGTGCCGCCCTTTGGACTGTAAACCGTAATGATCTTGCCTTTGGAGGACGGTGCGATTCCGGAAATACCGGATGATACCCCGGACACCGTTGACGAGGCAACTAGTCGCGGTTGAGCACCTTTGGCCCGTTCGACATGTGCCATCTCGCCCGCACGACGAATGGCAGAAATCAGTTCATCTCCCATTGGCGGCTTGGTAAGAAAATCTCGTGCGCCTGCCAGCATGGCACGACGCATATAATTTTGATCACCCTGCACAGATAATATCACCACCTGGATATGCGGGGATTTCTGACGAATCATTTCTGTCGCAGTAATCCCATCAATATCCGGCATATTGATATCCATCAAAATGACATCGGGATCAAGCTCTTGCGCAAGCTGAATCCCCTCTTTTCCCGTACGCGCTGCGCCAACCACTTCAACATCAGACTCGAATTGAAGCAGTTTGCGAACATTTTCACGCGTTTCAGCGATGTCGTCCACAATTAATGTTCGAATTTTATCCGGCGCCATAACTATCACCAAAATCGTTCGATATGTTGTTCAAAGTCCGGTTAAAGATTTCCGGGCAAACTATTCCGCAGGTACAACAACCGTTCTGTTATTGATCAATTCAGAATTCCCAAAGCTTACTGTATAGGGGTCAAAAGAATAGGGAAGTTTTGCGGGCACTGGAATATTATATTGACTGAGCAGGAATTGCAACGTTGAAGCCTCGGTTGCCTGACGGGCTTGATCGCTCGGATTTCTTAAGGTCATCGTAAGCTCTGCGTCTGTCAGCATTAAATACGAAAGGGTGATCGAATCTTGTGGCGATACAAGTACCGTCACAGTATCAGGGGCTGAAGGGGCCGGCTGATCTGCGCCTTCCGGGACAGGCGGGGCCGTGAGACTCGCATTCCCATCCAGGGGAAAGTTACCAACCCTCATCACAATTACATCCTGAAGCAGCATCTGACAGACCATCCTGGGACGCTGGGTTTCACGAGGGATTAGATAATAGGGCTGTTGCACTGATGGATCCAACTCCAACCTGCCCTGGCTGGGACCAACTTCAGACACTCCAAGTGAAAGAACCGGCACGCCTTCCGCTGTAAATCCGGTTCCCGTCAATTTTGCGACCAGATTTGGCAGCCCGGTCTGGAAAGAGGGGTCAATATCAACAAACAGAAAACATGCATTAATGTTGACATGGGCGCCATCATTAACCGCGTACGAAGACAACATAAGCCTGTCGGCGGGAATGGAAATCGCAGTCATACCCGGAGGGATTAAAGAAGCCCACTGAGGACCAGAGATCGGGATTGCCGCTGTTCCAACCATCGATTCTGTGATCACCACACCCTGATCGAGAGGAAATCTGGCTGCTTTTCCCAACAGGGCCGGCAACTCATCACGGGTGAACATAACAGTAACAACTTTATCCTGCGGAATAGTAATTGTCGAAAGAGCGGCTTCCGTAATATCCTCTCCTTGTGGAATAGCCTGGCCCGCGATATATACTTCCACAAATAGAGGCTGTTGCTCCTCTGGAGCAGCACTTAATAGAAACTGACGTATGGCTACAAAACCAACCACCACGCCGATAATAATTATAAGAAGCACAAATATCAAAATTCGTCCTCGACGCATACGATTCTCCTTTTTTGCAGCCTGTAGTAAACCAAGTTATATCATGGGATTATACAGTAAAAATAACAAAACCATAACTACAAAAAAGCGGGACTCTGCCCATTACAGAACAGAGTCCCAAGATCAAACGAGCACAAATTTTAGAAGCTGGAGAGGCTGGAGTTGATATCGCTGAAGACGTTACCAATGATCGGTCCGAGAACCATCAAAGCCGCAATAACGACAATGGCAACCAAAACGAGAATCAGCGCATATTCAACAAGACCCTGGCCTTTTTCTTTGGGGGTAAATAACATGGGGGCAAATCTCCTTTCCTTGTTATTTCCTGGGAAGACCTCCAACAGGATACTCTTATTTTACATCGTCTTGTGAAAAAGGCAAGCTCGGCAAGGGGAGATTCCCTACAGTTATGTTAGTCTTACAGGTTTCTTGGCAAGAGTGGAAATTTCAGACCCGTGCAGGCACAGAAAAAGAGACGCGCGCACCCGACCCGGCGGCACTATCGATCTCAAAGCTTCCCCCCAGCATTTCGGCGCGTTCACGGATCAATTTCAGGCCCAGATTACTCGACTGCTTCAATATTTCCGGATCGAATCCCTTGCCGTTATCGTCCACGCTTGCCCGGATCAGCTCATTGCCAAGGTCGACCTGCATTTTTATCATCGTGGCCTGGCTATGTCGTGCAGCATTCCCCAGCAATTCCTGGACCGCTCGAAACACCATGACTTCAAGGTAAGGTTCGAGGCGGCGTTCGGTTCCGGTCACGGTCAGGCTTACATCCAGCCCAGCCTGCTCTTTAAATGCATCCGAGTACTTTTTCAGGGTTGGCACCAGCCCGAGATCGTCCAGCATCATGGGGCGTAATTCAAAGATGAAATTGCGGACCTTTTGAAAGGTTCCCATCGCCGAGGCTTTTAAACTGCCAAGTTCCTCTTTGGCTTGCGCCGGGTCAGCGTCCAGCAAACGCATGGCGATTTCTGTTTGTAAAATGAAGTTGGAAAGAGCCTGGGCAGGGCCATCATGCATCTGGCGGGACAGGCGCTGCCGCTCTGCTTCCTGGGCGTTGACGATCATTTCAATTCCTGACATTTGGCTTTTTATACCGGAAGCAGTTGAGGATTCATCGGCAGACCCTGAGTCAGAATTGGTGGTCTGTTCCAAAACTGCCTTATATTTTTCAAGGTGCGTCTTGTCGTTTTGTAATTTTTCTAATTGGCCGCGCATAACAAATAAACGTTGCTGTGCATCCAGAGCAGAGTCATATGCCATCTTCATTTCATCGGGCGAACCACCACCCTGCTTTTGGACTTGCTGCAAATGAGAAGTAATGGCCGTATTACGTTGAGTGATCTTGGCCAGTTCACCCTGACTCTGTTCGATCATTAAAGTGATTTCACGCAATGAGCGCTGTGTTTCTTCCAATTCGGCCTGATAATCCATATATATCTCCGTGAATCAATCTATTATTCCTGGGGCCGAATATCCGTGTCCTTCAAATTGACCCAGCCTCGCTTCAGTGCATAGACGACAGCCTGGGTACGATCTTCCACACCGAATTTACGCAAAATTGCAGTGACGTGATTCTTTACAGTTTGATGGCTGATTCCCAGCAAGGTGGCAATTTCCTTATTACTCATGCCGCGCACCACACAGGCCAAAACCTCCATTTCGCGATCGGACAAGGGGTGAAACGGCGCACCGGGTTCGCTATAGGAACGGCGCGCTCCCTCCATGCTGTCTTCGACCCAAAGTTCCAATTCTCGGCGGGTAAATACATTGTTCGCAAAAACAAATTTACCTTCGGCAACTTCACGAATAATACGCGAAAGGCTTTGTGGCTGAATGTCTTTTGAACAATACCCGTGCGCACCAGCCAACGCTGCGTGGACAGCTTGCTGTATATCATCATACCCGGTCATCAAAATGACGCGGGTTGGCAGTTTATCCTGTGAAACCTGATGGGTGATCTGCTGGCCGTTTATTCCTGGAAGATTAACGTCCAGCAATGCGATCGTGGGCTTCTTTTCGCGGATCATTTCAAGCGCCTCGTCCCCGGTTGCAGATTGAGCAATGATCTTCATATCCGGTTCCAGGGACAGGGCGTCTACAACGCCCTGTCGGAATAATGGATGGTCGTCAACGATCAAAAGGGTTATTTGGTTCATCCCAATCTCATTCTTTGTAAAGTCTGGTGTTTCTATTTTAACCCATTAAGGGCTTTTCCAGCGATAGACTGTCATATTGGCCTTTCCAAACTCCAAGGTAATGGAGCTGTTCGTAACGAACACAGTTTCCATATCCCGGGTCAGGACCGGGTAAAAATCCGGGAAAGCAATCAAATAGTCTGCTCCACGCTCATTAAGATAGGCCGCCAGCCGCGTTTCATCACGGATGAATGGGACTACTTCGGGCGAGACCAAACCGGCCAGGTCGATCAATTCATGAGAATCAAAGTAACCCAGGGCACCAATATCATGCGCCGCGATCAGCGTATCTTGAGGCAAATTTTCCGAAACCCATTTTGCGGTAACAACCAATTCGCTCTCAATGACGGCTACATCCTGTGCATAAGAATGTGCCCCCAGAAAGATAAAACTGAAAACAAGCATGACAATACTTGCACGCCAAATGATTTGAGCAAGCCAGTTATATTTGGCAAATATTTTGCTTTTATCGAATTCCGCAAAAGCAAGCAGACCAAAAAGAAAAAAAACCGGCATGGCAGGCATGATATAGCGACCATGTTGATAAACCGGCAAACGCGAAATATACAGGCCCAAATACCCGATGCACCAAACGATCGCCGCCAGGCTTCCCCATGCCTTTTGTTTAATAGACCTTGCCAACCAGCCGATCACACCCGCGAACAATACCAGGCCTGGGCCCACCAGTAATTGCAAAAACATCTGCCAGAGTCGTGTAAAGATCGAGAGTTCCTGCCATGAAGCATATTCAGCCTGCTTGGCGTAAAAGGTATTTGGCATGGGCGCACCGCCAACGGCAAGGTTGAATAACAAATAAGGGACAAACAGCGAGCCAAAACCAATGAGACACCGGGTTATGGCAGTGACGCGCGAGCGCGCATCATGCTCGATGAAAAGGATTGTCATAACCACGGGGCCCAGAAGCGTCAAGCCGTCTGGGCGTACCCAGGCCGCTAGACCGGTCAGCAGGCCCAGGGTCAGGTAGCGACGCGTGTTCGTCATCAACAAGACGAGAACTGTTGTGACGACCAACCCGTGGAGCAGGGTTTCCATTCCAGACATTGCCGCCCACGCCAGATGCCATTCAAAAGCAATGAAAATTCCCACCCATGGAAGCTGAGGCTGGTAGGTGGTGATTATTTTGCGAACTGCCCATTCGCATAAGACCGCCAAGGCAAAGAGCGTAAGCGCGCCGAGGAAGTAAGTCCATGGATAGGGCGAAAGATGAAATAAGTAACCGAGGGAAAGTAAAGCGGACCACAAAGGCGCGGTGGAGCCGGCAGATACAATCCCAGGACGAAAAGCCCACTCCCCGCGTAAAGCGAGGTTGCGCGCATAGGTTTGATGGATCCACGAATCGTCCAGAGGAAAGCCAATACCAGCCATGGATCTGCTTGTGAGAAGGTAGATCACAGCGATCAGAAGTACGGCGCCCGCAATGAATAACAAATCGCGGCGCGAGATTTTATTCGAGTTCGATCTTGAAGATGCGTGTACCATCGAGTTCACCTAAATAAACAAAATGTGCATGACCTTGAGAGTTTTGAAAAAGACCTTGTATCGATTGAAGCGCGGCTGCCGGCTCCAGAACCAGGTAATGAGCCCCAAATTGTTCGGACACATCCAGAATGGCCTGCTCGCCACCGTATGGGATCGAAATTGCCGACCTGCCCGTTTCAAGATAATAACCCGGGGCATTACGAACGATCACAATATCGTTTGGTTGGATCCCATTCTCAACCAGCAGCTGCTCCACAGCCGGATATTTTTCCTGACCCTCACCCCATCCCAACGTGAACACCCGCAGATAGACAACAAATGCGGTGAGGATCATCGCGATCATGACCAATGCGCTTCGGAAAATAATCCCGGTCTGGTCATTGCCCCAATTCCTTTTTCTCAGGGACGCCAAGATCGACTCAAGCCCCAACGGCGCGAGAGTCCACCACATGGGTTGCAGGGCGGCGCCCGCATGAAAGAATGCACCGCGCGCGCCCGCAAATGGGAACAGGAAGGTCATTACAAAAAAGAGGATGATCCAGGCAAAGCCTGCCAGCCGGACGCGCTCATCTTTGCGGTAATAAATAATGCCCGCGACGATAAATGGAAATAAGATAATGCCGCCGTGCGCGGCAAATCCGCTTTGCAAGTTCAGGCCCAATGCCCATAAACGATCGGATAGAATTTCGCGCCATCCAAGCGAAAGGAAGGATTCCATCGTAAGTTGTGTGGGCGGGTAGATAAAGGTCTGATCGTAATTATCGAGCCACAATGCACGGCTTCCTCCGGGAGCCATAAGCGAGCCGTACGCGTTCAGGTTCCGTATATACCACGGGGTCATAATGACGAGAAATCCAACAAGCACAATCAATGAATTGCGCAAAACCTGGACCGCGACCCTTGAGGGGGGATCCTTTTTTTCTAACAACCCGTGGGGGCGGTATGCGCACCAAAATATAAATGGAAATGCAAGCGCAAGCCAAAGCAAGCCATCGCTGCGCGCCAGGGTCATTAACCCGGCAATTGAGCCCAGCAGGAACCAGTTGCGTTTGCGAGTTGGGTCTTCAATGAGCTGTGTGACCAAAAGAAAATATAGCCCGCCAAAAAGCATGAAAAGACCGAAGTTATCCGTTACACCAACAAATGGCGCGTGATAAACAGAGAAAACGGCCAGTAATCCTGATGTAATGGCGAGTTCGCGTTTCCTGGAAAAGGCATAGGCCAGTGCGGCAGTAAGCGGAGGAACACAAGCGGCAATAACAAAGAAGAACAATCTCGCTGAAGCATACGTGGTTTGACCGGTAAGCTCCATCCCCAATGCAGCGACAATGGACGCCAGAGGCATCCAATAGCTATGCGAGGGGTGAGGCAGTGAGGTCGCGCCATCCAGATAATTCCACAAATAGGGTTCGTTAAATCCCTGGCCCTTTGCCAATTGAATTCCGCCCGCGAAATAATAGTCCGAGTCCAGATAACCCGGAGCCGGTTGGAACCGCGCAATGATCAACGGGGAAATGATGCCGAGAATAAAAAGAAGGAAATAAGTGCGGAGAGTCATGTTCTGAAAAATGAGTTATTGACGATGGGCCATATCGCTCCACGTACGGGGAGCATCCAGAGCCCACCAGCGGATCCAATATAAGCCGGCAAGGGTGAAAACGGGCAGGAATAGAAAGAGGCTCTCTTGTGCGGTTTTTCCAAATCGTTCGACCGCAAAGAAATTAAGCAGCCACGGTGTTGTAAACACAAAAAGCAAAAGCAGGATGGTCAATCCATCTCCAATTTTATGCCAGCGATCATGGACGATCGCAAAGATCAGTGCAAGCGGTATGACCAGTACTGCCAGATGCTCCATTTCTGTGCGAAAGCCAAGCAAAGGTGTGGCTGCAAGCGTAAGACAGGAAGCCCAATAAAAACGGCGAAAGCCCGCGCCGCGAGCCAGGTTCCATTCGTAGCCAAGGACAATAATAAGAAAAATAATCAATATCCAAGCGAATACCCCGCCCAGTGCGGGCCAAATATGGATGAAGATGGCATGCAGGTTAAAGCCGAAATCCACACGCAGGTTGTTAACCGTGGCGCGCAGAAATGGGATGATCCAACCCGGATAGAGAAAGAAGGAAACGGCCAGCAAAATAAAAGCCGTCATCAGAAAGCCCGCGAACACCCGTCCCCGTTTTTCATCATATACGCGCAGGATGACAAGGAAAAGGAACGGTCCACCGACCTCCCAGTAATAGAAAGAGACCGCGATCAAGGCACCGGTAAGTTCATCCAGTTCAGCACGCAGTGAGATCAGAATACCAACATAAAGAAGCCCAAGTAATAATACGGGACTGGCCTCATAAATGGCTTGAAATGAATAAAAATTAAAGATGCCAACCAGGATGAATAAAACAGAAAAGAGACGCGGCACTTCCCAATCGGTGAGGCGCAGGCTGAGGAATACCAGCGCGGCCACGGTCAGTTCGAGAAGCGCGGTAAATATTGCCCGGGCAAGCGGGGGGTCGGAAATAAGCGAGAAAGGGAAATAAAGCGGGAGAATATGAAAGGGTGTATCGAGTATGTAAGGTTCATCCCCAGCCTGCGCTGCTCCTTCGTAAACCAGTTCCTGGACGCGTGCAGGCACTTCTCCACCATAAGGTTCCATCCTGTCAAAGAGGAATGCCCGGCTCCCAACCCAATGGACATAAAAATCCCCGCCCCCGCCTTTGAACCGAAGATTGGCAAAAATGAGCGCGGTGACTAAAAGCAAAAACAAAAAAAGGACCAGCGCGATGAATTGATAATCGCGTGAGGTAAGAGACTTTGAAGGAGGTTGAAAAGTCACAAGCCCTCACCCTACCCTCTCCCAGAGGGAGAGGGTATAACGAAACGGAAGATGGGGCGCGTTGGGGCGTTGCGGGCCACTTCCTTGAAGCCTGCCTGCCTGAACGCAGAAGCAGTGCCGGTAAAAATAAACGGGGCAGGCTGGTCCTTTTTCGCATCCACAGGATAGCCTTCGAGGATCTTTCCGCCTCGCGTTTTCACATGCCCGATCGCAGCTTTGAGCAGTTCAACCGTCACGCCGCTGCGGCGATGTTTCTTGTCCACAAAAAAGCAGGTGATCGACCAGACTTCCCGATCATCGACCGGCTTGAGATTACGCGAATGCGCGAGCTTGGGATAAGCGCTGCGCGGCTCGACCGCCACCCAGCCGATGGGATACCCTTCGGAATAAGCGACCAGCCCCGGAGAAGTCCCCGCATCCACCATGGACTTTTGGATCTGCCGCGCGCTATCACCGGTATTTTCGCTGTATTCTTTTCCCCGCAACTTCCAATACGTGCACCAGCAGCCGCCGCAGGCGCCATTCACGCCAAAGAGGGTTTCAAAATCGCGCCAGAGTTTTTGGGTGAGAGGATGAAAGGATAGATCCAAGTCTTCAATCAAATTTATTTCCTCAGGCATGAAGATTGTTTCTCTGCCTTACAGGCTAAGATTTTTTACCGCTAAGAGCGCTAAGAACGCAAAGATTTAAGGGTTTCTTCGCGTACTTCGCGGGCTTCGCGGTTTAATGTACGGCACCAAAAAGTTACCTTCCCTCAACAAGATGGTCGTGATCGATTGTACCCCGAAGGTTCCATTGTTTGAACTGCGAAAGCATCACCGCAATGAGAATGAACACGCAACCAAGGATCTGGATCGTGATCAGTTTTTCTCGCAACAACAACCATCCCGAGATCGCGGCAAAAATGGATTCGAGGCTCAGGATCAGCGCGGCATCGGTGGGCGGCGTATGCTTTTGTCCCCACACTTGCAGGGTGTAACCGATG
>CAZJYB010000014.1:0-39159 GCA_964549865.1 uncultured Anaerolineaceae bacterium
GCTCCCAATGATTTCATGAATTCAAGCCTTGGAGTACCGGCTACCCCGGTAACCTCTGCCCCATAGTACTTGGCAAGCTGAATTGCGGCTGAACCAATTCCTCCGGAAGCGCCATTGATCAAGACTTTTTGCCCGGGCTGAATATTTACATTTCTAAGCAAATTCAATGCGGTTAATGCCCCATAAGGAACGGTAGCTGCTTCATCGTATGTCATGTTGGCGTTGATGATTGTCACCAACCCATCTTCAGGCATACAGAGATACTCGGCATTCGCGCCCATGCTCATACCACGGAATCCAAAAACCTGGTCGCCCGCTTTAAATAATTTCACATCTTTGCCTACAGCTTCAATTTTCCCCGCGAAATCACTCCCCAGAGTTTGTATTTTTGGCTTGCTGAACCCAAACACTATTCGCGCGGGGAAGTAGAAGATAAAAGGCATGTTGAACTTGCTCGGAGGAGTTCCCTTGAAATTTCGGGCCAAAGTATCACCATAACCTACCGAGACTGCATGGATTCTTATCAGTATTTCATTATCCTTCGGAGTAGGTTTTTCCACCTCTTTGAGCTGAAGAACATCCGGTGAGCCGTATTCTGTGTACACAATTGCTTTCATAAGCTTTATCTCCTAAATGGTTTTATTGAGTAAATCTGACAGTTTCAAGTTATTGTATTGATAGTTTAGATGGGATCATCTTTGGAACCGTAAAAGAATACATCTCCCAACGGTGAGCCGAAGACGAGGGCAATGCGAAAAGCCAATTCCAGAGAAGGGGAGTATTTTGCGCCTTCGATGGCTATGATGGTTTGCCGTGTCACACCTACTTTTTTAGCCAATTGTTCCTGGGTCATTTCATCATGGTGAAAACGCAATTTCCGAATGTTATTCCTAATCCGGAGTTTATCCATCTTAGAATCCCCTTCGGTAAAGATATAGCCGTGAAATATCGCCAATAATCTGCGCAAGGAGTCCAAAAAAGACCAGCAGGCTGAACATGACCAACGGTGGCTGACCGAGAGCAAATGTGAGCATCGAAAGAAAAACCCCGATCGAGAACGCGATATACGTAATCTTTGTCCCTCTCAAATCAATAGACGTGTCTCGCTCATCTTGAATATCTATGATGTCAGGTTCTTGCCTTGTCTTTATGGCATGGATGATGGCGGAGACTATATGCGTGAGGATCGTGCCGAGAATAGTGACGACGATTCCGAGGATGATGACGATTCCCCAAAGGCGAAATACATTTGTCGAATTGAAGCTTCCACCCTGGATCATTTGAAACACCCTGATCAAATAGAATCCCAAAATCAGTGTGAAGTTAACTAAAGATACGGTAATGTTTTTTTCTTGGAAGGACATGTTTTACTCCTTTGTCTGCTGGTGTTTACTTTTAGTATGTTTTGATATACACATAGTAACTCTAATCATACATATTGTCAAGTATTTTTTACATCAAAAAGGAAATTGCTTCCTGAATAGCCTTGATGGGTTTGTAAATGCCCAGATTAAATGGCTAAAAAGCGCAAAAAACGGCCGTTAATGAACGACCGCTTTCTAATGGTTCTTTTTTAGGATGATTTGGTTAAAATTGAAAAAAATTCGATTTTGCCAGGTTTTGTTATTGTGTTCCAGGGTTTCCTCCAAAATTACTCTGATCTGGTCGTTTTATCTCTCTATAATTAATTACGAGGTTCGCCGTGGTTTTATTCGGCACACAAAAAGGGCCGGAATGACATCCCGGCCCTTTTTGTGCAAAGCGCACATGAACTCATCCAGTTGTTACACCGCAGCACTTGAGCGATTTCCTGACATGACCAACCCTGCCCATATAAACCATACGATGAAACCCAGCCCAAAAACGCTTCCCCCTTCGCCAAGAGCTGGAACAATCGTAACAATGCCCGCCAGACCAATCGCCAGGCCAAGATAGTTCAGCGCCTTTGGAAGTCCGCCTGCCCACAAGGATGCCCAACTTACCAGCAGAATCCATATGCCGCCTGGAAGCTCAATCGCACCGCCTATGCCTCTCTCCACAGCCCCAAGCGCCAACATGACCGTTGCAGCTTGAGCCGGGTTTTTGCTATAAAGATCGCTGATTATGCCTACGTCATTTACCTGGATCATACCGCTAATAATGATCGTCACTACCCAAATAAGCCCGAAGGCAGTTGCATTCTGCATCAATGCAGGCGCGTTGGCCTTCAATCGTTCATGGAGCGCCAGAGCCAGGGGAACCATAAAGACACCAGCTATAAGATAGATGATTATGTACCAAGCGACCATCAGCGTCTGGTTATCCGCCAGAAAGGCCACATACTGATCAGGATCTGAATCCATCACTGGAGCCAGTAAAGTCAAAGCCATGCCAAATCCTACTATATACGCCGCTGCATTGATCAGTGCGGCAATGCCACCCACTCTCTGTAAATCTCTCATCCTTGATTCTCCTCTTTTTTTCCTGCTCTATGCGACCGTAATGACGACTTTTCCACGGGCACGTCCTGTTTCAAGATAGCGGATCGCTTCCGCTGCCTCACTCAACGGATACTGCCTATCGATCACAGGGACTATTTTGCCGGCTTCAAGCAGCTCCTTGAGAAAAAGCAGATCTTTTTTATTTGAGCTCGCCGTCTCCATCATACCGACCTTCCTGCCTCCAAAAAGCATCACTCCAAATAAATGAGACATGGTCGTAAACCCGGCAACAGAACAAATCCCATTGGGGCTTAATGTACGCTTACAGCCTGAGATCGAAAGATTTCCCACGGTATCAAAGATCAGGTCGTAGCGCTGATCATTTTGGGTGAAATCCTCCTTGGTGTAATCGATCACATGATCTGCGCCGATCGAGCGCACCAGGTCCAAATTCCGCGTACTGCACACACCGGTGACTTCCGTCCCGTACGATTTGGCGATCTGCACGGCAAACGTGCCGATACCTCCAGACGCACCGTTAATGAGAACTTTTTGTCCTGCTTGAATTTTTCCTTTGTCACGCAAGCCCTGCAAAGCAGTGAATGCCGCCAAAGGGACGGTTGCGGCCTGTTCGAATGTCAGTTGTGCTGGTTTCAACGCCAATGCAGCTTCATTACTACATACATATTCGGCAAAACTTCCCAACCCCTCCAGGGACAATTCGCCAAATACATCATCCCCTGCCTGAAACTGCGTTACGTTTTTGCCGACCGCTTCAACGCGCCCTGCCAGGTCCGCGCCAAGCCTGGGATTTTTGGGCTTGAGAAGTCCGTTTGAGAGGCGGGCGAGGAACGGTTCGGCTCGCATGGTGTGCCAGTCCGCCGGGTTTGCAGATGCCGCATGAACTTTGACCAGTATTTCATTGTCTCCAGGCACAGGTTTTTCCACATCCTTGAGCTGAAGGACATCCGGTGATCCGTATTCTGTATATGTTATTGCTTTCATGAGTTTTCTCCAAGATTGATTTGATCCGGTCATTTCAGAAGGGTCTACGACAATATATCCTGAAAGTTGCGAAACTTAACGCGTGCATAAGTGATTTCAACTCGTCGCATCTGGGCGAGTTATAGTGGGGCCGATTCGAGAGCCCGTTTTTCCCATTGTTCGACGTTTACACCCTTGATCAACAGCCATAAAGGCAGTAACAACTCCCCAATAAACGTGAACTGGCTGACTGTCACTTCGAAGTTGGGAAGAAGAAAGGCTGTGGCAGAATCGAACAGATAGCCAAAACATCCAATCATCAACAGGATGCCCAGAATTCCGGGAAGGAAACCCGACTTGAAAACCAAATAACCCATCGGAAATAGCCATAAGCCCCAAAATATGGAGGCGATACTAATTCCATGTTCGTGCAAATCAAGAAACAGACTCATCAAGGCTTGCAGCTGATCTGTTGTGAATATTGTCAAGTAGTCCGCGCCGCTCAACAGCAGCAGGACAGCAAATTTGTTAAGCTCACTCAGCATCGCGATGGGGGCACCGAGCAGAACGAATATAACCATGAGCAAAGCCATGTTTTTGTTAGCTGGTTTGAGCACTTGATATAAGGCCAGAACCACAAATATATTAACAATCTGCACGAGCAGGGCGGTCACGATGCTGGCGCGGAACAGCGATTCGGAAGCCATGATGTTATTGGCTGTGGTTGCGGCATCTCCGGGAACAATAAGAGCGGAGGGGACATACAGTATGCCGAATATACCGAGTGGGAAGAGAGTTAGGTATAGGGCTCCTGCAATTCTTGCGGTCCTATTGATTGAATTATTTTTTTCTTCGGTAGTCATCCTGTTGTCCTTTTTGACCATTCCGAGATTGTTTTGATTTGGTTTTCAGCATAGCTTGCGACATATACATTCTGAAAGTTGCTGAACCTGACGAACGAGGTCCCTGTCCCTTTGCAGCGGTCCTGTTCAGGAAGGTTCAAGGGCACGAGCCTCCATCTGTTGAACATTTACACCTTTAATCAGAAGCCAGAAGCAAAGTGAAAATTCCCCGATCGTGGCGATCGCGAGAGCAGGGTAGGTGATCACTTCGTAGCCTGGGAAAAGAAAGACCTGAAAAAATTGAAACAGATGGCCAAAACCTGCAAGGATCACCATCACCCCCAAAATCCTGGGGAAGTAGCCGGACTTGATGCCTACATAACCGAGGGGGAGCAACCAAAGGCCAAAAAATAACTGGGCGGTGAAATATCCATATTTATGCAAATCGAGAAATAACATCGCCAGGGCATGCAATTGATCTATTGCGAACACTTTCAAGTAATCAGCCCCGCTCAATACCATCAAAGCAGCAAACTGATTAAGCATATTGAGACACAGGACGGCAACGCTTGCCAGCGTGAGAAAAACAAAAAGCAGGGATGCATGATTGTTTACTGCTTTGAATAGCACGTACAAAGTAAAAGCCAGGAATAAATAACACGCGATCATGATCAAGTCACTTATAAAGCCGATACGGAATAGCGACTCGCCTCCCATGATATTAGCGGCTGTTGCTGCGGCATCTCCGGGCACAATTATGCTGGAGCGAACAAACAACTCTGCGAAGACGCCGAATATGATGGTCAATAGATACAGCACCCCGGCAATTCTTGCGGTCTTTTTGATTGAATTCATTTCTTCCCTGGTGCTCATTTTTTTCTCCTTTTTCACAGTTGCCCTTCGACGAGTTGATTTATTATCAGGGCTGACCTTCCTGTTTAGGCCACTTTGATGCATACCAGATAATCAGTAAAGTAAGCACAATTTCGACAATGCCAAAGAATATGTAGTAAACCCAGGTCTCCCCAATCAAATTACTGATATTGACAAGGGTATAAAGTACACCCAGAGTGATATTTGTCCAGCGATCCACTTTTGGCTTCAAAGTCAAGGATAGGAAAACCATAACAGCAGGAATTGCCATCAGGATTGAGGCTGTTATCAATGATGCTTGAGTCACTGGAAAAGGACCCATGAGTCCTTCCATCATTTCCTGCACCTGCCCCGGCCTGAACAATGAAAGGATGTCGGCGTAGATGTACAATAACATCATGGCTATCCATAGCGCCGAAAGCTTCATTTTTATGCTTATTTTTATATCTTCCATTTCAGTGGTCTTATTGATTGAATTCATTTTTTACTCCTTTTGAATGAACGCAGCTGTTCAGGCCGCACTTCGGACGTGGTCAGAACCGCCTTCAGAGCCGGTCCACTTCCATGCATACCAGACAATTAGTGAAGTACACAGAATTTCTATGGTTCCAAAAAACATATAATAAAGTGCTGGCTTTCCAACAAACATCGATAATGAAACAGCCGCAGTATGTATCACACCTGCGATCATGTTTGCCAGGCGATTTGCCCTGTACATCAATACGCGGGACAGGAGAACCATGGCGATCGCGGTCTCCATCAATATTGCGGCCCCCAACAAAAATCCCTGAGTAATTTGAAGGGACCCTGCGTGTCCTGTTATTATTTCCTTTAGTATTGCAGGATCGTGCAATCCCAATACGTCGGCATAAAGATAATTAAACATTACAAATATCCATAATGTTTGAAATTTAACGTTCATATCCTCCATTCCGACGGCCTTATTGATTGAATTCATCTTTTCTCCTTATTAAAATGGCTCAATTTACTGTTGACACCTGATAGACCTGCCTGACCGTAAAGCGTTTTGTCAGGTGCGATCGTTAGGTTTGACAGTGATAACGACTTTTCCCTGGGCGTGTCCTTCTGCGAGATACCTGATCGCTTCTGCAACCTCACTCAATGGGTAACGTCTCTCGATGACTGGTGCGACTTTGCCGGTTTCAACAAGCTCTCCCAGAAAACTCAAATCCTTTTGGTTAATTTTCGCAATCCCCATGAAACCCATCTTTTTGCTCCCAGGCCCAGATACCAATGGCCCTAGAAGCATCCCCTGGAGAACTTGACTTAGGGAACCGCCAAGTGCAACATAAATCCCACGTGGGCTTAATGCGCGCCGATAGTCTCGAATCGGATGATAGCCGTTCGCAGCAATGATCAGGTCATAACGCTGCCTATTTTGAGTGAAATCTTCTTTTATGTAATCGATGACGTGGTCTGCCCCAATTGAGCGCGCCATGTCCAGATTCCGCGTGCTGCATACTGCAGTTACTTCAGCCCCGAAGGATTTGGCGATCTGCACCGCAAACGTCCCCACGCCGCCAGTGGCTCCATTAATGAGAACCTTTTGTCCGGGTTGAATCTGTCCTTTATCGCGAAGAGCCTGCAGAGCAGTCACTGCTGCTACCGGGACGGCTGCCGCTGCCTCAAACGATATCTTGGCCGGTTTCAGGGCTAAGTTATTTTCAGCCGCACAAGCGTACTCGGCAAACCCGCCCACGGATCCCGCGGACACCCCGAATACCTGATCTCCCGACCGAAACTGCGTTACGCTTGCGCCAACAGCCTCAACCCGCCCGGCAATGTCAACGCCGAGCACCTTGCCTATTGTTTTCATCAGCCTCTCGTCCATTAAGCGGCCCAAGGTCGATGTCCCCTCGAAGCGCCGGTAGTCCAGCGCATTCACCGATGCCGCATGAACTTTTACCAGGACTTGATTGTCCCTGGCCTCAGGTTTTGCCAACTCCTTGAGCTGAAGAACATCGGGAGGGCCGTATTTTGTGTATACGATCGCTTTCACTGCTGACCAAGCTTGTAGAGTCTGTAGCCTACAAAGAAGACCCAGACTCCTATGAGAGCGGAACCGATGATGATGGTTACCCACAAAGCACTTACAAAAGGGGTACCCACGACCGCAACGATCGTAAGACTGCTCGAGACCAGGGCCAAATAGGCCGTAACCTTACTGAAAACTCCCTTTAACATCACGAGACCGGTCATGAAAATCCCGATGCCGGTCATGAGTATGGTGTAGACACCCAGGAGATCGTGAGAGTCCAGCACCGCGAACGGGTAATATGCAGTCGTGACGAAGACAGCCCGCTGAGCGTCGTTCGCGGCTGCGGCGTAGCTGCTGCTGAGATCGAGGAGCACGGCGTAGTTCATCCAGGTAATTCCCAGCTCCAGGACAACGAACAACAGGATGCACGCGGTTGCCAACAGCATCATGCCTCTATTGATCCCTTTCAACGCGAAGTAGAGTGCGAACGTTATAGGTATGTAGAGAAAGTCCGTCAGGACGGAGAGACTCAGGATACCCCACCAGGCCGTCGAATGCTCAGCCAGATATATGAGCCGCGCCTCAACATCGCTCCCAGGCGGTGGACCTCCCGCGGGAATGTATAATGCAATGATGATGATGTACCCTATACCGAGGATGAATGCGGAAATACCGCCCACTCGATACAACCATTTCCAATCCGGGTCAACTTCATTAACCGTCATCTTCTGTGCGTTCATTTGCTATTCTCCTTTTCCTTACGATGTTCGACCGTGATTACTACTTTTCCTCGGGCATGTTCTTCTCCAAGATATCGAAGTGCTTCAGCAGCTTCACTTAACGGGTAACGTCTATCGATAACTGGTACGACTTTACCCGCTTCCAGAAGCTCTTTGAGAATAACCAAATCTTTTTGGTCAATTTTCGTCGATACACCGCCCATTTTCCTGCCCCCGGTTTTTGACATCCACGATCCCAGCAGCATAGCCTGGAAGATTTGAGCCATCGAACCTCCGGCCATGACATAAATGCCCCGGGGAGTTAAGGCGCGCCTGTAATCTGACAGCGAATGATATCCGTTGGCAGCAAGAATAAGGTCATACCGCTGCCCATTTTGGGTGAAATCTTCTTTGGTGTAATCAATCACATGATCGGCCCCAATCGAGCGCGCCTGATCCAAATTCCTCGGGCTGCACACGGCAGTGACTTCAGCCCCCAACAATTTGGCGATCTGCACCGCGAACGTTCCCACCCCGCCAGATGCTCCATTAATCAAAACCTTTTGCCCCGGCTTGATTTGTCCTTCATCGCGCAGACCCTGCAGGGCGGTGAGAGCGGCCATGGGTACAGCTGCTGCCTGCTCAAACGATAGATTAGCCGGTTTCAGCGCCAATCTATCTTCAGGTGCACATGCATACTCGGCAAAAGCGCCATGACTGATGCTGCCGAAAACCTCATCATCTGCCTTAAACTGCATGACGTTTTTGCCAACCGCTTCGACCCGCCCGGCTACGTCAGCACCGAGTCGCGTGTATTTGGGTTTGAGCAAACCTGCGCCCATCAGGCGAATCAAGAATATGTCAGCGGTCAGGAAATGCCAGTCATATGCATTTACCGATGCCGCATGAATCTTTATCAGGACTTCATTGTCCCCGGGCGCAGGTTTTTCGACGTCCTTGAGCTGAATAACATCCGGTGATCCGTATTTTGTATACACGATCGCTTTCATTTTTTTCTCCGTTTTTGAACGATATGGTGGAGTTTCATTGAATTGGACTTGAATGACTGAGACCAATGGCATGCCCAAATCACGCACTTTTTTGAGCAAGCCATGCAGCGCGGCTTGGTCGACCACTGGGCCGGTCAACAGCGTTTCGCCGTTGTCTTCCAGCAGGATGGACAGGCCTTCGAACCAGTCTGTCCATTGAGTACCCAGATGCCCTTTGATCCTGATTTGATAGACAGTTGGTTGACCTAGATCGGTTTTTGGGTCGAGTTCGTTTGACATTACTCTGGACTTGCTGTGGCTGGTTATAACAGTCTGCGCCACTTGCCAAGAAAACAGATAAAGCCTTGTGCCGTCCACAAGTCCGCTTGAACGAGGGGTTAGGCGGCGTCGGCCTGTGCTCGCTCGCTTGCTTTATCGGGCTCAGCCATCCCGGATCGACTCAATCCCTTGAATACAAGCCAAAAGCCCAATGCCATTTCGAAGAGAAGTATAGGCATGTCGAACCAGTACGCGTTAACCGTCTCGTCGAAGTTGGGGAAAACGATGAAAGCGAAAGCACAGATCACGCACCATGCAGACGAGATCGCACCGAAGACAGCCAATGCTCTCGGGATATACCTCGACTTGAACCACAGGTAGCTGCAAACCGTGGAGGCCAATCCCCAGAACGGCAGGCCAACGTAGTACGCGTCGTAGCTCGCGTCGAGGTGCAGCCTCGCCAAAGTCTGCAATTGATCTGCTTCGAAGACTGGCAGGTAAGCAGCGTCACCCAGGAGCCGCAGCGCGCCAAGGGTGTTCAGCGCGGTAACACCCCACATCACGGCAACTACCAGCCTGCAGAATGCCGCAACCAAGGCCAGGTTCCGAGACACTGGCTTGAGGATCACGTAGAGCGCTGAGAGCAGCACGACGACGCTCGCGGCGTAGATCAGATTGCAGGCGATGCCCAGTCGAAAAAGGGTTTCGTTCGCCATGATGTTCCGGGCGGTTTCCACAGCATTGCCCGGGACACTGAGTTCAAAGCTGATGCCATAGTTCGCAAGGACCACGAGCGCTATCGCGAACAGGAAAGTGAATCCCGCGACTCGTGCGGCTTTGCGTTGTGACTCGTCGATAGTGCTGATTGTCATTTCATTTCTCCTAAAGAATATAATGGTTGACTTGTCTGTATGTTGGAACTCCAATTCTAAACAGCTTGCTTCAATTTACTGTTTGACATCTGACGCATCTGCCCGGCCGGGTTTAAGGCGAATGACCGAGACCAATGGCATTCCCAAATCACGCACTTTTTTTAGCAATCCATGCAACGCGGCCTGGTCGATCACCGGGCCGGTTACAAGCGTATCGCCGTTGTCTTCGAGCGTGATGGCCAGGCCCTCAAACCAGTCTGTCCATTCACGACCCAGATGGCCCTCGATCCTGATTTGATACACCCTTGGTTGACCTGGATCAGTTGCTGGGATGAGTTCGTTTGGCATTACCTTGTACCTTTTGTGGCTGGTAAAAAAACCTGTGCCACTTGTTCAATGTACAGGTAATATATCTACGATACGGTATTAACGTATAGATACTAAAGTAGTGTTGTGGGGTATTGAAGGGGAGAGGTTCTAAAGTTCTGGCTTTATGGATCGCTTGCGGGCAGGCTGACGTTTAGGCTACAACAGACCCAGCTCGCGGGCACGTGCTATCGCTTCGGTGCGCCTTTGGACCTGCAGTTTGCCAAAGATAATTCGATTGTGCCCTTTAACAGTACTCAAAGCGAGGAACAGCCGCTCGCTGATCTCATGATTCGAGAGTCCCTGGGCAATAAGTTGTAATACTTCCAACTCGCGCGGGCTCAATGGATCGATAAGTGGCTGTGCAGGGGATAGGTAAGATTTTTCTGCCCTCTGCTGCTCAGCTTCTAATACAGCCAGCAGCTTACCGATATAGTCCGGCATGCTCCCATGAGCAGCTGCTTCGGACAATAGCTGCGCCATCGGAATGCCTTCGTCAACAAAGATACGGATGAAGCCACCGGGCTCTGCCAGTGCCAGCGCGTCACTCAGCACTTGCAGGGCCTTGTCTTTTTCGCCATGCGCATGATGAGCGAGCGCCTGTAAGACCATCACCTTAACACGTTCATCCTGCCAATCTTTTGCATCCACCTGCCCACGCAATGGCTCCAGCAGCGCCAGTGCAGTGGACGTGTCTCCTTGGGCCAGGTGTACCCGGGCCTGGATGAAGGGGAGTTCATGCGTCTGAGCCAGATGAGCGGCGGCCGTCAGGTTGCCCTGGTGAAGCAACGTAAGCACCTGTGCGGCAGCCACCTCAGGTATCCGATGCACAAAGTTATGCTGGCGCACGAACTGAGCGGCCTTCGCTAAAATAGCGGCCGCGCCAGCCGCATCCCCTTGGGCAAGTTTCAATCGGGCAAGGAACATTTCACAGGCAACGGATCTGTCATTGTTTTCCATCTGCCGCACCAGCTCGCTGCTCAGTTGCGCGTGCTGTTGGGCGGCATCCATGTCGTTCCATTCGTAGAATACACGGGCCAAACCAAGATGCGCTTCGCAGACAAACGGCAGCGGCTGATCACCAAATAGTTGCAGGATGCGTTGGTAGGTCTGTGCCGCCAGATGGAGTTGATTTTCCCCTTCCTGCAAGGTGCCCAAGCCGATCATGGCTATTGCGGTGAAGACGATATTCCCGGATGCCTGGCCGATGGATACGACTTCGGTATAGGCCTGACTAGCCGCAGCACGGTCTCCCTGGAGCTGGTAGGCAAACCCCAGCTTCCAGGTAGTGGAAGTGCGGAAAGCCAGGTTGTCGGGGTGCAAATACTCCAGGGCACGGCGCGATTGGGCAATGATGGTTTCCACCTGGTTCTGACTGGCGGCCAACGTGGCCCGTATGGCGGCAATACGTCCTATAAGGTCTCGGGTTTTATCGTTCGCCTCGGCATCTTGCACTGCGGCTTCAGCAGCTAGGAGTTTCGGTTCGACTCTGGTCCCATGACCGGTAACCAATAGGGTGGATGCATACGCCGTCCATAACGAGGGCCAGGCATCCAGGACTGTCGTTGGCAGCGACTCCAGCCAGTTCAGGACAGGGGTCACCGCGCCGCGAAAGTGCAAGGGCATCCCCTTTCCTTCGATCAGCCGCTCGGCGCGCTCAAAATCATTGGCGGCGGCGGCATGCTGAAAAGCTTCGATCTCCAACCCATTGTCTTCATACCATTGGCTGGCACGTATGTGGTATTCAGCCACGCCCTTGCTTTGATCCTCTGTGGATGAAGCAACGCTCTGATGCAGTCGCTGCCGCAACAGATCAGCAAAAAGATGGTGATAGCGATACCAACGCCGCTCGTTATCCAGTGGGATGATGAACAGGTTGGCTTGTTCGAGATATTCCAGGGTTTTTTGTCCAGAAGCTGAGGGGCTGGGCAGAACTGCATCACAAAGAGTGCCGCACATTCGGTCGAGGATGGATGTATGCAACAGGAAACTCTGCACACTTTCGGATTGCTGTCCCAGGACTTCTTCAACCAGATAGTCCATCACAAAATGGTGGCTGCCGGTGAAAGATTTGACGAAGCCCGCCGCGTCTTTATGTCCCTGCATTGAGATCGGCCCTCGCAGGGCAATCGCAGCCAGTTGCAGGCCGGCGATCCAGCCTTCCGTGCGCGTTTCCAGTGCGTTGATGTCTTCTGTCGTGAGGTTTAAGCCCATCACCTGGTTGAGAAATTCAGCGGCTTCGGAGGGGGTAAAACGCAAGTCAGTGATGCGCAGTTCGGTCAGTTGGCCCCGAGCGCGTAAGCGGGCCAGGGGCAGCTGCGGATCCTCACGGGTCGTGATGACGAGGTGCATCTGAGGTGATGGGTGCTCGAGCAGAAAAGCGAGGGCATTGTCAATCGGCTTGGAATCAATAATGTGGTAGTCGTCCAGGACGAGGAGGAAATTGTCCCGGATGGCGGCAATCTCATTGAGCAGGGCTGTCAGGGTCGATTCGATTGGTGGTGGCTGAGGGGATTGGAGCCCGCCCAATACGCCTTTTCCAATATACGGCGCGATCGTCTGCAAGGCAGCGACGAAGTAAACCAGAAAACGTGTCGGGTCGTTATCCCCCTCGTCCAGCGACAGCCAGGCCACCCTCACCCCTGATCCCTCTCCCATTGGGGGGGAAGGGGTCAGAGTGGCAATCCATTCGCTGACGACTGTGGTTTTACCAAAGCCAGCGGGTGCAGAGATGAGGGTCAGTTTGCTGCCCGAAGGGAGACTCTCGTTCAGCTGCTGGATCAGGCGCGGGCGGAGGACAACTTTAGGCCGAGGTTGGGGAATATAAAGTTTAGTGGCTAAAATTGGCGTGGGCATGGATCAATTATAGAACATACGCCCCAAAATGCAAAAAGTGTCACAACGAAAGTCGGGACACTTTTTCGTGAAACACCTTTATCATTGCCAATTCAAAATCAGTATGGTTGTTTTGTTGAAACCCATATTAGCCGCTGATTGTTTGTGCGACCTAGCCTGCCAATGTGTTATCGAAAAATCCAACAACGCGACTTTCATAATCTTCGGGCGCAGTTGCTAAACCTATCGTGTGTTTTACGTTTGGCATTATCCAAATATTTGCAGGAATGTTGCTATTGGTTTGAAGTCTGTGAGCCATATCGATGGGCGTCACTGTATCCTTTTCTCCGTAAATGAAAAGGATGGATTTTACCTTTTTGACTTTGGATATCTGTAAAACTGGGCGCAGGTTTTCGGCGAGTTTTGGCATGATCGCGCTGCACGCTCATATACTCTTCTCCTTTTCGAACGATCTTGTGTAACTCGCCCGCTTATGGTGCGACAGTGATGACGATTTTCCCGCGAATGTGACCCGCTTCCATGTGACGCATGGCCTGTGCGCTCTCGCTCAGCGGATAGGTACGGTCGATGACCGGCTTCAACGTCCCGGCCTCGAGCATCTCTTTCAGGGTCAGTAGGTCTTTCTTGTTCACCTTGGCGATAAAGAAGGCCAGCTTCTGGCTGGACCGCATGGCCGCCAGGCGCAGCTTCAGCACGTGCGCCAGCGGTCCGATCCAGGGATTGCCGCGCGGTCCTCCGATGATGATGAACAGCGCTGCGGGCTTGAGGATGCGCTTGCATTCCCTCCACGAGCGGCCCCCGGCGACATCCAGGAACAGGTCGTAGCGCCGCTTGCTGCGGGTGAAGTCCTCGCGGGTGTAGTCGACGACGTGGTCCGCGCCCAGCGAACGGACCATGTCCACGTTCCCCAGGCCGCACACGGCCGTCACTTCCGCGTCGAACGACTTCGCGATCTGGACGGCGAACGACCCTACACCGCCTCCCGCGCCGTTGATCAGCACCTGCTGACCCGGCCGGATCTGCCCATGGTCGCGCAGGCCCTGCAGTGCGGTGAGCGCCGCCACGGGAACCGCCGCCGCCTGCTCGAACGAGATATTGGCCGGTTTCGGCGCCACGCCACCTTCCTGACGAACAGATACGTATTCGGCGATCGCCCCGCCTCTCACGCCGAACACCTCATCGCCTGGTTTGAAGTGTGTCACGGCGCTGCCGACTGCCTCCACCACGCCCGCGAAATCGGTTCCAATGCTCGGGTCCGACGGTTTGAGCAGCCCGCCCGCCATGCGGGCGAGGAAGAGTCCGGTCAGAGCGTACCAATCGGCTGCGTTCAGCGAAGCGGCGCGGACGCGTACCAGCACTTGCTCGTCCGTGACGGCGGGCATCTCAACCTCCCTGATTTCGATCAGCTCCGGCCCTCCATATTTTGTGGAAATCGCTGCTTTCATGTGTACCTCCAGGATTGATTCGTTCCGTTAAGTTTACGATGTGCCTGCGCGCTGTTCCCAGGCCTCGACGTTTACACCCTTGATCAAAAGCCACAAGATGAATAGCAGTTCTCCCAAAGCTGCCAACATGCCAATACCCACTCTGGAGCCGAGAAATATTGCGAAACTGTCTATGACATAGCCAAAGCAGGCAATCATCAACACGACGCCCAGAATTCGGGGAAGGAAACCCGACTTGAAAACCAGATACCCCAGGGGAAATAGCCAAAGGCCCCAAAATATAAAGGCGATCGTACCTCCCAGATTTTGCAAGCGCAGAAATAGGTACGCAAAAGATTGCAACTGTTCTGTTGTGAATACTTTCAGGTAGTCCGCACCGCTCAATAGTTGCAGGGCGGCAAATTGGTTAAGCTTGCTGAGCATCCCAATGGGGGCACCGACCAGGACGAATATAACCATTAGCAAAGCCACGTCTTTGTTTACGGGTTTGAGTAAACTATATAAAGGTAGAACCACCAAAATCAAGACGATCGTGGCGAGTAGATCGCTCACAATGCCGAGACGGTACAGCAGTTCAGAAGCCATGATATTTTTGGCCGTTGTCGCGGCATCTCCGGGCTCAACCATTCCGGAGGTCACGAGGCTGAAGATGCCGAGTGGGACGACGATTAGATACAGGAACCCTGCGACTCTCGCATAAACATTTGGTGATATTGTGGTCTTTTTGTTTGAATTCATTTTTATCTCCTTTTTTAAATGATATTGATGAGTTTCATTAATTTGGACTTCAGGCAGATTCAGCAGCCTGTTTTTCCCATTTTTCGACGTTTACGCCCTTGATCATCAGCCACAGCGCGAAGGCCAGCTCGAACACCAACAGAGGCAGCCACACGAGCCAGGTAATGGATGCCGACCAGCTCATCGGGCCGCCGAACAATCCTGCGAGCTGCAGGGGCTGGATCACGACCATCAGTGCTGACCCGATCAGGCCGAGCCATGCCAGCCAGGCGGGGATCATGCGGCCGCGCAACAGCAGCCAGCAAAAGATGGTACTGCCAGCGGCGAAGAAGAACGCGGCCTCGCCACCAATGGCTTCCACGATGCGACAGGTCATCGCCAGCATGGCGAGCACGGGACCCTGGGAGCGCGTGAGCTCGTAGAGCGTCACGCCCAGTACCAGGGCCGAGAGGGACGTGAATAGCGAGAGCACGTCGGTCACCTGCGTCTGGCCGGATAGGGCCAGGCTGGAGATGCCGGATACGATGTAAAACAGGAATGTGAAGCCTGCGACTCTGGAAACAACAAGGGTAGATAATTCGGTGCGGGTTGTCATTTGATTTTCTCCTAAAGGGTATTGACGTCGGTTTGAATGGTTGGTTGGACGTGGGGACGCCATTTCGTAAACAACACACGCACCAGCCAATAAAACATGAGCAGTACTACCAAAAGCACCGGGATTGCCAGCAGGCCAGACCCGCGCAGCGGCTCCGGAAACTTATCTGCCTGCCCAAGAAAGAAGGAGCCGGTTGCCATAAACAGCGCGAAGCACATGCGCCACAAATGCCTGGCAATCCGATGTTTCTCCTGAATGCGCCGTGCCAGCAACATGCGAATGTCACCGAGCGCTGCCAGCAACGCCACGCTGCCAAAAATGAAGTAAAGTGCCAGCGGGTCTCCGTCCTGCTCGACGGTCGCGCTCTGCAAAGTCTCAAAACCGAAGTAGATGCCGGCAATACCCAGCGCCAGCCCCATCAGCATGACGCCAACGTTTATCCAACCCGATCCCACAAGTGGACGCCAGACTGTGAGGAACCCGCTGATCACCAAATAAAAGGCCAGCATACCGGATATGACATTGAACGTGTTGGGTCGCAGGATTGCCGCTATCAGTGCGGCGCTGCCAGACAAGACCAGCATTGCGTACACAAAGATCATCCCGCCTTTGAGATGCAGTTTTGATCCCTTGGTGGCATAAAGCGCAACCGCGCCCGAAGCGAGTCCAATTAATCCAGCGATGATGTGTATGGGTATTAACACTATATTTATAATTCCTTTTATTGTTTGATTTCCGGCCCATGTTCCTGGCCCGGTTTAACACGAATGACTGAAACCAATGGTGTGCCTAAATCACGCACTTTTTTCAGCAAGCCATGCAGCGCGGCCTGATCGATCACTGGGCCGGTTAGAAGCGTCTCGCCATTCTCTTCCAGCGTGACGGTCAGGCCCTCAAACCAATCTGTCCATTGAGAACCCAGATGGCCCTCGACCCTGATCTGATAGACCATTGGCTGATCTGGATCAGTTTTTTGGTTGAGTTTGTTTGACATTACTTTGTACCTGTTGTGGACGTGAAGGGCATTACAGTCCATGCCACATGCTCAATGTACAAAGATCATATCTACAATACGGTATTAACGTATAGACACTAAAGTGTGTTCGGAAGTATTGTTGTGGGGTTATGGAAAGGGGGAGTTCTAAAGCTTTAGCTTATGGCCCCGGCTAAAGCTCTCTTTAGGGTGTGTGCCGTTCTTGATACCAGGTTTGCGGGCAGGCTTGTGTTTAGGCTACAGCAGACCCAGCTCGCGGGCGCGTGCTATCGCTTCAGTACGTCTTTGGACCTGTAGTTTGTCAAAAATGATCCGATTGTGCCCTTTAATCGTATTCAAGGCGAGGAAAAGCCGTTTGCCAATCTCGTCGTTTGAAAGTCCTTGGGCAATCAATTGCAGTATTTCCAACTCGCGTTGGCTCAATGGCTCGATAAGGGGCTGGCCGGGGGATGCAGATTTTTCTTTGCTCTTCTGCTGTTCAGCTTCAAATACAGCCAGCAGCTTACCTATATAGTCCGGCATGACCCCATGAGCGGCTGCTTCGGACAATAATTGAGCCATCGGCAACCCTTCGTCGACAAAGATACGGATAAAGCCGCCCGGCTCCGCCAGCGCCAGCGCGTCACCCAGTACTTGCAGGGCCTTGTCCTTTTCGCCCTGCGTATGGTGAGCGACCGCCTGTAAAACCATCACCTTGAGCTGTTCATCCACCCAACCCTTTGCCTCCACCTGGCCGCGCAATGGCTCCAGCAAAGCCAGTGCAGTGGACGTGTCTCCTTGGGCCAGGTGTACGCGGGCCTGGGCGAGAGGGAGTTCATGCGTCTGAGCCAGATGAGCAGCTGCCGTCAGATTGCCCTGACGAAGCAATATAAGCGTTTGTATCGCAATCACCTCAGGCGTTCGAAGCCAAAAGCTATATTGGGTCACCGATTGATTTGCCTGGGCTAAAAGAGCGGATGCACTGATTACATCCCGCTGAGCAAGTTTCAAGCGCGCGAGGAGCATCTCGCTGACAATGAAGCGGTCAGTGTTTTCCATCTGCCGCGCCAATTGGATGCTCTGTCGCGCGTGGCGTTCAGCAGTCTCCATGTCATTCCACTCGTAGAAGATACGCGCCAGGCCAAGATGCGCTTCGGAGGCGATCGGTAGGGGCGGCTCACCCAGCACTTGCAAGACGCGCCGATAGGTTTCAACCGCCAGATGCAACTGGTTTTCGGCTTCCTGTATATTGCCCAAACCGATGGTCGCCGTTAGGGCATTAACGTTATGCCCAATCTTCTGACTGATAGAGAGAGCCTCGGTATACGCTTGTCGTGCCGCAACACGGTTCCCTTGAAGTTGGTGGGCATACCCCAACGTAAAAATTGCGGACGTGCGGCCAGGCAGATTATTGGGGTGCAAATACTCCAGGGCGCGATGCGATTGGGCAATGATGGTTTCAACCTGATACTGACCCATTGCTATTGCGGCGCGTATCGCCGCAACATGCCCTATCAGGTCTTTCGTCTTATCGTCTAGCTCGGCATTTTGCAGGGCTGTTTCAGCAGATTGCAGCTTTTGTTCGACGGCGCTCAACTGAGTAACGATCATTAGCGCCGAGGCATAGATCACCCATAACGAGGGTCTGTTATCCAGCACTGTCGTTGGCAGCGACTCCAGCCAGTTCAGCACAGGAGTCACCACGCCGCGAAAGATGAGGGGCAGCCCATTTCCTTCAACCAGGCGCGCGGCCCGCTCGACATCATTGGCGGCAACCGCATGGTGAAACGCTTCAAGCTCAAGGCGATTGTCTTCGTACCACTGGCTGGCACGGATGTGCAATTCGTTCACGCGGCTTTCCGCATCTCCTGTAGACGCGGCGGCGCTCTTGTGCAGTCGCTGCCGCAGCAAATCAGCGAAGAGATGGTGATAGCGATACCAACGCCGCTCGTTATCCAGTGGGACGATGAACAGGTTGGCGTTTATGACATATTCCAGGGTTTTTTGTCCAGAAGCAGAGGGGTCTAGCAGAACGGCCTCACAAAGAGGGCCGCACAAGCGGTTCAGGATGGATGTGCGCAGCAGGAAGTTCTGAACGCTTTCGGATTGCTGTCCCAGGACTTCTTCAACCAGATAGTCCATCACGAAATGATGGCTGCCGGTGAAAGATTTAATGAAACCCGCCGCGTCTTTATGTCCCTGCATTGATATCGGCCCTCGCAGGGCAATCGCGGCCAATTGCAGGCCGGCGATCCAGCCTTCCGTGCGCGTTTCCAGTGCGTTGATGTCTTCTGTCGTGAGGTTTAAGCCCATCACCTGGTTGAGAAATTCAGCGGCTTCGGAGGGGGTAAAACGCAAGTCGGTGACGCGCAGTTCGGTCAACTGGTCCTGGGCGCGTAAGCGGGCCAGGGAGAGATCCGGGTCCTCGCGAGTGGTGATGACCAGGTGCATCTGTGGTGGCAGGTGCTCTAGCAGAAAGGCGAGGGCACCGTCAATCGGTTTGGAATCAATCACGTGGTAGTCGTCCAGGACGAGGACGAAATTGTCTCGGACGGCGGCGATCTCGTTTAGCAGGGCCGTCAGGATCGATTCGATCGGCGGCGGCTGGGGAGATTGGAGTACACCCAACACACCTTTTCCAATACTTGTCGCGATCGTCTGCAAGGCAGCGACGAAGTAAGTTAGAAAGCGTGCGGGGTCGTTATCTCCCTCGTCCAGCGACAGCCAGGCCACCCTAACCCCTTCCCCTCTACTAATGGGAGAGGGGTTAGGGGTTAGGGTGGCAACCCATTCGCTGACGACTGTGGTTTTACCAAAGCCGGCGGGTGCAGAGATGAGGGTCAATTTGCGGCCCGATGGGAGACCCTCGTTCAGCTGCTCGATCAGGCGCGGGCGGACGACAACTTTAGGCCGAGGTGGGGGAATATAAAGTTTAGTGGCTAAAGTTGGTGTGGGCATGGATCGATTATAAAATATACGCCCCAAAATTCAAAAAGTGTCACAGTGAAGCATCCGTTGTCCATACGAACTTATTCCCGCAAGAAGTCCAACGCGAGTTGATTGAACTCTACCGCATTTTCAAAGTTGGGGACATGGCCTGCGTTATCGAGGATCTCGAGGCGGGAGCCTCTCAAAATGCGGTGCATCTCCTGCCCACATCGAACGGGGATCGCCTTGTCCTCCCTGCCCCAGACGATAAGGCTTGGAACTTCCATTTGGGCCAGATGATCTATTTCATCGCTTAGCTTGTCAAAAAACTGCCTGCGCTGGATCGTCATACCGATCTCTGTAGAGCCCTTTATTTTGTGAGATCTTGTCACATTCTCCACGTAGTTATCTGTAAGAAGTTCCTCCCTGTGAATAAAGCTTTCCTTAAGGCCGGCTCTTCTGATCGCATCGCCATTCAAACCCAAAAAGAACTCACCAACCCCGGGCAGGTTGAAGACCTTCGCCATCACGGGCAACGGATTGGGTAGACCGGCTGCGTCCACCAGCAACAGTTTGTTGACCCTTTGCCTATGTTGTACGCAGAACAGGATGGCCGTACCGGCTCCCATGGATTGACCCGCAAGAGATGCTCGCTGTATGCCCAAGTTATCCATGAACAGCAATACCTGGTCGGCATAAAGCTGGTAACCATAATCCAGGGGCTCGCGTGTGCTGTAACCACAACCCCACAGGTCGAGAGCATAGACTTTGAAATGTTTGGCCAATGCATCCATGTTGGCGGCCCATAGATACGAATCGTAAAAGAAACCGTGCAAAAGGAGAAGCGGTTCCCCTTCGCCCTTCTCAATGTAGTGGGTGCTCCGTCCGCCCAAATCGACAAACTTCCCTTGCGCATATTTAGCGGCCCAAAGATCAAGAGGTTGGCTGTTCCATCGAATGAATTCCGGCATGTCTTTTCCCGTCAGACCTTTAATAGCATGAATAAGATCAGCAGGATCGATCCACCGATTGTAAAATAAATGATGATCTCCTTGCGCTCATCCTGCTTGTCAAACAAGAGCAAGGCCACTCCTCCAAGGTTGTTATTCGTTGTATGAAAAAGAATGGCAGGCAAAATACTTTTGGTCATCAGGGTCAAAAACACCAAAATTGCGCTATAGACAATGCAGACGAAGGGGTAAAAAATAAACGCTTCAAATTTGGGGTGATTAGGTAAATTATAACCTTTCAGCGCCACTGGAACGTGCCATATACCCCAAACGATCCCAAGAATTACAATGGCGGTCCATGGCCCGTAATTTTCAAGCAATCTGTTTTGGAGAAACCCGCGCCACCCGATCTCCTCGCCCATGATGAAGATGGGAAGAACGATCTGTTGTAAAACAGCGATCAAGACGATCTCCGACCATTTTATATCCTTCTTGAACGAGTAATTTTTAAACAGGATCTGCACAAGGGCATTTGCACTTAGATAAACAACAGGGAACAAAAAGGCAAGTACATAGTAGAACCAATGTCCCGCCAGGGTAAAGCCCCAACCTTTCCAGGTGATGGGTACTTTATAAAGCGCCTGGGTTGCAATGGCGATCAATGCGGGCAAAAAAGTGTACAGCGTGGGAAAAGCCTGCCAAACCTTGCTTTCTTTCGAGTAAAACCTGGATACCACGCCACCTATCAGCAAGGATATGGTTAGAACGCCCGCTATGTATACCCATATGATAACCATCGTTAATGCATCTCCAATTGGTGGGGTGAGTTTGTTTGTGACTGTATTGCCCTCTTTGAGGAAAGGCGCCGCCCATCTCCTTCGCAAGGATGGGGTCCGTAAACACGCGCCAGACCTGCGAAACAGGGGCGTTGATCTCGATCGATGTTTCCACGAATTGATTTGACATGGGTCTCTCCAATATTTTATCCAATCGGATGTGAAACCGCCACGCGTTTTGAAGTAAAGATCAGCAGAAACACGGCGATCAACGCAAACACCGCGTTCCCGATCCATGCTACAGTATTATCGGGGCGGAACAGGGCTGTGAGGACAAACCCGCCCCACGCGTAGGTGAGCAGGATCCCGGCCACGAGAGCAAACTCATGCATCCGGCTCCACCCTTGCTGCCGGGCCCAATGCGCGACCACCCAGGCCGCGGCGCAAAGCAGCAGAATACCGATCACCACGCCCGTGAACCAGGTCTCGGGGCGGGCAAAGAATATGCTGGCCGTTACGAATGAACCCAGGCCCAAAGGCCAGGGCTTTGGCACCGGGCGATCTGTTAGGGCAGCTGCCGGCTTCCGAATGGCAAATGCGATGAAAATGAAAGTTAACGCTGTCAGCGCGGCCCCGATCATTTGCCCTGGCGAGGCCAGGAAATCCTCAGAAGTGTACAGATCCAGGAAAATAATAGCACAGCCAAAAAGGTATAAAAGGCCAGTCATGAACAGCCCAAACCAGCCCAGCCAGGGAGTGTTCCTTCGGGCCGGCGTCAGCATCTCGACGATGGCGATCGGGGCACCGATACTCCAGACGGCATGACCAACGATGAAAGAGATCGCATTGTACGCGCTGATCCCCAGGGCTGGGATCGGTGTGACTTCGAGAAATGCGTGACCTTCGAAGACCGGGTTGAAAAGGGATTGATCCACCAGGCCTGCCTCAATGATGCCGTACGCCGTGCCCAACAGGAGTATCGTGGGCCAGCCTCGGCCGGTCCGGCGGGTGACCTCGCGGATCAACAGCGCGCCCCCGCCATACAGCGGCACCAGATATGGCAGGGCGAGAATAGCCCCAGCCTCGATGTTCCCCAGCAGGAATTCACCCACCCAGGGTGAAAGGATGAGCAGACCCAGGACAGGTGCGAGCCGCCGCAACCAGGATGGACGGGGTTCTTGTGATGAATTATTCTTACGATCCATGGGTGGGTCCTTTTATTGGATTTCTTTCCATGCTGCTTCCATAAGCAGAAAGAATGCCTGTCCTTCCGGGGCCGTACCCGCCCGATCAAATGCAGGCGCTCCACATACTCCCTGCACGTAACCCGAGGCATCCACCTTTTGGTGAACTGCTGCACGCATTTTATCTGCATATTCCTTGTAATCTGCAGGTAACCACCCACCGCAAACACCTCGATATATCGAATATGCGAGCATTTGCGCCAGATTGGTTTCTATAAAAGTGTCAGGTTGATCAAGCACATCATGGAACAATCCATCCCGATGCTGATGTGCAAGACACCCATCCAGAATATCCCTTAAATGCAATGCAAGCTCCTGCTTTTCCCTGGCCCATGATTCGGGCAGCGTACGTACCACCCGGGTGATCCCCGCAGCTGCCCATCCATTCCCCACCCCCCAATATGCCGCCCGTTTTAATGCCTTGCGATCTTCGTCCCAATTATGTGCATACAACTTTTTTTCTGAATTCCAAAGACGGTTTTTAATTCCCTGGATCTGCCTTATGGCTTCATCCAAATGACCGGCTACCGCAAGGAACGGAGGGGCCATATACATGGAATCCACCCAAACCTCCCTCGCATTGACGACATGAAAAAGCGTTCCATCCGAGGCACGCGGCGCCTTCTTCAACAAGTAATTCAGCATTGCGTCTAATGCGGTTTGTAACGCTGGTTCGCCGGTAACGCGTGCCGCAACTAATAATGCTTCTCCATTCGCTGCCGGATCTGTGACACCTTCATTATCATACATGAGTGCCAGCCTGCCGTCAGATGCCTGCCTCTGAACCGCCTCGCGCGCCAGCATTATTGCAATGTCGGTTTCGCCCAGTTCCAGGAACGCCTGTGCTGCCACTCCCTGCTCCCATGAATACCTTTGCATTGTTAGCAACGCCTGGCTTACTTGTTTTAGCATTTATTCCTGCATCAATTCTATATTATTGAATTACTGGAATTGAAAGATGCGGCAAATTGAAAACTTACTGGCTCCAGATAATTTCGATTTCATCCCGTCCTGCCAGTGCATTCCTAAGCAAAGATACCAACTCTGGATCGGCACCATCAGCCTCAAAAGAATCAAGCAGCAATGATGTGATGGCGTAATCGTGATCTTCAAGCCATTCTTCCTCGAGGCGGTCGATCAGGAACTGAAGTTGAGCTTCATTGATGCTCCCTAAGGGTTTATTGGTACCTTTTTCATGCAAGTGAATCATCTTTTTCTCCTTAATATAGTGTGGTGTGTACCTTTTTTAATCAGCCAATGTTGACAGCCAATAAAGTAAATACAGAATCACCCCGTTGGGAAATATTGCTTGCATGGCAATAGACACCCAAAATGCAACTGGTTCAGTTTTGCGGAGCCTGCTTCGCGGCTGCTCATACTTCTCAGCGGAAAACGCGGCTGTCTCGCCTCTCCAGATCTGACGGACGATCAGGATGTCCCAGATGACACAAACAATTACAACTATTACAAGAACAACTGCTTCAGTAGTCGTCATATCGATCTCCTCAGAGCTACTAATAGTTTTCGCGTGGAGATAGTCCTCGACTCCTCACGATGATTAAAGAAACAACCACGATTTGCAAGACAAACGCCTAACGGTGCGCATACGGGATATTGTTCCCGAATGGGATGCCTGCGGGCCGGCGTGGACAATGCTCATTATACAGAAAAATGCTCGCGCGTTTCCCTTCGCGGAGCACCCTGCGGACGCTAACTCCTGCCTCAAGTTAACGGTCTCATTACAGGACTGGAGAGTTTATGTTTGTTTCGTATATTTTAAGTAAGCCGATGCAAATGCAGACCAATGGAATGGAATAAGGATAATCTGGCCCACTCCACTTGTTATTAAGAATATCATGTTTCCATATAAAGATGTAGCGGGAGCTATATAATTAACCTCGCCGAGGGATGTCATGTCAAAGCCAGATTGAAACAGTACTGTCAACGCTGCCGATGCACCGGTAATCAACATGGATATTAATGTCAGAATCAGGCCAAGCACTGCAAGCACACCAAAATGAGAAGTAAAAAGATTCCAAGCCTTTTCCAGGCTTTCTCTGATCCCCCAGTCGTTTGCAAAGAAGCCGAACAGCGCGAAATCCAATACAGCGGCAAAGAGGGATAGAAAGAGGCTCAGGATGGTTGCACTGTTGCCTTGAGGGCGATGCGTTGGATTGTTCATGGACATGAACAAAACTAAAATAAGGCATGGGGAAAACAGGAGGAAAATGAGACACGAGACTCCGATGATTCGCCAAAGGAACTTTCTGACCGCGGCCAGTACTTCTGGAATGGTTGTCGACCGGCTGGTAGTAGCACACCAGGCAAGATATGGAACGCCTATATAACTGACGAAATAAAAGATCAGCACACCAATCGCCAGCAGAAGCATGAGAAGTCCTTGGAGCAGCTTTACCTCACCCAAGTCATTGACAATAAGTTGCAGTTGACTTAGGACTACCGGCAACGCGCTAAACAGGAAGATGAGCTCCTGCTTCCAAATATTTTTCCAGCCCTGCCGCATGAATGAAATTATGTCTGCCATTGCAAATCGCCCATCCTTGATTAGAATCTCTTTATACTAACTCCCTCTCCGAATGCGACCTATGGACACTACGTCTCTGCCCCAGATCAACTGTCGCATTTTCGGGGATACCCTTCGGGTACGATGTCGCGCAGCATGCCGCTAGGCGGAAGGGGCCAGTGCATTATCCTGGCATTCGTCCAGGACGCTTTGTTAGCCTGCGTTTTTTATTTGTTTACGCCAATCTTTTTCTTTTTATCTTCAATGATTTCCAAAAGTTTTTCAGTGAAATTTGCAATTGGTTGATACCCAACCGCGTCACTTATCGTAGAAATGTCTGGAACGCGAAAATAGATTTCTCTTATTGCATCTCTGCTAACTATAGAATCTAAAGGAACAAACTCTATTTTTGATTTTGAATGTTCAACCAGTTTTATTATTAGAAGCGCCAAATCGTGCATATTAATTTGATTTCTTGTATCGCCGATATTGTATGTATTATTACACGTCCAACTTGTATTTATAATCTCAATAATACACCTTGCTACATCAGAGACATGGCAAAAACTTCTTGTCTGAATCCCAGTTCCAAAAATTTCAATAGTTTCACTTCTCAAAGCCTTTTCAATAAATAGAGGAATTACAAATTTGTTTAATTGGTCTTTCCCAAATGCGTTAAATATTCTCACAATTGTATAATCAAGATTGTGTTCCTTTTTATAGGCTTTACATAGATACTCGGCAGTTAGCTTTGCAGAACCATATACAGATTTTGGAGAAACTGGAGATTTTTCATTTATTGGCTTTGTAGAGTTATCTCCATAAACCTCCGAACTTGACGCCATGATGAAGCGGCTTATGCCATATTTTACAGAAAGATCTAAAATTTTCTTTGTGCCGTTGACTATGGTTTCAATGGTGTGTATAGGATTGTTTTCCGTAAAGTTTACACCTATAACTGAAGCAAGGTGAATTACTATATCAACATCCTTGAATATAAATTCTGGTGGATTGTTTATGTCACCTTCACAATGACGAATCCTTTTATTTTCTAAACGCAAATTGCTTATGTCTAATGTTCTCAGGTTTTCAATTTTTTCATCGACTAGCTGTTTCAATAATTCCTGACCAATTAAACCATTTGCCCCAGTAATTAAAACCGTCTTTTTTTTCATGTTTCATTATCTCTTGGATGAAATGCTATAAAGAACCCGCCATTTGTCATGCGAGTATTTTTCTATGACTTCAATTCAAAGTAGCGCAATAAGATTTCTTTATGGTGCGGCACGATGTTGTTAGTGTTTTTTGCGCTTGATTGACTAAATAGCTCCAATCTTTGCCCTTCGTGTAAGACCAAATTTTCAACTCTTTCTATGAGTGGTGCTCTAAACACATATTCCGTTCGATCTATATCCTTTCTTGGGGAAGTAAACAAGAATTCACAATCTTGCAATTCGCAAACCGCTCCATTTCGCAATCCAAGCTCTTCTTTTATTTCTCGTTTTATTCCCTGTTCTGGAGTCTCTTCTTCATCCAGTAATCCGCCAAGCAATCCCCATGTATTGGGGAATGGAATATTCAACTTGTTATCACGCAAGTAAAGCAATACATTGTTTAGACTATCTTCAAATATCACGAGGGCACAGCGCGACTTGTTCATGTGATTTTGCCTCTAGGTATGGCTTATCCTTAATTCGTATGCTTGGTTTGAACCTTTTCCAGAACACTTATCTCTCGTCGAAAGTTGGCTTCATCCATATCTATCTGCGCTCTCAACTCACGGATCTGTTTTCGTGTGCGAATATGCGGACGCGAGAACCTATATCCCAGAAGGTACGCCTGATGATTTTTAGATTGACTTGAGCGCCTAAATAACCACTCAAATCCATACTGGAAAACAGGATCGAATTGCTCATTGGGTCGGAATATCCTTTCTTTTAGGATAAGAGGCTCCATTACAATCCAAGCACGCCGCATTGACTGTTGCATTGGACCTAAAACATAATCAACGTCTATTAGTCCAGCAGCCCCTAGCCAACCTACCCTATCGAAAAAGTAGCAGAACTGCCTTGCTCTACCCTTATCTACACGGATAACTTGGTCTATATCCTTCATACCTTTTCCAGTCAATTTAGCCCTGTGCTTTGGGATAAACTCCAGAAAAAAATATTTTCGCAATTCTCTAAATTCTTCGCTCCACCACTCTTTGAAAATAACTTCTGTAGCTTCTCTAATCGTACTCCGTTGCGATTGACGATTGCTTTGCAATGAAAGCCACACGGCAATGAGAGCCACAATAGCAGATATGATGGCAATTGCTATCTCAAGTGAAATTCTCATACTTTGTTACCTTCTTGTAGACATTGTAATGATTGAGCAGGCTAACGGTTTGCGACATCGTCCCCGAGGGTGATCTTCCCGAGTGGGATCGCGAAGCATGGCAGGTATGTCTCGACAAGCTCGACAACCAGGCGGGCGTGGAATCTGCCTGGGAGCAGTATAAGCTCGAAGCGAGAAAACTGCTTGAAAATCGCGCAGACTCCCACCTGTCCAGTGCACGCGGTGTTGGCACGCTCTTGATCTTAAGACTCATTCGTAGGATTGACCAAGACTCATTAATGCAGCAAAAGTTGCCCAAGTGCATTTTGAAAATCTTACAGCATAAAGACTAACTGAGGATTTGAGATGGTCTTCCATTCCACGTATTGCGCCTGACCAATAATCAAAAGGAGTAAAGTTGTACCAAGTATCTCCTTTTCCAGAATCAATGCCGAAAAAACTTTGAGGATCTTTTAACTTTTCAGGAGACAATTTCCGAAAATCAACAATTTGATAAAGGATAGTATGTTTGAGTATCTCAAAGTCGTTTGCATCTTTTTGGGAAACCACCCATTTACCGTTCTTGTGTTCTTTGATTACATATGAGTCGTTTTCGTAATCCCAAAATATATTTTTTTCATACATGAGCCAGTTTTTATCAAATTTGCATGGCTCTGTATCAAAGGCTTCATTAATAATGGTTGCAAACATGGAACAGGAAGGTTGGCGATTTTTATATTTTTCAATCACCACCCATAACGAAAGAAGATAATCTTCAAGTGAGTTTTTGTAATTGCCTTCGTGATTATTTAAAATATCTGACACGGTAGACCAAAACTCTTGGATTTCAGGGGCGTTTGACATTTTGCTCATTTTTTTATTTTGCAAGGGGCGTGCCAACTATGTCTTAAGCGGAAGCATTCCGTATAAGACTCCATTTTGGGGTGATATACGGAAGCTTTCCGCTTAACACCCTTTGTACAGCATTATACATCTGCCCTGCTCGGCAAGGCTCTTTGCGAACACCACGCAGTCCTTGCCGAGAAACCTCAATCTGGGGTCCTTAAGACCTGTGCCAGGGAGCGCTTATTTACACCTTGACATTTTAGAACAACTGTTCTAAAATGTCGTTTACCTATCCAAATACCAATCAATAAAGGAGGTCGAAATGGCTACAACTTATCGTCGTAACGTCGGAGACGGCCTGCGGCAAGTATGGAACAACCTGTTCCGCAACCGCAAATTTGATCGCGGTGCCGCCTGGGGCTTGATGATCATCGGCGCCCTGCTTTCCTTCGAGATCTTCAACTTCAGCACCACGCAGTTCGCCCTGCACGACGTGCTCGGGGATCTTTCCTTTGCCGGCCTCCGCTGGGCCACCATCCTGGCGATCGCGTTCTGCGGCATAGACTTCGCCGGCATCGCCCGCATCTTCACCCCCGAACAAGGCCGCGATGAACCTGCCGAGGTGTATTACCTCTTCGGCGCGTGGCTGCTGGCCGCGGGCTTCAATGCCACACTTACCTGGTGGGGCGTATCGGTTGCAATCAGCAACAACGCCAACATATCGTCCAGCGCGGTCATGAGCGCAGAGACCCTGACCAAAGTGGTGCCGATCTTCGTCGCAGCGATGGTGTGGTTGGTACGCGTATTGATCATCGGCACTTTCTCGCTGGCCGGTGACCGCCTGTTCACCACTGCCGCACAACATGCCCCCTATCGAACTCAGGCAACACAGACGCAGTATCAAACACAGCGTCCGTACAACACACCACAAGGACAGCCTCGCGCGGCATCTTCGTATCAAAGCCAGCGCCCGGCGGTCAACCAGCCGGTGAATGAACCCATCCTGCGGCCCGCGTCACAGATCAACCGGCCGGCGAACAACGTCTCACAGACATTCCGCCCGGCGCCCAAGCCGGTCTCTTCACAACAGACTTCCTTCATCCCACCTGAACCCACGTATCACCCGCTCACCTACGGAGCACGCAGTTCAGAGAATAATGGTGAACGTCATTTTGATGCTTAGCGTTCCCATGTCACTCTGAGGGAGCAAAGCGACCGAAGAGTCTCGCCGCTACGCGGCGGATCCTTCGCTACGCTCAGGATGACACAATTAAAAACTGAATACATACATTTTTCGAGCCGGGTCCCAATAGACCTAGAAAGAGAATATAGATATGCCCCCCGCTCGCACGATAACCCAAACCTCACAAACAGCCGCGGCCCCGCAAGACCAGGGAAGCGGCTGTTTATCTGGTTTCATCCTTCCCCCCCTTTCGGTGATCATTATCAGCGCGGTGCTTGCATCCTTTGCGTGGAAGTCCGACGCGCTTGCCAGTTCACCAGCTCTGCCCACATTACTTCCATCCACCCAAACCCCAATACCTCTTTACACTGAAACGCCGGCATCCCTGCCATCGAACACACCCGCACCTGCGGCAATGCCAGAGACCGCCATCATTCCCCCAATGGAAACTCCCACAACAATGGCAGTCGTGGAGGCACGCATCGTCGAACCGGCAGAGATGGGGATCGAGCTTGCCGAGGTGCATGCAGGGATCTCCACACATCCTGCCGCAAATATTTTTTCGAATTCTTCAGGATCGATTTCGCCGGTGTTTACCGACGAGGTGCAGCACTGGGGCGAGAATATCGTGGGATGGGCAACTGCTGCACAAGTGGACCCAAACCTGGCTGCCACGGTCATGCAGATCGAATCCTGCGGGGATCCGCGCGCCACCTCCAGCGCCGGCGCCATGGGACTCTTCCAGGTGATGCCTTTCCATTTTCATGTAACAGACAGCCCCTATAACCCGGATACGAACGCCGCACGCGGGATGGACTACCTGGCACGTTCACTTGAAGCAGCCGGCGGGGATGCACGTCTCGCGCTGGCCGGCTACAACGGAGGCATCGGCGTCATCAACCGCGGCGAGTGGACCTGGTCCGCTCAAACGAACAGATATGTCCAGTACGGCTGGCCAATTTACAGCGACGCGCGAAACGGTTCTTCATCCAGCGATGCCGTTGAAGAATGGTATTCAAAATATGGTGCCAGCCTGTGCAGGCAGGCGCATGAACGATTGGGATTGCCGTAAAGGAATTGTAGGGGCGAGGTCCTCTCGCCCTGGGCAGGAGGACCCAGGGCAGGGTGACCCAGGGCAGGGTGACCCTGCCCCTACGTATTATTTACCCTCGATGCAACGATAGCCAGATCGCGAACGTGGTTCCCTTTCCCTCTTTCGATTCAACCTTGATCTGTCCCTTGTGATGTTCAACGATCCAGTATGCAATGGAGAGGCCCAGCCCAAAGCCGCTGGCTTTGGAACGCGTGCGTGATTTCTCGGCACGATAGAAACGATCGAAGATATGGGGCAGGTCTTCGGCGGGAATGCCGGGACCGGTGTCGCGGATAATCAGGCGGGCTTGCTCCCCGACCTTCGCCAGGCCGAGGAAGATCTCCCCACCCGCTGGAGTGTACTGGATCGCATTTGCCACCAGATTCAACAACACCTGTTTCAACCGGTCGCGGTCCCCCAGCACCACCAGTTGATCGATGTCATTCAAATGTATACCGACCTTATTGCCGGCCAGCACACGCATCTCGCTAAAGACCTCAGTGAGTAAAAGGTCCAGTTCAACGGGCGCAAAATTGAGCGTGAGCTTGCCGGACTCAGCCTGCGCAAGCATCAACAGCCCACCCACCAGTCGCGTCAGGCGTCTTGCCTCCTGGTCGATGCTGGTCAAAGACTCTTCATCCACTTCCTTCATGCGGCGCATGAGATCCACGTTACCCTTGATCACCGTGAGCGGTGTGCGGAATTCGTGGCTCACGTCCGCAAGAAAACGTTGTTGCGAAGTAAACAGCGATTCCAATCTTTCCAAAGTCTGGTTGAACGACTCGATCAGGTCCCCGATCTCATCGTCTGCCTGACCCACATTCGGGATGCGCCGCGAGAGATCGTCGGCGCGGTTGATCTGGTCGACTGCCTCGGTAATGGTCTCGAGCGGTGAAAGCGCGCGCCCAAGCAATACCCATGAGCCAAGCCCGGCCAGCAAAACAGCCAGGATGGCAACACCCACCATGATGGAAAGCAGGGTTTTTCGCGTGGAGTCCACCGCGCCGAGGCTGGTCCCCACCTGCAGGACGCCGATCATTCGTTCACCGACTTTCAATGGAACGGTGAGCACGCGCAAATGGGCTTTTCCAAGCCAGGAGTCATGATAGATCGTTATGCCGGCATGCAAATTGACCGGGTCGAGGGGCTCGTTAAGTGTGCCAATGCTCGGTGAAGTGGATACAAGCTTTCCATCGCGCCCCCACACCTGCACGTACGCGTTCGAGGTCATATCGAGCGGCGGCAGGCTGATCACGTTCAACTCCCCCACTGAATTGACCTTGATCACCTGTGTAATGTCGCGCACCACGCTTGCAAGCATGGTGTCCACCTGGTTTAAAAGGATGACGTGCACGAGAATGAATACGGCCGCGCCGAAGATCAGCAGGATGCCCCCCATGAACGTTGAGTAAAGCAATGTAAGACGCAGGCGCAGGGACATGCGAAAAGTGTAATCCGCTCAGTTTAGGGTAAAGTGAGAAGTTAAAAAATCAGCCACGGAGAATATACAGAGTTTTACTCAAATTCTCTGCCGTCTCGCATCGGCGTGCCGCCAAGCTACGCGGCACGAACGGTGCGATCTCAGTGGCTGATTCATCAGTAATGGTTGGTTACGGATTTTCCCTCATCACATAGCCCACCCCGCGCACGGTGTGGATCAGGCGTACCTCGCCATCAGTTTCCAGCTTCTGGCGCAGGTAACGGATATATACTTCCAACACGTTGCTTTCGCCGCCAAAATCATATCCCCATACACGGTCAAAGATCACTTCACGAGTGAGTACCTGTTTCGGATGGCGCAGGAATAACTCAAGCAGTTCATATTCCTTGGCGGTCAGCGCCACCATGCGAGTCCCACGCGAGGCCTGGCGCGAGCTGGTGTCCAATGAAAGGTCGGCAAATTTCAAGACCGGTACACGTTCCGGCTGTGTACGACGCAGCAAGGCGCGCACGCGCGCCAACAGCTCGTCCAGGTTGAATGGCTTGATCATATAATCGTCCGCGCCCGCATCCAGCCCTTGAATGCGATCCTGCACCGTATCTTTCGCGGTCAGCATCAGGATCGGGATCGAACCGCCCGTCCGCAGGCGATGACACACTTCGAGCCCGTCCATGCCGGGTAACATCCAATCGAGGATCACAAGATCGGGCGTGTGGTCGCGCGCCGCGATCAACCCCATGCGGCCATCGATGGCGGTATCGATCGTGTAGCCTTCATAAGCAAGGCCGCGTTGCAATAACTTCAAAATGGCCTGGTCGTCTTCAATAATCAGGATTCGCTCATTCATAGCAAGCCTCCTGCCTAAAATATACCATAAAGTTTTGGTAGAATGATCCCATGGTTTTCAGCAAGCGCCTTTTCGATTTGATCTTCGCGTTCCTCGCGCTCATCGTTCTTTCACCTCTTATTCTTTTGATCGCGATCCTCGTTCGAATTTTCATCGGGACTCCCCTGCTATTCAAGCAGCAACGGCCAGGCTATAAAGGCAGGCCCTTCTTCATCTATAAGTTCCGCACGATGACGAACCGCCTGACGCGCGACGGGAACCTGCTCCCGGACGCCGAGCGTTTGACCCCGCTTGGAAATTTCCTGCGCGCCCTCTCGCTCGACGAATTGCCGGAGCTCTTCAACATCCTGAAAGGCGAAATGAGCATCGTTGGGCCTCGTCCCTTGCTTATGGAATACATCCCGCGTTATTCTCCCGAACAAATGCGCCGCCACGACGCCCTGCCGGGCCTGACCGGCTGGGCACAGGTGAACGGGCGCAACGCCATTACCTGGCAGGATAAATTCAACTATGACGTCTGGTATGTGGATCACTGGTCTTTCTGGCTGGATGTGAAGATCATTCTGCTCACTGTGTGGAAGGTGGTCAAACGCGAGGGCATCTCACAAGACGGCCACGCCACAAGCGAATATTTTATGGGAAACAACCAAAAGCAGGATTGACAACCACTCTCTCCCGCGTATAATCGTACTCAATATAAAAAACCCGCGCGAAGATAAGTAATCACGCAGCTGTCCAGAGAGTCGTCGGTCTGTGCGAGACGATCAGCCAAAGGATGAAATCCACTTCGCCAGCGTTATCCTCGTAGAGGCGCAGCCATAAGAGGATCGGGCAGTACCCGTTAGCGTACACCCCGAGATCGCCCTCACCCCAACCCTTTCCCCGAGGGAGAGGGAGTTGGCGATAAAAGCAGGTGGCACCACGAGACGCCCCCTCGTCCTGCAAATGGAACGGGGGCGTATTTTATTTGGACGACAAACAAAGGACCGCGAAAACAGTCAATCGTCCACCGTCTATCGTCCAAAGCACTCACGGAGGTGCAACCATGTTGGATATCAATCTCATTCGCGAAACGCCGGATATCGTCCGCAAGTCCCTCAATGACAGGCAGATGGACGCGTCTTCTGTAGACTCAATTCTGCAGCTGGATGAAAAACGCCGCGCCCTGCTTGGGCAGGTGGAAAAACTTAAAGCGGAGCGGAATGCGGTCTCAAAGGAGATCGGCCAGATGAAAGACGCAGGAGCCAGGCAGTCCAAGGTGGAGGCCATGCGCGTCGTCGGCGATCAGATCAGTGGGCTGGATAAACAACTTGCAGATGTGGATAACGAGTTGAATGCGCTGACTTCCGCGCTGCCCAACATCCCCGATGAACGCACTCCCTATGGAAAAGATGACAGCGAAAATGTGGTAATGAGAACAGTTGGCCAGCCGCGCAAGTTCGACTTCACACCGCTTCCTCACTGGGACCTTGGTCCCGCGCTCGGCATCATCGACTTTGAACGCGGTTCGAAATTAACCGGCTCGCGCTTTTATGTCCTGCAGGGCGCCGGCGCGCGTTTACAACGAGCTTTGATCGCCTGGATGCTCGACCTGCACATTCGGCAGGGATACCAGGAAGAATATCTGCCGTTCATGGTGAAGACCGCCACGGTATATGGCGCCGGTCAACTGCCCAAGTTCGCGGACAATCTATATAAAGACCATGAAGAAGATTATTATTTTGTGCCGACCGCGGAAGTCCCGCTTACCGGCCTGCACATGGATGAGATCCTCGAGGAAACCGCGTTGCCAAAATTGTATACGGCGTATACGCCATGTTTCCGCCGCGAGAAAATGAGCGCGGGACGCGATGTGCGCGGCATCAAGCGCGGGCATCAATTCGATAAAGTGGAGATGTATATTTATTGCAAGCCCGAAGACTCAGAGGCGATGCATATGAAAATGCTCAAAGACGCGGAAGAGACCTGCGCATTGTTGGGCATCCCCTATCGTGTGAAGCAACTGTGTACGGGCGATATCGGCTTCGCCGCGGCGCTGACGTACGACCTGGAGATGTGGGCACCCGGTTGCGATGAGTGGCTGGAGGTGTCTTCGATCTCGAACGTTCGCGACTTCCAGGCCCGTCGCGCGAATATCAAGTACCGTTCAGCAGACGGCGGCAAGGCAAAATTACTGCACACGCTGAACGGTTCCGGGCTGGGCATGCCACGTACCCTCATCGCGGTCATGGAAAATTACCAGCAAGCCGATGGCTCGATCGTTGTTCCGGAAGTCCTGCGCCCGTGGATGGGCGGGATCGAAGTGATCAAACCGTAATAGCGGAGCGCGGACTTTAGTCCGCTAGATATTGCAGACTGAAGTCTGCGCTCCGTAGAGTTCTAAAATATAAGTCGCTTAAAAAGGAGATGTTCCAACCATGGATCCTGCTTTCTGGGAATTTTTTGGGCAAGTGCTTTTGGAATCTTTGGTCTTGTTTGTACTGCTGGCCGGTTTACTGGGTTTATTGATCCCGGTCTTTCCCGGCCTGACGATCATGTGGTTGGGAACACTGGTCTATGCCGTTGTACAGGCCATGAATGGGAACATGACCTGGGTGGATTGGCTACTTTTCGCGCTGATCACCATCCTGATGATCGGCGGCAACATCATAGACAATATCATCATTGCCAAACATGTGCGCGATAAAAATGTGCCGTGGAGTTCGATCATTTGGGCGTTCGTGGCCGGCATTCTTGTCAGCATATTTTTCACACCGCTGGCGGGCATGGTGGCTTCTCCCGCAGGGTTGTACCTCGCGGAGCGGAGAAGATTAAACGATAAACAAGCCGCCCTGGCCAATACAAAAGCATGGATGACCGGCTGGGGCTGGTCGCTTGCCGCGCGGTTTGGGATCGGGCTCGTCATGGTGTTATTTTGGGCACTATGGGCATGGTTATAAAACCAATGTCCCATGTCTATTTGTTTTTTGCGGTGTTATCATTCCGAACGTACGATTTGTAATTTCGTTTTTAATCATTCAAAAAGGAGAAATTTATGCCCCCTATTATCGCTGAGATCTTCGGTTTCCTCGGCTATCTATTGAGCGCCCTCGGCCTGCTTGTATTCGGTTTCGCAGCTGGACGCTTCGCCTTGGACGCTTTCCAGAAAGCCGGCTGGCAGGTGCAGGTCGCGCTGGTGATCGGCCTGTTTGGCGCCCTTGTAGGCCTCGCCAACTATGCCTCCCCGGGTTCCGCAGGTGCTTTTGCTCTCGGTGCCGGGATCGCCTTCTGCCTGTCCGCTGCCGGTAAGAAGAATGAAGACGAAGATCAAAAGAAGAAATAATATTTAATAAAAAAACAGGCTCCTAAAAAGGAGCCTGTTTTTTTATTTCCTGTCGCTCAAGCCGCCGTCCTTCGCGCAGCATCCCGTAGGGGCGGCGGCGGAACCAAGCTTCCCTAAAGAGATACCGGCTTGCCCAACAGTGCGACAAGCAATTTGACTGAATTCCTCAGGTCGTTGATATCGACCATTTCTGAGGAGGAATGCACGTAACGCACCGGGATGGACAATGCACCTGCCATCACCCCTGCGCGGCTGACCTGTATCTCCCTTGCATCGGTCGAGCCTATTAATAAGACTTCCCTTTGGTATGGGATACGCGCCTTCTCGGCGGTCTTTATCATCCAATCCACTACGCGCGGGTCTGAGATCATTCCCACATCACGGAATTTTATGCAGGGACCCTTGCCAAGTTCCATGACCATTTTTAATGAACTGGGCGTATCCCCTGTGGGCGTGACATCCACGGCAATGCCGATATCGGGGTCAACGCCGAATGCCGCGGGGCCGGCCCCCCGTACACCCACCTCTTCCTGCGTGGTAAAGACGAAATATACATCGTTCGATGTGGATTTCAAGGCCCGCAGCGTTTCGATCAATACCGTCACACCCGCGCGATCGTCCAAAGACTTGGCGACCAGGCGATCCCCTATTTCCATATAGGATCTTTCGAACGCAGCCACATCTCCAATTCTTACCGGGCAATCATCCCTGCTTGTCGCGCCGACATCGATATACATCTTGTTGATCGGCAGTATCGTGTCGACCAGTTCGAGGCGATCATACCCAACCACACCCGTGACACCGTTCAAAAAGCGGACGCGCGCGCCAAGCGTATACCTGCCAAACGTCCCGCCGATGTTGGTGAAGCGCACAAATCCCTTTTTATCGATGTGGCTGACGATCACGCCGATCTCATCCATGTGCGCGGCAAGCATGATCTTCTTCGGGTTTTTTATACTCTTTAGCGGCCGCTTGCGTGCGATCACATTACCCAATGCATCCACGCGCACTTCATCTGCAAGTGCTTTCACTTCTTTTAAGACCACTTTACGAACAGCATCTTCGTGCCCGGAAGGGCCAAAAGTCTCAGTAAGAGTTTCAAGTAATTGTTTCATGATTCACTTCGAGAGCGAAAACGTCTCGCCGGCTTTATGGATTTTGACTTCGCCTTTGGTGAACACATGTGCCCGGGCCTTGCCCATCACTGTCCACAATTCTTTGATCCTGCCAACGATGGCTGTGTCTTCTTCTATCCCAATCATGATCTCGTCTTCCTTTAATCGGCGGCGCAGCGCACCCACCATCGGTTTCCAAATACCGGGAATGGCATCAAAATGCGGGATCACGAACGCAACGGGCAGCAGACCATATGCAGAAATGGAACGCAACCCCATCATTCGAAAATCAGGGATCTCTCTTCCCAATATCATGGCGCCTGCGGAACACCCGGCATACACTGCTCCACGCTCCCATGCTTTTTGCGCGGCTTCCCATGCCAGGCTGTCTTTCATGGTTTGATGCAGATAACCCGGGTCACCGCCGGAGAAATAGATCAGGTCCGCTGCTTCGATGACGGATGCATGCTCCGGGTCGTTGGCTGACTCTTTGTCGATGACAGGAACAGCCTGAACGTCCGCGCCGAGGCGGGAGAAATGTTCCACCCCCATCGTGGACCAGCGCGTCACGCTGGCATTTCCCTCTCGTCCCGCGGCGGTCGGCAGGCAAACGACGCGCGGTTTGCGTCCCACTGCGCCGCAATTCGCAAGCAGGTAGCGATCCACATCATTCATCACTGGCAGATATTCACCGGAACCGAGCAGAGCGATCAATCCATTCATGTTATTTACCTATAATTGAGGGTGTCATTTTTTTCAGCGCGGCATGCAGCAAATTCAATGTGTTCTTCCAATCGTCCACACGTGAGATGCTGATGGGCGAATGGGTATAACGATGGGGTACGGAGACGGAGACGACCGGCACACCCTGGCGCGTCTGTTGGATCGCGCCCGCATCTGTGCCGCCACCGCCTGGTTGACGGAATTGATAAGGGATCTTTTCCCGAATGGCAGTCTGTTCAAGGAAGCGTACAAGGCGAGGGTCGTCGATGGTGGACGAGTTTGCCATATAGATGGCAGGGCCCAGCCCAAGTTTTGTATTATATACAAAATTCTCCCCACCTTCAAAATCCGGCAGGTCGCGTGCAGGCGTGGAATCGACCGCGATGGCAAGGTCTGCGTCAAAGGTATGAGCCGCCACCCTCGCGCCGCGCAGGCCGATCTCCTCCTGCACACTGAAAGCGAGACACAATTCGATGTTTTGCGGCGCGTGTTTAAGTAATTCGATCAAGATGGCTACGCCAATGCGGTCATCGATGGATTTCGACATGATCGAAGGACCGGCGCGCCTGAACTTCGTCGCAAACGTGGCGCGCGCTCCAACGCTGGCCTTTCCTTCAGGCCCGAGATCGATCCGCATCGAATCCACACTTACTGCATGTTCCAGTTCCTCTGCAGTAGTCATGTGGACCGGCTTTGCCCCGATCACACCGGGAAGATGATCCTTGCCAACGATCACCTGCTTCCCAACCAGATGACGTTCATCGATGCCGCCAACGACTTCAAATTGAAAAAAACCATCGCCATCGTCATGAACGATCATCAATCCCACTTCGTCCATGTGTGCATCGAGCAGAACTCGCAATGGTTTTTTTACAGAACTTTTTTTTCGAACCAGCAC
>CAZJYB010000015.1:0-39110 GCA_964549865.1 uncultured Anaerolineaceae bacterium
GTGGGAGTCCTTGAAAGAGGCACGTTTCGAGGACTTTTTTATTCTGTAAATCAGATAAAATCAGGTCACTTATCCTTCAGTTCATGGAGAGTCAATGAAACAACAACCTGAAATTGACACAAAAGCCATCGAATCCGCGGTAACTGAGATGCTGCGCGCCTTTGGGGAAGACCCAAACCGCGAGGGCCTGCAGAATACGCCAAAACGAGTGGCACGCATGTACCCCGAACTATTGAGCGGCTATCGTACGGACCCGGAAAAACTGGTCAATAACGCTCTCTTCAGCGTGGACTACGATGACATGGTCATCGTGCGCGATATCGAGTTCTACAGCCTGTGCGAACATCACATGCTGCCCTTCATCGGGCGTGCACACGTGGCGTACATCCCGAATGGGAAAGTCATCGGCCTCTCAAAGATCCCGCGCATTGTGGATATGTACGCCCGCCGCCTGCAAATACAGGAGCGCATGACCCGCGAGATCGCGGATTTCATCAACGACCTGATCAAGCCGCAGGGTGTGGCTGTTGTGATGGAGGCCCTGCACATGTGCTCGATGATGCGCGGCGTGAAAAAACACGATGCGCGTATGACCACGTCCACCATGTTGGGAAGTTTCCGCAGCAAGATCGCCACGCGACAGGAATTTTTGGATAACATCTCACGCGGCGCGGGTCCGCTTAAAATTTAACGATTGTGTCATTCTCCCGAAGGACATCGGGACGATGTGAGGAAGCCACGAAGGGGCGACGAAGAATCCCGCCGCTTTGCGGCGGAGACCCTTCGCTACGCTCAGGGTGACACACTAGAGTGACACATCATCCCGCTTTACGATCCAGGTCTGCTCTCTTACCTGCCCGGCAACTTGGGACAATTTTTCTTTTTTCACAGGGTGAATAAAATCCGGGATCAACTCTGCCAGCGGCACAACCACAAAAGCATAGTCCCAAAACTCAACGTTGAGCGGCTTGTCATCGAAAAGCACAATGTCAATGTCAATGGTACGGGGGAAATTTTTGTCCGCAGTACGGACGCGGCCCAACTGGGCTTCGATCTTCCGGATGGTCTGTTCTTTCAGATCATATGCCCCCAAACTCGTTAAAAATAACGTACAAGCGTTTAAAAAATTTGGCCCATCCGAACCAACCGCACGAGTCTCCCAAACGCTGGATATCTTCATCACCTGACCATGTTCCCTAAGCGATGTGATCGCCTTTGGAAGATAGTTCTGGGGCTCGATATTCGAACCAAGAATTAGATAGGCCTGATGCAGTTCATCCGTCACGGCTGCGCTCCACCTCCACCCCTACCGACTTGGCAAAGCGCACCGCCCCGGGTTTCTCCACGCGCACGATGGCTTTCTTTACCCCATTTTGTTCCAAACAAATTTTAACAAGGTCGTTCGCAAGCGCTTCCACCGTCAGCCGCGCAATGGATTCTGCATGCGCCTGGATCTTCTTCGCGAGCGCGCTGTAATCCACGCAATCCTTGATGTTATCGTTCTCACCCGCCTTGCTGATATCAGTGAAGACCGTGACGTTGATCAGAATCTCCTGTGCCTTCTTGCGCTCCCAATCGTTGACACCGATGATGCCACGGGCGACCAGGTCCTTGATGAAGACTTTGTCCATGAGTTCTCCAGTTTCCTAATGCTCCAGGCGCCGTCCCCGGCGCCGAGGACAGCGCCTGGAGCAGAATTGAATTACACCAAATGCCGGCCGCCATCCAGATGAATGATCTCGCCGGTGATATACGCCGGGCCGGAGAGCAAAAATACCAAAGCCTGTTCAAGTTCCTGCGGCTCGCTCCAGCGTTTTGCGGGGACGTCCTTGATGATCGCGTCGCTGGCAGGTTTATCAGACGGTGGCAGGATCGCTCCAAGTGCAAGCCCATTGACCTGGATGCGCGGCGCCAAGGCCACGGCAAGGGATTTCGTCAACGCGGCCAATGCCGACTTGCTGATCGTGTAAGGGAAATGGTCCGCGCCGGGGCGCAGGGCGCGCCAATCCAAAATATTCACGATGCGTCCTTCTTTAACCTGTTTCCCAAATGCCTGGCTGAGTAAAAAAGGTGCGGTCAGGTTAAGGTCCATGTGGCGGCGCCAATCGTCAAGTGTTGTTTCGTCCAAAGAAAGCGATTCAAAGATAGCCGCGCTGTTCACCAGCGCGTAGAGCGGGCTGATGTCATTCGCAAGCGAGATAAGTCCGGAAACTGATTCGGGGTGAGAGAGGTCCGAGGCCAGCACCCAGGCGCGGCGTCCGAAAGAGGCGATCTCTTCCTGAACCTCCCCCGCTTCTTTATCCGAATGTCCATGATGGATGATCACGTCCGCGCCGGCGCGTCCACAGGCCAGCGCCAGGATACGTCCCACCCGTCGGGCAGCGCCCGTGATCAAAACGGTTTTTCCAAGCAACTCGTCCATGGGTTAGATTTTATCATTTCGTACATACAAATTTTCATCTTCTTCTTGACGCCGTTTTTTATGGGTGATACCATCCGGACGAAGCCTCATATTTAGAAAGGTTCAAATGACCAAAAACCAAAATCCACCGATCTATACGGGCGATATCGCCGAGGAACGGATCGACCCGAACCGCGAGTATTCCGCTGGGAATCAGGAGCTCGTCTTCTCGGAGGAACAACACGCGATCTGGAAGGACCTGTTCACCGGCATTCATCAACCCTATTTGCTGGAGCACATCTGCCGTGAATATATCGACGGGCTGAAGTTGTTAGAGCTCGACCCGCACCGCATCCCCACGATCGAGTATCTCAACAAGCGTATTCAACCCCATACTGGCTGGCGCGTGGAGCGGACGGTCGTCCGTTATACCGTTGCGGACGACTGGTATGTAAAATTCGCACAGCGCATTTTCCTGATCACCGATTATCTTCGCAGCCGCGACCAGATGGTGTTCACGCCGGAACCGGATATGTTCCACGATATTTTCGGCCACCTGCCCTACCTGACCCAAAACTTCTATGCACATATAGAGGATAAATTTGCCCCGGCCTATATGAAAGCAACACAGGCAGAGAGGGAAATCATTAAACGCCTGGCCTGGTACAGCACCGAGTTTGGGCTGGTGATGGAGGACAATCGCGTGAAGGTGTTCGGTGCCGGGATCATCTCCGGCCGCAGCGAGCTCACGAATACGATCATGGAGTTCTACCGGCTCAGCCGCGACGACGTGATGGATCATAATGGAAATGTGTTCGAGCAGATCCGCTCCCATTACCATACCCACAAGGATGACATCCACCGTATCATCAGCGGCATCAATGAATTACATCAACAGGGAAAGATGTCCTCACAGGACCAGGGATGGAACGTGGTGCGTGCGTTGTACGACAAGCTTGGTATCGCACGCGAGGGATACTTCGGAGGCGAGGTGATACTCGCTCCGTTTGACGTGGAGGCGATCGCCCAGATCCCCAAGACGGTCTATGCTTTCAATCCCATATTTTTCGTCTGCGAGTCTTTCGAACAAATGGATGCATTGCTCGATTCGTATTTGAAGCCGATCGCGCTTCGAAAGAGCTGAGCCACCGATTTCACGGACAAGCACGGATTTCCAAATTAAATCAAAAACAAGATCTTGAGAACCAACAGAAACGGGCGACTTGCATAATTGAGTCGTCCGTTTCCATGTAAATCAGTGAAATCCGTGGCTAAATGGTTTAAAGATTAATTTGGGGATGAGCTTTTTTATATGAAATCCCCAGCGACGATCTTTTCGAGGGAATGACGCGTGTATGAATCGATCGGGAGATGAAGGGCCGCGTCCAACTTGACCCATAGATGCTCCTGCGCCTCATCATTCAGCGTCACTTCAAGCAAATCCGTTCGACACGTGTAATCGAAGAAGATAAAGTGTCTGCGCTTCCAAAACGAGGGATCATGGATGAATTCCTGGAAGCAGATGAACTTCAGGTCGTAAATATCCAGCCCGGTCTCCTCTTTTGCCTCGCGCACCGCAGCCTGCTCGATCCTCTCACCCAGCTCCACATGCCCGCCGGGGATCACGTATTTGCCCGGCCATTTATGGCTCTTCAGCAGCAGTAATTCATTCGATGGGTTGAAGATAAAGACACCCACCGTCGGTTCGGGGAATACCTGTTCGTCCATGTCGCTCCTATCCAAACAGCGCGATGACCATCACGCCGGCGAACACGATCGCGGCGCCAACCACACGGATCCCACCTAGTTGCTCGTTGAGGAATCTCCAGCCGAAGAACGCGCCGATCACTGCGCTGACCTCGCGGATCGCACCCGAATAACTGAGCGGCGCGAACGTGTATGCAAAAAGAGCCAGCATGTAGGCGACCAGCCCCAATACCCCGCCAAGCAATAAATAGCCGCGATGACTCTTCCATACCCTTATGAAAGGGGCCCATCCATAACGCCGCGTGATGTAGGGCGTTGTCACGAACGGGACCATCACGAACATGGACAGCCCATAAGAAAAAGCCGGCCCGCTTTTCACCGCCAAGCCATCGATAAATGTGTAAAGGGAGATGATCAGCGAGACAGATAAGGCGGTAAGGATCCCGCGCAGATGAGGCGTTTCGCCTCGGTTTTGCATCAACGTTGTCGCGCCGATCACGATGATGCCTCCTGTGATCATGGCCAGGCCGATATATCCGCCAACCGTAAGTCTTTCACGCAAAAAGATCGCAGACCACAACACCAGCAGGGCGGGCGCGGCTCCACGCGCAATGGGATACACAAGCGAAAAATCGTGGTCGCTGTAGGCAATGCAAAGCAGGATAAAATAGATCGCCTCCAGGATCATGCTGACAAGCGCGAAGATCCACATCTCACGTGGCGGCAGGCCGGTAAAGAACATCAGGATCAACGAAAAGACACCGCTCAGGATCACCTGCCAGCCCATGGCAATATATTTTTCGTTGGACCGTTTCAAAAGGACATTCCACAAGGCGTGGAATGTCGCGGAAAAAAAGAGCAGAACAAGCGCACCAATCGGCATGCTTTACCTCAAAAACTCGATCAGATGTTTATTGACTTCATCGGGCTCATCATGCTGTACCCAGTGAGTGGCTTTATCGAACAAAACGAACCTTCCCTGGTCGCATAATTCGATCGATGGTTGTACCATCTCCACGCTGAGTGCGAGGTCACGCTTTCCCCACAACATCAGGGTCGGGACCTTCACCCGCCTCGCAGGAGTTTTTTCCCTGCGAAAATAAGACCTGAGACCGCGCCGCACTGCCGCGCGATACCAGTTCAACATGGCAGTCAACGCGCCTTTCTGCGACCACGCCCTTTTGTATTCAAGCACGTCCTGTTCGGTAAATGTATTTCTTCGACCGGACCCTACGAGCATACGTGCCAGCGCATCGTAATTCCTTCTGCGCAAGACCCATTCCACGAAAAATGGGATCTGGAAAAAATAGATGTACCAGGATTTTCTTTGCTGCGCGCGGTTCGTCAGGATGAAACGCGCCATCACATCGGGATGCGGCACATTGAGAATGGCGAGCTTCTCCAGGCGTTCCGGATGATTAAGGGCCACGGTCCACGCCACCGCCGCGCCCCAGTCATGCCCGACCAGTTTTGCCTTTTGGATCCCGAAATGATCGAACAAGCCAAGGATGTCTTTCGCAAGCATATCCACGTCGTATGCAGATATACCTTTGGGCTTATCGGACAGGTGATATCCGCGCTGGTCCGGTACAATGACGTGAAACCCCGCACTTACCAAAGCGGGGACCTGCCTTCGCCAGCCATAGTGAAATTCGGGGAAGCCGTGCAACAAAACGACCGACGTTCCATTTTCCGGACCGTCGGTCATTACATGCAGTTTAATATTGTTGGTTTGTACGAATTGACTTCGCATTCCGCCTAGTATAACGGAATTCTGGCCCCATTCACTTTACCCGCTTCGTCTGAAAACAAATATAAGATCGTGGAAACGATCTCGGCAGGGGTGGTACCTGTGCCTTTATTCTCGGTGTCGATGGCTTTCACTTGAATGATATTCGAAGTAACACCAGAGCCTTTGAGCTCAGCAGAGAGAGTTAAAACAAGATTTTCCTGCGCGGCCTTTGCAGCAGTGTAGGCACCCGATTTCCCAGGCGGGTTAGGCACACTGGACGCGGATACGATCATTACGCGTCCCCAGCCATTTGCGGCGAGAGGCTTTGAAAAAGCCTGGAACAAGTTGAACGTGGTATGCACATGATTATTCAACATGAATTCCAGATCCTCCTTCGGTGTTTCCGGAACGGTCTTGCCACCGGTCCAGCCGCCGACGAGGTGGATCAAAGCGTGGACACTGCCGAATTTTTTCGCAACAGCTTCGGCGGCGGAATGAACCGCATCCCCATTGCGCAGGTCAGCTGCCAATGTCATTACACGCGCATCGGGCAGGTTCAAATCACGGGCGAGGGAATCCAATTTGGTTTGATCATGGCTTAGCAACGCCATATTATCGCCGCGCCCGGCAAATGTCTGCGCGACGAGATTTCCCAGCGCACCTGTCGCGCCGGTGATGACGATGGTCTTACTCACTTAATGCCTTGATCTCATCGTCTGTCATGCCTTTTACGATGGGGTGGTCGTTTTGTTCCGAGAAGCGCGGCTTCCCTTGAACATTGATCATATGACCGGACTTTGCAGCCTTGGTCTCGAGATAAAAACGGTTGTGATCATTCGATTCCATGACGTGTGGGATACGGTCTGAAATGCGGATGCCCAGCTCGGTAAGCTGCTGGATCTTTTTTGGGTTGTTGGTGATAAGTTTTACCGAATTGATATTGAGCGACATGAGCATGTGCGCCGCAACGGCATAATCGCGTTCATCGTCGCGGAAGCCGAGCGCCAGATTCGCTTCAACAGTGTCGAGTCCCTGGTCCTGCAGGCTGTACGCGCGGATCTTATTGGTCAGGCCAATACCGCGCCCTTCCTGGCGTAGATAAAGCACAATGCCGGTTTCCATCTTGCCGATCATGGTCAGCGCGGCTTCAAGCTGGTCGCGGCAATCGCAGCGCAGCGAACCCATCACATCCCCGGTCAAACATTCGGAGTGCAAGCGTACAGGCACATTTTCGGCACCCAGCACCTCGCCTTTAATGATGGCGACATGTTCCTTGTCATCACGAGTGTTCGAGAACGCGACGATATGAAAATCGCCGAAACGCGTGGGTAGTTCTGCGATCGCTTCAATACGAACACAGATACAGTCCTTGCCAACACCCTCACATTTGTGCTGATCGTTTTCGTCCAGTAATAATTGAATTTGTTCGTGTGTGAATGTGGTCATGGTTTCCTCATTGGTACATTCGGGTCTTGTGACCCGTTATTTTTATATCGTAAAAAGACGCCGCCGTCTTCCCATTTTTCAACATCGATCAATTCAAGCTGAATTGCCGCTTCACGCGCAAGCCCGGGGCCGTCTGCCAGTGTGGGGGCATTCGCGCCGCCGAAGATCATCGGTGCCAGATATGCGGTGATTTCATCCACCAATCCCAAACGGATAAGTTCAAAGTTCATCGTCCCGCCGCCTTCCACCATCAAGTGATCGATGCCCAGTTTTTTTAACGAAATCATCATCCTGTCCAGATCCACGCGTAATTCATCGTGCACAAACAGTTCGACACCCTGGGCACGCAGGGCCTCAAGTTGGTCCTTAGATGTTTGAGTTGTGGTAAATATTACCACCCGGGCAGGTCCTGCCGTAAGGAATTTTGATCCCGATTTAAGGTCTGCAACAGTCGCAAGACCCACCTTGACGGGGTTGGGCGGCAGTCCACGCGCCACGCGTTCTGCCCGCAGGGATTCGGATTTCACCGTAAGTTTTGGGTCTTCATCGAGCAGGGTATGCCCGCCCACCAGTATTCCATCCGACGCGGCGCGCAATCGATCCACACGTTCCTTGTCGCGTTCAGACGAGATCGCCGCGCCCCTGCGTTCGGAGGTATCGATCTTTCCATCAGCCGTCATGGCAACGTTGATAAGGATGTGGGGCCGATCCATAATTAACTTTTCGCCCGGGTGCGAACATCTTCCAGCACATCCGCGATCGTGGACCGATTAAGTGTATCCATCATCACGCCCTGGGCATTCATGAATATATTCGTCAACGTGCCTTTGATATTTTTTCCAATGGCACAATGTTTGTTGGGGTGATTGTGCACTGCAAACATATCCTCTTCGCCGAGGCTGCGATACACGTCGCACAAGTGAATTTGCTCCGCAGACTGCAGAAGTCTCCAGCCACCATGCGCGCCTGGCTTGGATTCGACCAGGCCATACTCGCGCAAATTAGCCATGGTGCGGCGAATGACCACCGGATTGGTATCCACACTGTGGGCGATCGTCTCGGACGTGAGCGCGTCGTCGTTCGCGGCCAGCAGGGTAAGCGCATGGATCGAAATGGAAAAACGCTGATTGGTATTCATATTCGTAACAATTATAGTTACAAATAGTTATTTGTCAAGCGCCATCTTCAGACCGGGGAGAAGAATTCGGGAAACATATTTTCCATATTTCTAACATGAAATAACAAGCCTCCAGGCTGCAAATCTGTATTATCGTTATGGTCTACTTTTGTTCCGTGATATTTTTTGGGAAGCCACGGCGGTTTTCACAAGGCAGACCGCCGGAAGTGTACAGATCGAAATGTTCGTCCAGGATGAATAAAACGCCCGCTGAAATCAGCGGGCGTTCACTTTTCAACTGTTAATAAGAACCGGAAAAGTATTTGTCGATCAGGTCGGAGATGTCCTCGTCCGTATTGGCGCGTACGACTGCAAAGAAATCATACCCGCTGACACGTCCACGCGAATAACGCGCGGCATAATCCTTTAGAAAGCGGAAGAAGTCATCGTCCCCCATGCGTACACGCAGATCATCCATAAAATGCGCGCCGTTCAGGTAAACGGCATTGGTGTAGGCGCGGAAGGTGCCGCCATTGTAAACGGATGTATCCACATAACCGCCCGCCCCAAAGTAATCGACGCGGTACTGCCACCACCAGTCTCCATAACGTGGATAATGATATTCATAAAAAATGCGTTCACTGTATGTAGCCATCATTTCATCAACCCATGGTTCGAGCGCCTGGTCATTCCCCACAAGGCCAAACCACCATTGATGCGCGATCTCATGCACACCAATGGTGGTGAGATTGTTCCTTGCTCCCCCACCATATTGACTGTAAAAATCCGTGGCGAGAAAGACCAGCCCATCATACTCCTGCCCGTCGTTAATATCCGCCTGCACCACTGCCAGGGTCTCATACGGATAGGGCGCGAACTTGGCGGAATACAGGTTAACCGCCTGCACTGCCGAATACAGGATCGATTCCCCTGCTGCCTTGTAGCCATCGAAATAATACGAACGGATCACAATGGACCCGACAGCTGATTCGCTTACGAGAAACTCGTCACTCGCGGACAGTGTGAACGTGCGCGCGCCGTACAAACGATAACGAGTCCATTCGCCATTTTGTCCGGCGGGTGCGCTGGCAGCGAGCACCACATCTGAGTCCGTTTTGATGTTCAATTCAATATCAGACGAATCGTACATCAGATGTTCCCCGAAAGAGGTGGGATCATGCAAGACCCAGCCATTACTATAGGGCACCACGAATGGGTACCAGTCGATCAGATTAATTTGATTGAAGTCATAACCGAAGATGCCATCCGACCTTTTGGCGGGAATGTTGATCTTGAAGTTGAGGATCAATGTAGTCGCCGCGCCCGGCTGGAGCGACTGGGGCAGGCTCACGGTCAGGCGTTGATCGTGGAGGCTGTAATTTGTCAACGCAACGCTGTCCTGTGAGATCGAGTTCAGGATGAATGAATTCCCATAGCGGTTCGGTTGGACGGATAAAACGATATCCGACAAGGCAACCCCTGTAGTGTTGTAGTAACGGATGGTTTCGTCCACGGCGATGGTGCGCGCATTGAAATCCAGGTGCGCATACATGATGTAGTTTGTGCGCGAAGATGTGGACGGTTGCGGCGCGGTCGTATTTGCAGCCGGTGGAGGTTGGGTGGGCGAGAGCGGCGTCAATGTAGGCTGAGGGGTGGAGGTGGCTGTAAACGTGGGTGAAGCTGCCGGGGCCGCTGTGAACGATGGGACAAGTATGTCGCCTTGTGATGAAGGCTGAAAAGGTGTGGGGGTGGGAGAAGCGTTCGGGTCCTGGGTCACCAGGATAAAGGTTGCGAATTGAAGCGGGGCCGGCGTCGCTGGTGACGCGCAGGCGGAGAGCACCCAGACACAAAGGATGGAAAGAACCCGAAGCGTTTTTTTCATTAATAAATATTCTGGAAGTATTGAAGCACGAGGTCCGAGTAATCTGTGCTGGTATGCTCATCGAGAATGCGGAAGAAGTCAGCGGCGGTCATGATCCTGCCGCGCCCCTGCGCCAGATAATCCTGCAGGAAGGCGAAGAAAGCCTCATCACCGATGCGAACGCGCAGGTCTTCGAGGAAATGCGCGCCGCGGAAATATGTCGCGTTGGTGTAGGGGCGAAATCCCTGGGCATCGTAAATGGGAATATCGGCAAAACCCTGCGGATTGTAAATGTCGCTGCGATACACCCACCACCACGAGACCAGATCCGGATGCATGGTTTCGTAATAGATCTTTTCAGAATAGGTAGCAAGGCTCTCATCCAGCCAGGGTTGCTCAGCCTGGTCGTTGGCCACCTCATCAAACCACCATTGATGCGCCGTCTCATGGACGGCAACAAAGGTCAGGTAGTTCCCGGGCGTACCGTCGTACAGGCTTCCATAAAAATCACGGCTGAGAAAGAAGAAGGCCGAGTACTCCATGCCGTCGTTGAAATCGCCCATCACAAGCGAAAGTGTTTTATGGGAATAAGGTCCATAACGCTGGCTGAAGACCTGCAGTCCCTCGGCACTGGCTTTTAACGCAGCCTGCCCGCCGATATCGCTTAATGCAAAATAATAACTTGAGACAGTCACATCCCCCACCTGCAAAGTCGATACCTGGAATTCATGACTGGCTGACAGTGAAAAGGCACGCGCAGCAGTGATCGTATACTTTGTGAAATCAGTTTGCGACTCGGGAAATCCACTAGAGGCAACAACAGGCACGGAAGCCGGATCCGCAAACTTGAGGTTTACTTCATAATCTGCAGCATCGTAAACCAGGTGTTCACCGAAAAACCAGGGTTCATGCAACACCCACTCGCCGTTTATATTGGGGACGACGAAAGGATACCAGTTGGTGAGGTTCAACTGCCGGCGCGTGTACCCGTAAATTCGCGGCCGCGAGACATTGGGATTTTCCTGCTCTGCAAAAGGAAGTGAAAGTGTGTACTGAACATTAATGGTCAATACAGTTTCCGCCTGAAAGAAAGAGGAAAGGGCAATATCCAGGCGCTGACCGTCAAGGGAATAGGTTGTGGTCGGTGTGCCGTCAATGGAAACGCTTGTGAGGCTGAAACTCCCGGGCCATAGATTGGGAACAACCGCCAGCACAAGCGCGTTAAGTTGCGAGCCCGTATGATTGGGATAAACGATCGTCTCATCCACAGCAACCGTATGAGCATCGTAATCTATTGTAGTATTCAGCGTATAGGTCGCGCGCGCAGGCGCAGGGATCAGGGTAGGCGAGGGCGTAAATGTGGGGGTAGAGACCGGTGTCACGGTAGCTGTTGGCGTCTCGGTCAGTGAAGGTGTAACAGTGGGTTGAGGCGCGAGGGCAGAACAGGATGAAAGCAAAAAGACAATCATCACCTGCACAAGTTGTCGTACCCTTTTGGGGCACTTTCCCCGGCGACGTTTTTGATCGTTTCCTGTAATTTTCATTTACACCTCAATGACACAAAATGGCACGAATGCCTTCAAGCTAATTTGCAGCGCCGAGGACGGCACCGGGCGCATGACAAATATGGGCTGTATTCTACCGCTTGTTGCAAAAATTACAGAACCTTTTCATGAAAAAATAAGAATATATCATGCGGGTCTAATTGTTTTATGCGGCACCCCGTAACAAAAAACCCTCCCGCCGAGAGATCTCAACGGGAGGGTCTGGTACGAAAACGAATTAGCTTTCGATCGCTTTTTTAAGCGTGGCAAGCGTTGCTTCGAAACCTGCCATCATTTGTTTCTTCATCATATCCTCCATCCCGGGCATATTGGGCATGCCGGCAGGGGTAAGCACGGCATCCATCTGCAGGGTCAGCTTTGTACCGCTTCCATCCTTTTCGAGAATATAGGTACTGGTGACATCAGAGGCAGGCGGCGCGGCAATGGTCTTCACGCCGAACTTCTTATTGGGTTCCAAAGAAACAACTTCGTTCACCGTTTCGATCTTGCGGCCCATGCTGGTGGTCTCGATCTTGTAGTGCGTCCCCACTTTGAGCGGACCTTTGAATTCGACGCCCGTAATGTATTCGCTCAACTTCTTCTGGTTATCGAGATTGGTAATGAACTCATATACCTTCTCGACGGGTTTGTTGATCTTTGTGGACAATTCAAGAGTAGCCATATTAATTTCTCCTTGGTTTGGTGGATAAAGATGAATTTATTATACAGACTTCACCCGCTTCCACAAGAACGCAAGTAGGAAGAACAGCGTAGCCGTTAGTACTATGGCAGAACCCGAAACAATGTTGAGATAAAAACTCAGATACAGACCAATGACCGATGAAAGCCCGCCGATCAGGGCGGAAACCATCATCATGGGCCAAAGCCGCCGGGTGAGCAGATAGGCCGTAGCCGCGGGAGTGACCAGCATGGCTGCGGCAAGGCTGACCCCCACCGTCTGCAGGGAAACGACCACGGTCAGCGCAAGCAGCACCAGCATCAAATTGCGCAGAAGTTCAGCTGGCAGGCGCAGGGTAGCCGCGAGAACCGGGTCAAAAGAAATAATAAGGAATTGCTTATAGAACAATCCCACGGTCAATAGAATGGCAAGGCTTAGACCCACGATCAGGGACAGGTCCGATGAACTCACGCCCAGCACATTGCCGAACAAAATGTGGGAAAGATCCACCGCGTAGGTTTGCATGGTGCTGATCAACGCCACGCCAAGCGAAAGCGCGGCCGCAAACAGGATGCCGATGGCGGTATCCTCCTTGATCTGGCCCTGGCGCGAAAAAAAGCCGATGCTCAAGGCAATGATCACCGCTGCAATCCCTGCGCCAAGCAACAGATCACCGCGCAGCATATAAGCGATCGCCACACCCGGCAGGATGGCGTGCGCCATTGCATCGCCAAGAAAAGCCATGCCGCGCAACACTACATACGTCCCCATCACAGCGCATAACACACCCACGGTTACGGAAGCAAGCAGCCCGCGCTGTATGAATTGATAGGTGAGAGGCTCAAGTAAGAAGTCCATAGGATTTACGATTTTCGATTTCGGAGCGTTTTGATGGATGCGACGGTCATGGCCAGAATTTCATTGGTCTCTTTTTGGATGTGAGCAATTTGTTCCTGAGGTACGAGGCCGGACTCGACTAAAATCTCAAGCCAATAGGCGGTCTCATCACTTTCTTCTTCAACAATTTTCATCTTGTTAATCATATCGGGGGTGGATTTTGCCCGGCAAGCCGCGCGATAGTTTGCTCCAACGGATGTCCCGGAACGGATGATTTGTCTTGCAATCACGTCGACCGTGCGCGAGCGGGGAAGCTGATCCATTTGTTTGATGATTGCAACTGCCAGTCTCTTGGTCCTGTTCTGAAAAGTCTTTTCATCCATTTTCTGCTCTTTGCTTATCGAACTTATTCAATATCCATAACCAATCGAAAATCATCAATCGTAAATCGTAAATTGTTTGTCTGGAGGGCAGCATTCATCGACCAGCATGGTCCCATTTTCCATCACGAGCAGTGAGTTTCCAAAAGCACGCTGGAGATTCTCGGTTTGAAAGGCGATCTTCGGCTCGCCGTACGCGATCAGCCGGTGGTTAAGGAGCAACACCAGGTCGAAGCGTGAAGCGGCGAGGTTCAGGTCGTGCGTTGAGATCAAGGTGGTGACTTGGCGCTCGCGCAGATGATCAAGCAAATTAAATGTCGCCTCCTGGGTGATGATATCCACACCTGTGAACGGCTCATCCATCAAAAGGATATGCGGCTGCTGTGCAAGCGCACGCGCAAGAAAGGCGCGTTGCTGCTGGCCACCTGAAAGCTGCCCGATGGATCGATCTGCAAGATCTGCGATGCCCATCTGTACGAGGCTTTTATTTACAATTTCCTTATCGTGCCTGGATGCGCGACTCAACCAGCCCATTTGCCCATAGCGCCCCATCATGACGACATCATATACGGTAACGGGAAACCGCCAGTCCACATCTTCGCGTTGAGGGACATAGGCCACGCAATCCTTGTGCGTACGAAGCGACTCACCATGGATTAGGATGCCGCCACTGTGCAAGGGAAGCAAGCCCACGAGTGCTTTGAACAACGTGGATTTACCTGCGCCGTTTGGGCCCACAACGGCCACACGTGCGCCATGCGGGATCTGAAAGTCCAGGTCATGCAGGACGATCTTTTCCCCGTATCCTATGCTGGCATTTTGAATTTCAAGTCGATTGGGAATATGTGTCATATCGTTATTAGGGCAACCTGTAACAGATGCCTCTTACCTTTTATTTTAATGCTTCAACAATCTGCAAAACATTATGTTTCATCATATCGAGGTATGTCCCCGCAGGCGGGCCATCCGTGAGCGACTCGAGATACAGGTCGTCCACAATTTTTGCCCCAGTCTCGGCGGCAATTTGATTGGCGAGGTCTGCGTTCTCCACCTCGTCGAGGAAAATAACCGGCGCCCCGGAAGACTTTACTGCATCCACGGCCGCGGCGATCTCCTGTGCCGAGGCATTGGCCTCCGAACTAAAACTCGGCAGGATCGAATCCACGATCTCAAAACCATATCGTTCGGCGAAATAGCCCAGGGCTTCATGATTGGTCACCAGCAAACGACGTTCAGCCGGGATGGTATTCACCTGTTCAACGATCCATACATCAAGCTCCCTGAGTTGCGCGCGATACGAATCCGCGTTGGTCACGTATGTCGCTGCGCCTTCCGGATCTGCCTGGCTCAATCCATCACGGATGTTTTCAACGTAAGTTAAAACCAGATTCGGATCCAGCCACATATGCGGATCGCCCGCTTCGTGCCCAGGGCCTTCCTCTGATTCTGCCTCTTCGGCATGCTCCTCACCCTCGTGTTCCTCCAGGTGATGAGGTTCAAGGCCAGCCGAGGCCTCGATGATAAGGCGTTCACCATCCGCATTCTCCAACAAAGATTCAATAAAGTGTTCGTATTCGATGCCGTTCAGAATCAATACAGTGCTTTCAGTAATTCTTGTCACATCTGAAGGGGCGCTCTGATACGCGTGCGGGTCCGCGCTGAAGGGAAGCAAAGATTCAACCTGCACGCGATCGCCCGCGACATTCTGGGCGATATCCGCAAGGAAAGTAGTGGAGGTGAGCACGTTCAGGCCGCCATCATTGCTTTTTAGGGCCGGCCCGCATGACGTCCCGAAAAGAGCCGCAAATACCAGTAGTGGAACAATGGAAATGATAATCTTTTTCATTTTGTCTCCCTTTTTATCCCCCGCTATTGAGCGAGGGTCTGAATTAGTTTCTGATCTTACGCATCGTCATGCTCCCGCAGCGTCTGCCGTCTCGCATGATTTGCTAAGCAAATCACGTGCCGCCGTGCTACGCGGCACGAACGGTGTGACCCTGTGGCTTCTCTGCAAATTGGGCGGTCGCAGACCGTCTCTGAGCTAGTTAACACGGCAATCCTGGCACAACCCAAAAAGCTGCAGCCAATGCTCAGTGATCTGATAGCCGGTCTTGCGTGCAATGGATTTCATCAGGCCGTCCAGGTCGTCGCCTTCGAAAAGGCTGGCCTGGCCGCATTTTTTGCACAATAACAAATGTTGATGCCCCGGGGACGACGAAATGAACGCCTGGCATCCCATCGGCTGGTGTACCCGTTGAATGACATGAAGTTCTTCCAACTTCTCCAATGTGCGATACACGGTGACCAACCCCAGCGCACGATATTTTTTACGCGCCATGTCGTAGACCTCAAGCGGGGTCAGCGCGCGGCTGGACTTTTCAACCGTCTCCACGACAGCCCGACGCGCGCCAGTAAGGCGGTATCCATTTTCCTGCAATTGGGTCAGCCAGAGTTCAGCAGACATAGGTGCTCCTGTTGATATTGAAAATCATTTTCAATAAGTATAAGCGCAAAAAGGGATTGGGTCAAGCGACGCCGCCCTGCTTTCTTAAGGCCAGAGCCAGTGAGGGTTATACCCCTTCATCCCAAGGTCTGTCACCTGGCCCGATGCTACTTCGATCATTTGCAGGCTGGAATCAAGTGGGAAGTTGTCGAGGTCATATAGATCATAAAGCAAATATTCCCCATCAGGCGACCAGTTCAAGCTGCCATGCAGAACTGCGGGCGTGTCGGTAAGCGCACGCGCCTTGCTGCCATCTGCGCGCATCAACCAGATCTGATCGCCGCGCGATACGGAAAGATCGCGCCGCACTATCGCGATCAGGTTACCATCAGGCGACCATGCCGCCAGGATATTTTCAAAGCCGAGGTCCGGGCTGATATTCGTCGTTGCTTCTGAAATCAGATCGTAAACAAACAATTGCGTGATGAAGCGGTTATCTTGAATGATAACATCCCTGTACAAGATCGACTTCCCATCAGGCGACCAATTTGCAGCTCCACCGAGAATATTATTGATCACATGATTCTCCTCGGTTTCAAGATTGTACAGCCTGACACTATCTGTTGTGGCATAACTCAACCACTCCCCGTCCGGAGACCAGCGCGGGTTCGCTCCCGGCAATTGCGATTCTGCAAATACCGGCCGCGCCGCGCCTGTGTTTGCATCCATCCACCACAATGTCGCAAGCCCCGTTGCATTTGCCGACATGCTCATGTGTTCGTAAACGAGACGATCTCCGTCAGGCGACCAGACCGGCCCTGAACAGACCGCATTTGCGCAATCTGATAATTTTTTATTTTGCCGGCTCGCGAGATCGACGGCCCAGATCTCATTTTCAAGATCTTCCGTATTCAGGATATAGACCACGCGGGACCGATCCGGCGAAAGGGCATAATCCACCACGCCATTCGAAGTTTGTGTGACCCTGTTCGACGTTTTATCTGCCACACTCCCAATGAACAACTGCGCAGTCCCGTTTTCATCTTCAGCGAGATACAGAACCTGCGCTTCATTGACTCCGCCCGCGCCTGCCGCAGGTGCATTGAAATTTTCCCTCGCCCGAACATACGCGCCATACGTCAAGCCAATCCCTAGAACCAAGACAATCATCGCACTGACAATTGGCATGAAGGGCGCAATACGAGTAAGACCATCGAAGCGGTTGAACAAGCGGCGGCTGTTCACCATCAACAGTCCGATGACGATCAACACGATGGCGAGGCCCAGGCTAAAGGAAATGATCAACGACAAACCAAGCAGGATGCGATTAATGGCAACAGCAACCAGCAGGATCGCGATCGCATCCGGGCAGGGGACGAGGCCGCCGCTGACTCCCAAAGCGATCAGCGAACGCCAGGTAATGGCTTCCGGGACATCATGAGAATGCATTCTTCCATCGCCATGATGATGTGCAGGCGAAGAACTTGCGCCCGGTATTTCAACTTTATATATATCGGATGCTAGTTTCAAATTTGAAAAGGCAGGTTGAAGCGAATATCTCCTTGCCTTTTTCACAGGATTATTGGACCGGCTCTTGAGCCAGTATTGAAATCTCTGCCAGAGTAAATACAGGCCCAGCCCCACGATCAACAAACCGGAAATGATCTCAAGCACCGGAATGATGCTCGTGGGCAAAATGTATTGCGACGCGGCGAGCGTAATGATGCCAAGCAAAAAGACGGAGCCGGTATGCGTCAGCGTGACGACTGTCCCGAGCACAACCGCATGCCAGGTTGTCCCGCGTGAACCGACCAGATAGGCCGCAACAACTGTCTTCCCATGACCGGGGGTCAGTGCATGAAGCGCCCCAAGCACAAGTGAGATCGCAAGCGCGAAAGCATAGAACGGTATGGAAAATTCCTGCCTGCGGACAAGGTCGAGCAATATTTCCTGTGGAGTATTTTGCGGCAGGGATTGAGGCACCACTTGCTGTTCGCCTGCCTGCCCCGGCGAGAGCGACGGCATGCTGCTATCCCAGGTTGTGATCAATTTCGCCGACGGACCCTGTGCCGATGCCTCAAAAGTGTTCAGCGTGAGGCTGCTGTTCTTTTGCATGGGAGTTTCGAACTTAACTCCCTCTTCCGAGTTGATGAAATACCAATTAAGCGATTTCTGTTCCTCCACGCTGTTGTGCAGTACAAGCTCATAAGGATTATCCAGGTCTTCAGGCCATGATGCAGTCAGATATAGGGCAACGAACTCCTGCCCGGATTGAAAAGCATCCCGACTCGATGGAAATTGTACGTCCTCCAATTGCAACGCGAAAGGCGTGTTCTGCAATGTAGCCGTGAAATTCGCGGCGCGCGAATTCGCCCAATGATCTCCCTCCTCCGCGCTGACGCTCTCATCCTGATCTGTATCCGCTTCGAACCAAATGGACGAGACCAGCATCGGCCCGGGTTTGATCTCCCACTTGATCGAAAGGCCATTTTGTGTGATGACGACATGAATAAAATGAGTGTATACATCCGCAGGGTGGGCAAAGACCGGTATAGCCTGTGTAAAGAGCAACAAGATTATTGGAATGAATATTAATCTTTTCATCGATGCTTACGGCAGCCAGTGAGGCATGAGGCCTTCTGCGATAACAAGCGGTTCACGAAAACCCGTTTTCCAAATACCGATCTCGGGTTTATATACACCCTTTAATTTGAATTGTTGAAACACAAGCGCGCTGCCCCACACATCCCAACGCGGGGAGTTATAGGCATAATCCGGCTGGCCTGCGATCACGATCCCGTCCAAGCGGCCCGGGTCGAAAAGCCAGAATTCCTGCGCGGGCTTGTCACCATCGGCCCGCTTGCCAAGTACCACGTTATTATCAACGGTCGACCATGAAAGCGAGTAATACGAATAATCGCGCTCGTCATTTTCACCGATCAACGTGACAGTCTCGTTCAAAGCCAGATCCGCCATGCGCACGCGTGTGTGCAAACCAAACTCATTTTGCACGACATCAGTGAACAGGAACTTTGTGCCATCCGGCGACCATGTTAGCGGACCGCCGGTATTCGATGAAAAGATCAGCTGCTCACCGCTTACCAAGTCCAACAAACGGATCTGGTCTGCAAGGCCATCGAAAGACGCGAGTTGTTTCCCATTTGGCGACCAGGTTGGTTTGTAACCCAGAATCTGCTTGTCTTCGTAGACCGGGCCATCCTGCCCGCTTTTTACATCGAGCAACCAGACGCGTGGAGACCCATAGGGCAGGTCCGGGCCAGGACCTGCAAGTTCACGCGAATAAGCCACGCGCGTGCCATCCGGCGAAATTGCCGGTGCTGTGCAGCGATCGCGCGTACAGTCGAGCAGCATAGCCGCATCATCCCCAGCACGGCTTACACGCCATAAGTCAATGCCACCCTGGGTATTGACCGAATGGAAGACAATGAATTCGCCGTCGCGCGAAGCATCGAAACCCATGACCTTAATGGACGGATCCGTTAGTTGGCGCGGCGGGTTACCGTTCAAATCCACAGCCCAGATACTACTTTGATCATTTTGTGTATTTAGATAAACCACGAATGGCGTACGCACCTTAAATTCCCAACTTTGATCGCTATTCAATTCGCGTTTACTTTGTGTAACAATGCCCGGGCGCAGGGTCAGCTTGTAAAGGGTGTCCAGTTCAAAAGGTCCGGCAGGAACGATCTGCAGGGTTTGCGGATCCGCCCATTGAAATATCGCATCCGTTTTTGGCTGGATATCGACCAAAGCCTCCGTCATCTGCGCGTCAACTGATTCGGAAAATTTCAGGGTGATGATCTCAAGCGGACCGATCTCGCCGCCCTCAGGCAGGGATATTGTTACCCGGACCCCAGCCTGCGCCCCAAACAGGATCACAAGCCCAATGAGCGCGGCAGCCGTAATCATGACACCAGCCGCGGCTTTATCAAGCGGGGAAAGATTCTTCATGGAAAGAGATAGGGCTGTTCCGGGATCGGAACATTTTGCACAGATTCGACTTGAATGACAGGCGCCGCGCGGTCATTCAAAGTGATGGAGGATACAGGGCCCTTCACCAGCACCCACGCATCCTGTTCCAGTGTGTTTGCCTCAGGCCATTCGGCGACCATCGCGATCGCAAACCCATCCGCCGCGCAGCAGGAGACAACGAACCTGCTGACATAAAATTGATCTTCAGAAAGCTGTTCGTCGCGATACACAAAACCAATCACAGAAGCCTGCTGGCCGAGATAAGGCGTGAGGTCGGTTTCGTAATTGAAGATCTTCAACCAATCCAAAATATTGCGGTCCTGCGATTCGGTCTCGAAGAGCTGCGCGCTGGAGGAGGAGCTGACCAGCGGGCCCGTTGTATTAAATCCCTTTGTGGCGAATGCAGATGAATCCAATGGACGCGCCGGGATGAGAATGCCAATGGCAAGCGGCACGAGCATGAACCATAAATTTGCCGACGAAGGAGCATGGTCGTCATCATGGTCGTGCCCGTCCTGATCCCTGCGGGCACGGCGCATTTCATTGAATAAGTTCTGTGCCAAAATGGCCAGCATGATGATTCCAAAAATCGTCAGTGGCACGAAGCGCATATTAATGTAATACGTGAGTTGACCGTTCGCAGCCTTGCCCGCAAAGAACAGGCATAAGGCCAGCAGGATCAGGGCTTGAAAGGAACGATACAATCTTTTTGGCATAATTAATACCTATGGTGAAACATAATTGAAAATGATCCCGGCCAGCAGGCTCATCAAAAACGGGATGACGACAAGATACGCAACTGCGCGCCGCTTGAACACCTGTGAATACATGATAATGCTCTTGATATCCACCATGGGCCCGAACACAAGAAATGAAAGCACCGCGCCAAAACTGAACGTACCGATGAAGCCGAGCGCGACGAACGCATCCACTGTGGAACAGATCGAGAGCAGGACCGCAAGGCCAAGCATCACCAATACGGAAAACACAGGGCCGCTCCCAATGGCAAGCAGAGCGGATTGGGGAACGAACGTCTGCAAGCCTGCGGCCAGCCCCGCGCCGATAACGAGATAACGCCCCATTTCAAAGAATTCGTCCGCAGCGATCACAAAGGCTGTCCTGAATTTTTCAGGGGAGGTTTTTCGTCCGTTGCCATCATGATGATGTTCGTGCGATGATGTGAAAACGGGGCGAAGGACCTCCCCCGCGTCCTTCTCGACCGAGAACACGAGCCCCACTACAACAGCGATCACCAGGCTGAGGGCCATTCGCCAGAACAACATTTGCCCCCAGCCGAAAGCGGCTGCGGTACTTAAAAGGACAATCGGGTTCAATACAGGCGCTGCTAGAAGAAAGGAAATCCCTGCGGGCAAAGGCAATCCCTTGTTGAACAACCGGCGTGTGAGCGGGACAACGCCGCATTCGCAAACAGGGAAGAGCATACCCATGAATGCACCTGCCAGCGCGGCCGGGACGGGCCGATGGGAGATCCATTTAGCCATCTGGTCGCGGTCAAGGAACACCTCCACAAGACCGGAAGCAAGCGTCCCGAGAAGCAGATACGGAACTGCTTCCACAAAAATACCGAGGAAGACCGTCGCAAAGATGTTGATGCGGTCCCACAACCAGGAAAATGCACCGGGCGGGACCATGCTCGAGACGATCAACACCAAAGCGCAAAGCACGATCACAAGGATCAATGAACGAGAAAGAGGGCGGGATGTCGTCGTTTCCATGGAAAGTGATTATAACCATTAGTAAAAACGATGATCGCCACTCGTTATTTCTTTTGCTTTATCAATCGTGCCGAGTTGGTGAGAATGCCTATATCTGGCAGAGATTGAGCGGCAGCCGCTAGCACAGGCGGCAAAAATCCAAAAGCCGCTAATACTAACCCTGCCATGTTATATACTGCCGTAAAGGCAAGGTTCATTTTTATAATGCCCATTGTTCGGCGGGCAATTCGTATCACTTCCGGGACAAGCGACCAGTCTTCGCGCATCAGCGCAATGTGAGCAGCCTCAATGGCAATATCAGTTCCCGCCGCGCCCATTGCGATCCCAATATTGGCTTGCGCCAGCGCTGGCGCGTCATTCACACCATCGCCGACCATTACAACCGTGTGCCCTTTTGCTTGATAATCCTTCACGATTTGAATTTTATTTTCAGGCAACAGGTTGGCACGATATTTAACACCAAGCTGTTTGGCTAGCGCAGATGCTGTGCGTTCATTATCGCCGGTAAGCAATTCGATATGTTTTATTCCAAGAGTGCGTAACTCCGCAAGAGAAGTTTGAACTTCCGGTCGAAGAGTATCGCAGGCGGCAAGAATCCCAACAAGTTGAGTGTCGCGTGAAAGAAATAAGAGCGTTTTTCCCTGTGCTTCCAACTCTTGAGCAATAGGCAAAGACTCGGTTGATGAAATCAAGCGACGATTGCCAACCTCAACTGATAAACCATTTATTTTTGCGCGAATGCCCATGCCAGGGACCGCTTCAAAAGCCTGTGGCTCTGAAAGTGCAACATTTTGAGTGTGAGCCGCGACTCGTACTGCCTCCGCCAAGGGATGTTCGGAGTAGCGTTCCGCAGAAGCCGCGAGAGCAAGAATTTCCGATGTGGGCAAGCCATTGAGGGGAATAACATCAGTAATTTTCGGCTGACCAAGTGTAAGCGTACCTGTTTTATCCACCAAGACCACATCGGCGCGTGCCAGTGCTTCAAGATATTTACCGCCTTTGATCAACAACCCGCGTTTTGCACTCCCACCAATCGAAGCCAGCATTGCGACAGGCGTTGCCAATGCTATGGAGCAGGAGCATGCCACTACAAGGACAGCAGCAGTTGATAATGGATTACGGCTGATAAGAAAAGTGAGGGCAGCGATTCCCGCAACAATAGGAAGATAATATGCGCTGAATTTATCTGCAAATCTTTGTACATCAGCGCGGTTTGCCTCCGCTTCTTCAACCATTTTGACCACACGCCCGAATGTTGTATCTGCTCCAATGCGCAGGGTTTTCACGCGTAAACTTCCCAGTTTCGCAATTGTAGCGGCAAAGACACGGCCTCCTTTTGTCGCTTCAACTGGCATGGATTCGCCTGTGACAGCGGCCTGGTCAATAGTAGCTTGTCCACTGACAACTTCACCATCCACAGGAATTTTTTCGCCAGGACGAATAATCACAATTTGGTCGATCTTCACTTCCGCTATTGGTATTTCCATTTCCGTGCCGTCACGTTCCACGCGGGCAGTTTGTGGGGCGATGGCTGTTAATTCTTTCACTGCGCGGCGGGCTCCCTCAGTGGTAAAGTTTTCAACGTATTCACCCACGCGCATAAAAACGACGACAATCGCGGCTGTAACCCATTCGCCAACAGCCAAGGCGGCGATCACGCCGAGCGTCATGAGTGTATGAGAAATGATCTGCTGTTTGAGTGTGGCGCGAATGACGTTGCGAAAAATAGGCCAGCCGCCCCCTATGACAATTGCAACACCAACTGGGAATGGAATGAGATCATCCAGCAATTTGAACAATCCCAGCCATTCACCGGCCACAACGATTGACAATACGATGCTGAACACAGCCACCAGTAAAATTATCAATCGGCGATTGAAGTCTCCCATGGGTTCAACAGAAGGCAATGGGACAGTTTCAGGAACAGAATATTCACCTGCGCTGGCAACGGCCTTACGAATTGCAGGCATGTCAACTTTTTCAGGGTCAAGTTGAATGATAGCTTTCTCTGCGGCAAGCAGCACATCCACCGACTTAATGCCTTCCAATTTGGAAATCGCATGTTGAACATGCTGTGTGCATTCGACACAATCCATGCCTGCGATCGGAATTTCAAGAGTTTGTAAATTAGCCATTTTTAGACTCCTTTACGTTATAACGCGTACACTCGTAAACACCTTTTGCGACATCAGCAAGAAGTTGATCTGCAAGCATTAGCAATTGTCCAACTCGTTTATCGCTTAATTCATAATAAACATAACGCCCCTGCTGTTCAGAGATGACCAGTCCGCAATCGCGTAAACATCCGAGGTGGTTTGAGACGTTTGGTTGTGATAAACCAGTTGCTTCCACGATCTCATTCACAGTAACTGCTCCATCGCGCAGTGCATCGAGAATTGAAAGGCGCGAGGGATCGGAAAAGCCGCGAAAGAGTTTGGCTTGTATTTCAATGGATTTTGGGTTGGCAATAAGCATATAATATATCCTTTGTATCATTATATCAGCATGTGATGATATTATACTCAAAAGATTCTAGCCGTCAAGTAAACAGAATAAACAAGTATGATTGAGTGCATAAAACGCCCTGTTCAGGGCGTTTTATGCAGTTAGGTAAATATGGCTTTTACGAGTGAGCTCATTTAGAGTCTTTTTATTTCAAATTTTCATTACTGCGGAGGCGCGCCTTCGATGGGATAGCCTCTGGCATACCATGCATTGAGTCCGTCTTTTAAACTGGATGCATCAAAACCGGCCGATAATAAAATGTCGCGCCCTTGCTGACTACACGCTACGGAACTGCATACCACCAGGATCGCGCGATCTTTCGGCAATGCATGCAAGCGACCCGCCAATTGATCCAGCGGGATCAAAGTTGTATTGGGCGCATGATATTCGTCCCATTCCTGTTGCGTACGCACATCGAGAACAAAAACGCCGCTCTGATACATCTGATAGGCTTCGTCTACATTCACCTCGCGCGGCTGATGAGCAGTTCTCTCCCCGCCTGCCAGCGCGATCAAATAGACAATGAAGGCGATAAAAATAACGATCGCCAGTTGCATGGCCGGCTTTCGCAGGATCGGGAAAAGTACGGCGCGGCCTCTGTTTCTGCGGGACATGGTTCCTTAAAAGGATTTGACGGCAGGTGCGAGGTCCGTGAACACTTCAAAGAATTGTTTCAGCCCAACCGTGTCCAATACCTGATCCACGGCAGGCTGTGGGTTGAGCAGCTTCACATGCTCACGCGCAGCCTTATCACGGTCCGGGTCGAGTGAACGGAAGGTGGGGCGTCCCGAACTGTTCGGCTGCAGGCTTTGCCCGGCAAAGATCAGGGACACCGTATGCAAAGCCATCAGTCCTGCGCTGCTCAGGTAGGGCACTTTGCCCAGGTCGATCACCAGGTCACGCGCGCCGCCATCGTAGGATTCCTGCGCCTTCTTGATCACATCCGTGTAATTCGACGCGTCCAGGTTGCCTTCGAGCTGTAATACTGTAACAGGCACACGGCCCTGTTGGGTGGAAAAAGAGATCTGCATAAAATTTCTCCTCTAAAAATTTATGAAACGTTTGCGATCCTACCTGAAATTGAATTCCTCATAATGAATGTTGCCCAATGGAACACCGGCTTCAAGAAACTTCTTTTCAAATGCCTGTATCATGGGAAGCGGCCCGCACAAGTAAACATCACGATCGCTGACATCCCCTCCCGCGTTCTTTACGATGTCTTCAATGGTCAATGAGCCGTCTGTGGAGGAGGCACGAATATACGCCTGCAAGCGCGGATTTTTCCTGTCGGCTTCCTCGATCTCCTCCACAAAAACGGCCTCTTCACGGTTGCGCACCGTGTAGTAAAAATCCACGTCATGGTTCAGGTCGTCTTTCAGATCGCGCACAAAGGACAGGAACGGCGTCACACCAATGCCACCCGCGACCCAGATCTGCTTCTCCCCACCCAACTTGTAGTCGAACATCCCATAGGCACCTTCGATGATCGCCTGCGTCCCCACTTTTAGATCCTGGAAAAGACGACGCGTGAAATCACCGGAAGCCTTGATGGTGAGACGCAGCACATCCTCGGAGGGTGCACTGGAGATGGTAAATGGATGCGACTCATTCAATCCTTTATCGCCCAAAAACCGCACGAACATGAACTGCCCGGCGCGCTGTTTTTTTATGGGCTCCTTCTTCGCACGCATGGTGACTTCTGTAGTGGTGTTGTTCGGGTGTTTCACCGCCTCCACGGTATAAGGCAGATACTTCTTAAGGAAGCGCCCAAAGACCTCCGTATATAAATAGGAAGCCGTGCCGATAATGACGAAGATCTGCGTCCAGTTGATCGCCACTTTTGCGGTCGGCGCGTTCACAGAGATCGAATGAAGGTACCCGATAAAGAAAAAGATGCCGATGTAGCGATGCAGCTTCTTCCATTCCTCATAGTCATTGCCTGCCAGTTTGCCCAGGAGCGGGATGCGCGGCGCAAGCGTCGGCAGCACAATCGCCAGGATCCCCAAAAAGGCGATCATCCCCAGGTAGTTCCCAATGCGCAAATTCATGATGGTGATGGGCACGGTCAGCAGGTGCACGAACATCAACAGGAACGCGCTCGTGGAGGTCCGCCGATGGGTCATGTACATCTTATCCAACCCGCCGAAATACTGCTCCGCCCACTTTGGCCGCGTGGAGATGAACAACGAGCATGACATAAAGAGGATCATCAACGAACCGAGCACCTCGCCGGCATAGGCACGCCCATAGTTCTGCACGCCTTCGCTATCGGGCGGGAAAACGATCCAGATCAGGACCGTCAGGACGACCAGGACGATGATGACGATATTACCAAGATTACGCTTCATCTTCTCACCTCACGTAAATATAAAAAGACAACAGCGATGCAGTGTTAACACTGCATCGCTGTTCAATTCAATGAACTCAAAAGGATTCAATGGCTTTCTGCCTGTCGGTGAACACTTCGAAGAAAGCGGAAAAGCCGACCATCTCCAGAACGCTGTTCACGTCGGGACGCGGGTTGAGCAATTTCAAATTCGTTTGCACGCCTCCATCCTGGGCGCGGTCCATGGATTTCAATGCGTTCCAGCCATTTTCATCCTGCGGCAGCGATTCGCCGCGCAGGAGCGTGGCGATCGTATGCAACGAGACCAGCCCGGCGCTGGAAATGTAAGTGAGCTCACCCAGGTCCAGCAACATGGTTTTCGCGCCGGCATCATATTCCTCACGCGCTTTATCGATCAATTGCTGATAGGTCTGCCCATCCAACTGACCGGCCACGCGCAAAACAGTCACTGGAACACGCCCCTGCTCTTTTGAAACGGTGATCTCCATCGCTGTGCTCCTCTTTTAAAATGTTGCCTGATTATAAACCCGCTTTTCTTTCCAAACGCGAAAGCCTGTGATCGATCTCCTCGAGCCAGTGCTTGCGTATGTACGCCGGCAGGTCGGCGTGCTGCGCGAGCTTGCGCGCGATCTTCGTCCAGCGGATGGAGGCCTTCACATCGCGCGTTTTATGTTCATGATATTTTGCCAGCTCGATGTGGGCATAGATATGTCCCTGGTCGGCAGCCTGTTCCCACAATTGCAGGGCTTTTTCCATATCGCCGCGTTTCTTTTGCAGGATGGACAAGCGCTTCACCGCGACGCCGAAATCTGCCTCACTCAAACCCTGTCCTGAGCCTGTCGAAGGGCCAAACTCGAGTCCCCGCTCATACAGGCGCGCCGACTCCTCCCAGCGACCGATATCCTCGAACAGTTTCCCCAATGCGATGAAGTCCAACCCGTGCTGCACGCGCCCGTCATATGGATTCGTCGTCATCTCACTGATATGAGTGAGAAGCGCGGCCATCGCAACGACGTCCATGGCGTTGTGATAGAACACGCCTGCCAGCGGGCCGGCATCGCCACTGCGTAGATAATCGAAATACAGCCACGGGATCTCGTAGCCGGGCACTTCGTCCGACGCACGCGTAAAGGCAAGCACATGCTCTTCGAGATATTTCAGCGCACGCGAGGGCAGCCGGTCGCGCCACAAACGCCGCGCAAGTGGGAGCAGGTCCAAATGAGCATACCCCTTGAAAGGGAGCGGCATGCGATGCATGGAATAACGCGTGGCCAGCAACGGCGCATCGAAGGATTTGCCATTGAAGGTGACCAGCGCTTCACAAGGTGCGAGGAAATACGCCAGGCCTTCCAGCAGCGCGGGTTCTTCAGCAGGGTCGCGCATGAAGAACTGTTGTAAAACGAATTTGCCCTCTACAAAGCGCGCGGCACCCACGAGAAACGCATAGGTGCCGGTGCCGCCTGCAATCCCGGAGGTCTCGGTATCGAGAAAGGCGAATTTATCGATGGGCAATTCTGAAAGACGCGGATCACTGGCCCATTGGGATATCAATGAAAGCGGAAAAGCAGAGAGAGGCGAGGTATTGCCGTGGGAATAATCGGCGCCATAGATCAATTCCGAGACGAAGACCTCTCCCAGCGGGGTGGCGCGAAATGCTCCAGCCACAACCGAGTCGATCGAGCGGCTGGCAGGTGCGGGCGGGGAGAGATGCGAAGTCCCAACTTTTACGCCGAGAGACTTGAGTTTATCCGCAAGGGAGGACATGGGGGTATTTTATCCTCAAATGGCTTTTCATCAAAAATGCAAATTAAAAACTCACCTTACGCACGAAGTCCCCGTAGCACAGCGTAGTGGGAGAACGTCCCGAAGGTTTCCTTGAAAAAATCTTGTTTAGCCGATCAAACCTTCGGGACGGTGCGTAACATCAGTTAAAAAGACAGACACCCTAAAAACAGGGTGTCTGTCTGCAAGTCGTTTTTTATTTTTTATTCATCATTCAATGGTCAGTATGTAACTGCCCGAATGATCCACGTTCAGCGTGGCATACCCATCCGCCACTACAACAGGCACTTCCACCCAGGCACTGGTCGTCGTATCCCACGAGAATCCGCTGATGGTGCTGCCCAGGTCGGCAGGAACGGGGAAGCTCAAATTTACCAATGACCCTTCGGGGAATTCGTCAAGCGCCTGACTCTCTTTTATCAAAGCGAGCGACAATCCGCTGAGATATGTGCTGTCGTTTGGCAGGGGCAACTGCTCGTCGATCAACACGACCTCATCCAAAACAACGGTATATCCGCACAGGTTATAGAAGAAGGCCAGGCTGTTATCCTGTGTTTTTAATAAGACCGGATTCGACTCACAGCTCAATACAACGGGAACACCACCAGTGACAGGGATGAAAGCCGCGCTCGCCGCCCGGGTACGTGAGGATGTGCCTGAACCGGATGCAGGAAAGCCGTTTTCAATATTGACGTGTGTGTCGCTTGCAGAGTAGTTCTGGACAGTATCGATATCCGCTCCGCCATCGAGTGCATCTGAGCCAGCGCCACCATCCAGAATATCATTGCCTGCATCGCCGTTCAAAGTGTCGCTGCCAGCACCACCGAGAAGCGTGTCGTTTCCAGCACCGCCATTGATGATATTGTCCGCAGTATTACCGGTAATGGTATCGTTGAAAGCCGAACCATTGATATTTTGGAAAAAGCCGGTTAGGGTGAGGAACAGACCACCTCCCACGCCCTGCTGGCTGTTGTTGCTCAAGTTGATCGTAACCGGCATGCCGAACGAGCTGAAGTCGAGCGTGTCTGTGCCGCTTGAAATCAGTGCAATCGATCCAGTCGCTCCCAGCTGAAATACGAAGATGTTGTTACCCAGGCCACCATCGATACTATTACCAGTGGAGTCTCCAGTAATAATGTTGATCAAGTCATCGTCTGCGCCGCCGTTGATCGTATCGATGCCGGCGCTTGTGCTCAGTGTGTCATTCCCGTCACCACCATTGAGAATGTCATCACCCGTACCACCATTGAGAATATCATTTCCAAACTCGCCGTTGAGCGTATCATTGCCGTTGCCGCCAATGAGATTATCATTGTCTGCCCCACCATTCAAAGCATTGTTGAGGCTATTGCCGGTCAATGTGTCATCCCCGCTTCCACCGGTGACGTTCTCCACTTGCGCGGCGGTCATGTTGAGTGTCAGGTTTCCATTGACGACTTGATTGCCGGTCGTTCCGAGGTTGACGGTGATCGCATTTGTCGAGCCAGTGAAGTCAAGGTTGTCCGTGCCTCCTCCAAAGACTTCGTTTATCGTGTCTGTACCGAGAGCTGAGTCGGTATCGAAGGCATAATTATCGTCATCATTACCTCCGGTCAACACATCATCGCCACTGCCGCCAATGAGATTATCGTCGCCATCGCCGCCGCTTAATGTGACCATACCGGAAAAAGCTGAGGCGGCTAATGTGTTATTGCCATTGCCACCCGTCAGAGTGGCCTGTTCGATATTAGCAAGAGTGAACACACCGCCGGTCGAGCGCGTGAGCGATGTATCCGTCAGAAGGAAATCTGCATCGTTGCTTGAGACAATCGTATCTGTACCGCCCAAGCCGTCGATGATAGCCGCGCCCGTCCAGCCGCTCACGGTGAAGGTGTTGTTACCGGCACCCCCAGTAAGAGTCGCATCCTCAATGTTAGCCAGTGTATCGCTTCCGGCACCTGTCAACAATATATCAGTCAGTGTCTGATCGGCATTCACGGTCTGCACCACGCGATCGGTCCCGGCGCCGCCATCGAGGGTATCGTCGCCATCACCGCCAATGAGATTATCATCGCCGCTGCCGCCGTTAATAACATTGTTCAGTGTGTTGCCGGTCAATGTATCGTTACCAGTTCCGCCAGTAATATCTTCGATCTGTGATGTGCCAAGAACGAGATTTAGGTTGGCATTGACGGCCTGGCTAATACTATCGCTCAGATCAACCGTTATCGCGCTGCTGGAGCCGGTGAAGTCGAGCGTATCCGTTCCACCGCCAGCGGCATCGGTGATCGTATCGGTACCCAGGGCAGTGGTGGTGTTGAAGGCGTAACTGTCGTTTCCAGTGCCGCCGGTGAGCGTGTCGTTCCCGCCACCGCCAGTGAACATGTTATCCCTGGTATTCCCCGTGATCACATCGGCACCTGCAGAGCCGATGACGTTTTCTATGCTAGTGATGGTCTGCAATCGTAGCAACAAGTCGCCAGTATTTACGGTTTGGGTAGCTGTGCTAGCAAGGTTGATCGTAACACCAGGAGTGCCGCCAGGTGTGAAAGCCGAAAAATCGAGTGTATCAGAATCGGCGTTTGCTGCCTCATTGATCGTGTCTGTACCCAGCACGCTTCCCACGAAAGTGTACGTATCGCTACCAACACCGCCAGTGAGTGTGTCGGTACCAGCGCCGCCATTGAGATTATCGTTGCCGCTTCCGCCGGTTAAAGTGTCATTTTGAGATCCGCCAAACAATGTGTCGTCCCCATTGCCGCCGCTTAACGTAACCAGTCCGGCTGTAAAAGCCGAGGCATCCAACGTATTGTTGCCATTGCCGCCCGTCAGAGTGGTGCGTTCGACGTTGGCAAGATTGAACACACCGCCGGTCGAGCGAGTTAGTAATGCGTTGGTCAAAAGGAAATTTGCATCGTTGCTTGAGACAATGATATCTGCTGTGCCACCTGCGCCGTTGATGGTTGCCGAATTCGTCCAGCCGCTCACGGTGAAGGTGTTGTTGCCGGCGCCTCCAGTAAGAGTTGCCTGTTCGACGTTGGCGAGAGTGAACGAACCACCGGTCGAGCGCGTGAGTAATGCGTTGGCCAGAACGAAATTTGCATTGTTACTTGAGACAATGCTATCTGCTGTGCCACCTGCGCCGTCGATGATGGCCGTGCCCGTCCAGCCGGTTACGGTGAAGGTGTTGTCGCCAGCACCCCCAGTAAGAGTCGCCGCCTCAATGCCCGCCAGTGTATCGCTTCCAGTACCTGTCAACAACGCATTAGTCAGTGTCTGATTAGCGTCCACAGTCTGTATCACGCGATCGGTCCCCGCGCCGCCGTTAAGCGCATCGTTGCCAGCCCCGCCAATCAGGATATCGTTGCCGTTTCCCCCAATCAAAGAGTCGTTTTGAGACCCGCCAGACAATGTATCGTTTCCATTGCCGCCACTTAAGGTGACAATACCGGATGTAAAAGCCGAGGCATCTAATGTATTATCGCCATTGCCGCCTGTAAGAGTAGCACGTTCAACATTGGTGAGATTGAATACACCACCGCTGGAACGCGTGAGTAGTGCATTGGTCAGAACGAAACCCGCATCGTTACTTGAGACAATGGTATCTGCTGTGCCACCTGCGCCGTCGATGGTTGCCGTACCCGTCCAGCCGCTCACGGTGAAGGTGTTGTTGCCAGCGCCCCCAGTAAGAATGACCTCCTCAATACTGACAAGTGTGTCGTTCCCGGTACCTGTTGCCAATGTATTGGTCAGTGTCTGATTAGCATTTACCGTCTGCACTACGCGATCATTCCCGGCGCCGCCATTAAGTGTGTCGTTACCCGTGCCGCCATTGAGCGTGTCGTTCCCATCGCCGCCAAGCAATGTATTGGCCGCGGTACTACCGGTGAGCGTGTCATCGCCCGAGCCACCCGTGATGTTTTCAAGATTCGCAGACAGGCGCAGGATCAAGTTGCTGTTGACAGTTTGGTCTATCGTTGTCGTTCCAAGATTAACCGTAACACCTGTGGATGAACCGGAGAAATCCAATCTATCCGTCCCAGTACCACCGTTCACGACATCCCGCCCCAGCGGGTTGTCTGTGTCGAAGACAAAGACATCAGCACCTGTGCCGCCGGTGAGGGTATCGTTACCACCCGCACCCGTGATTGTATTGTTCCCATTGCCGCCATTTATTATGTTATTCAGACTATTCCCGGTGAGCACGTCATTCCCGGTGCCACCGGTGACGTTCTCGATTTGTTCGGCCGTGAGGTAGAGGGTTAGATTCGGGTTAACTACTTGATTGCTGCCAATAGTGCTGAGGTCAACGTTGACAGCCATAGTTGTTGTAGTAGCAAAGTTGAGGGTGTCCGTGCCTTCACCAGAAGCTTCAGTGACTGTATCTACGCCCAACGCGGAGTCGGTATCAAAAACATAACTATCGTTGCCCACACCACCAATGAGTGTATCGTCGCCTGCTCCTCCGGTGAGGGTATCATTGCCAGTTCCACCAGTGATCGAGTCGTTCCCGGCACCGCCATTGACCTGGTCATTGCCAGCCAGTGCATCAATCGTATCATCAGCCCCATCACACGTAATAACATTATTGCCCGGCGTCGGTGCCGGGTTGCAAACGGCAAAAACCGGCCGCCCGGCAGGGAAGGCCATCATAAGCAGCACAATAAATGCTGATATCAGCGAACGAATGATCCTACGCAAATGGAGGTTCCAGCTTTTCACGATTAGAATAATTCCTTTTGGGCAGGGCAAACTCCCAAGAAAAAGGCCCTCTTAATTTACAACGAATTAACCACAAATTTATCACCGCTCGGCCAATCCGTGCTTTACAGGCGCTTTACTGCCACCCGACAGACCTGTTAGCTCCCAAAGCGCGCCGAAACACCCAATTGGGCTGAGATGTTACCCCAGGAGCACCAGATATGGGCGATTTGTAACGATAGTCGAACAGATTTTCAGTCTAACGGGGACGAATATGAGAATTCAAGCTCCACAATTCGTTTTATCTGTTTCCCCATAACCATGCATAGATGCTTTCTGTATAGGTATATGCCGGAGCAACAGGTTCATTTGGCATCGGCTCGGCGATCACAAACAGCCGTCCCCAGCTCAAAATTCCATTCTCTTCGATGCAGGTTTGAAAGGTCACATGCCTTTCGCCGCGATATACGTTATTGAACAATTGCTCGGCGCTGATGGTGGCCTGGGTTTCCAGATCCGTGAACTCGCTGTGCATGTTATAAGGGTCGAGCGCCTGATATTGCAAAACGCTGGTCACCGAAAAACTTTCGGTGTGCCCATCGCCAAATACAAGAGTCACCACATCACCGCTCTTCAGCTTCGAAAATGAATTGCCGGCCAGGTAATTATGCGCCAGCAGGCCCACGTTCCCAGCCTGGGCAGCCATGTTGAACTGTGTCAACTGGCCGTTATTTTGAGAGACAAATCCCGGGGCATCAACGGGTTGTTGAATGATCGGGAAGGCCATCAGGCCCTGCACATAGACGCCGCGCAAAGTGTTCGCGTCCCCGTTACTTACAGTCTCGATGAAGCTGTTCAGGCTCGGGAAAGCCCCTGCGGTATTCTTTGCAGATACTGGGAGGACGAAAGCAGAACAAAGAACCAACGCCAAAAACAAGGCGCTTAATAACCGTGAAACCTGCGAAAATTGAATTCTGGATGCCATGAAAATACTCCTTCACTATGAGCATCCAGATCTTCAAAAAAGATCTCAGAGGCTCGTTTTCGGTAACCTGGCAATCCTGGCCGTGTGAGCACGGCTGTAGACCCATGGTTTTGCGTCCCCGCCTTTCAGCGGGTTTGCCATTTATCGATACGATCCGTTTGTAAAGTTCAGTTTTCGTAAAAACAAAACGGGCCTTGGATTTGATCCAGGCCCGCCGGGGACTTCAAGTCATATTATGATCATCTTCGGCGGCCTGGCGATCATGGTTGTGTGAACACAACTGTAGACCCATTGCTTTGCGTCCCCGCCTTTCGACGGGTTTGCCATTTATCGGTTGTTTTTACTGCCCCCAGTGTAGCACAAAGCAAGGCCTTTGGACTTTTCAATTGCCTAACAACCTGCCTGATCCATGCTACACTTGCCCGAATTCCGCACACAAATTATGAGCATGAAGCGTCAACTTCCGTTCTGGCTAAAACTTCTGTATGGTTCCGGTGATTGGGGGATTTCAAGCATTGGCATGATGCGCTCCATCTTCTATGCACTCTATCTTACCGATGTCGTCGGGCTGGAGCCACGCCTCGCCTCGTTTGGCGCACTGATCGGCATTGTATGGGACGCGATCAACGACCCGATCATCGGGATCATCAGCGACCGATTACAAACACGCTGGGGCCGGCGGCGGCCATTCCTGTTATGGTTCGCTTTTCCATTTGGATTAAGCTTCGTCATCCTCTGGTCCGCCCCCAATTGGGAAAGCCAGCTTGCCTTACTGGCCTACGTGACCCTTTCCTTCATGATCTCAGATACGTTGACCACGCTCGTGGCCGTGCCGTATCTTTCCCTGACCCCGGAACTGACGCGCGACTACGATGAACGCACCACGCTTTCGAGTTTTCGCACGGTCTTTCAGCTGCTCGCTGCAATGACCGTTGTGATCGCCGCGCCCATGATCGTGGATAAGGTCATCGAAGCTGGCGGCTCACAACAACAGGGATTCCTACTAGGAGGCGCGATCTTTGGCGCCTTGGGCGCGATCCCGCTCTTTCTGGTCGGCTGGTTTGTGCGCGAAAAATTCGCTCCCGAACAACAGGAATCCCTGCCCTTTCGAGAGACATTACGCGTCGCCTGGCAGAACATTCCCTTCCGCTATGCGGCGGGCATTTACATGTTCAACTGGTCGGCAGTGGATATGATCGTGATCGCTTTTCCATTCTTCCTGCTTTACTGGGTGGCTCAGGGTAACCTGCTGGCAAAGATCACGATCTTTGGGATACCCTTTGCGCTCGAATCCGCCTTCTTCGGCATCATGATGTTCGTGTGTATCTTATTCGTCCCGTTCTGGTTGTGGCTCTCACGCACGCGCAACAAGCGTGAAGCCTATATCATCGGCATGACCGCATGGATCATCGTGCAGGCGATGATCTTCACCATTCAACCGGGAGACCTCACTTATCTTTTGGTCATTGCCGCCCTCGCAGGCATCGGCGTTTCCGCTGCGTATATATTGCCTGATTCCATGTTGCCGGATGTGATCGAATGGGATGAACTGCGTACGCGCAGAAGACAGGAAGGGATCTATTATGGGATCCGCACCCTCATCCGCAAGCTGACCGGCGCGCTGGTCATTTTCCTGACCCTGCAGATCCTTGGCTGGTCCGGGTATCAGTCTCCTCCCGATAATGTGATCCAGTTCAGCCAGCCGGAGTCTGCCCTGCTGGCAATTCGCCTGATGGTTTCGTTCGTTGGGATCACGATCCTCGCCGGAACGATCATTCTGGCATGGTCCTACCCGCTCTCCCGCGAAAAATATGTGCGTATTGAAAAATTGTTAAAAAAGCGGAGAGAAAAGATCATAAAAACAGAAGCGGAATAAATTCCGCTTCTGTTTTTATCTGAAGCCGGATACCATTAGATCATCGTCGGCTCTTCGTATTCCCCAAAAACATCCTTCATCATATTTATGATCTCACCAAGCGTCGCATACGCATGGACACATTCCATGATGAACGGCATGGTGTTCTCTGTACCCTCACATGCAATGCGCAAGCGGTCGAGCGTTTGACCAACGCGGCCATTATCGCGCGTTTTACGAAGCTCGCTCAAACGGGCGAGCTGTCGGCTGTATCCGTTCGGGTCCATTTTTAGAATGGGGATTGCCAGAGGCTTATCCTCAGTATAGGCGTTGATACCCACGATCTTGCGCGTGCCACTATCGATCTCACGTTGATAACGATAGGCCGCGTCGGCGATCTCGCTTTGGAAGAATCCCTTTTCGATGCAGGGAATGACCCCTCCCAATTCCTCGATGCGCCGGAAATAATCGTATACCTGCTTCTCTATTCGATCGGTTTGAGCTTCCACGAAGAAACTGCCGCCTAATGGATCAACCGTATTTGTCACCCCGGATTCCTCCGCGATAATTTGCTGCGTGCGAAGCGCGATGGTCACGGAATGTTCAGACGGAAGCGCCAACGCCTCATCCTGTGAATTCGTATGCAAACTTTGCGTGCCGCCGAGAACGGCGGCAAGAGCCTGCAAAGCCACACGCACTACATTATTCTCAGGCTGCTGGGCTGTTAATGAAACGCCGGCTGTTTGCGTGTGGAAACGCAGCAACCACGAGCGCGGGTTCTTCGCTTGGAACGTCTCGCGCATCTCGCGGGCCCAAATGCGACGGGCGGCGCGATATTTTGCTATTTCTTCGAAGAAATCGTTATGCGCGTTGAAGAAGAACGAAAGGCGCGGCGCGAATTCGTCCACGTCCATGCCGCGCGCGATGCCCCATCTCACATATTCGAGCCCGTCTGCGAGGGTGAAGGCCAGTTCCTGTGCGGCTGTGGAACCAGCCTCACGGATGTGATACCCCGAGATCGAGATCGTATTCCACTGCGGAACTTTTTGCGCGCCGAATTCCATGGTATCAACCACCAGGCGCATCGAAGGTTCGGGCGGGAAGATGAACTCCTTTTGCGCGATGAATTCCTTGAGGATGTCGTTCTGGGTGGTGCCGCGCAATTGATCCAGTCGTATGCCCTGCTTCTCGGCAGCTGCAAGATACATCGCCCAGATGATCGCAGCCGGCGAATTGATCGTCATACTCGAGGAAACTTTATCCAGTGGAATACCATCCAGCAAAATTTCCATATCCTTCAATGAAGATATCGCCACGCCGCATTTCCCGAACTCGCCAAGCGCTTCCGGTTGATCCGTGTCGTAGCCCATTAACGTTGCCAGGTCGAAGGCAATGCTCAGGCCTGTTTGACCCTGCTCGAGCAAATACTTGAAGCGTTTGTTCGTCTCCTCCGCAGTGCCGAAGCCGGCGAACATCCTCATCGTCCATAGTTTGCTGCGATGAAGCGAGGGATGGACACCGCGTGTGTAGGGATACTCGCCCGGGTGCCCAAGGTCGGAGGCGTAGTCTGACCCAGCTACATCCAGCGGCGTATAAAGTCTGTTGATCGGTTCGGAGGAGGTGGTGATGAATTGATCTGCGCGCTCGGGCAGTTGTGTGAGTGCTTTTTGCAGGGAGGTCTCTTCCCATTTTTCAAAAGAGTCTTTTAGTTCATCCAGTTTCTTTTTATCGTACATTACACGCTCCTTCTGCAAATATGGATGAATTATACTTTACTGGTATACTCGATTTAATAAAGGAATGACATGCCCCGTTTTGAAATTGACGTAGATCCCTGCGACCATATTACAGCAGACGCAATCGGAAAACCAGGCCAGCGCGTCTTTTACCTGCAAGCCTATCAAGACCAGCGCACCATCACGATCATTATTGAGAAAGCACAATTGCAATCGCTTGCCATCGGCATCGAGCAATTTCTCGCGCAGATCAGCGAGCAGAACCCGGAGCTGGATGAGGCCTCCGGCGATTATTTGGAACATGTGATGCGCATCAACCCGCCCGTGGACCCGCTCTTTCGCGTGGGTGAGGTGGGCCTCGGCTACGACAAGGACCGCGACCGCGTTGTGATCTTCACCAAGGAACTGCTCACCGAGGAAGTGGAACCTGAGACCGCCGCGCAGATCCGTTTTTGGGCAACGCGTTCGCAACTGCGCATGCTGGCACGCTGGGGCGTGGAGGTTTGTACGCGCGGGCGGCCGGTCTGTCCGCAATGCGGGCAACCCATGGAACCTGAAGGACATTTTTGCCCGAAGAAGAACGGACATTTGCATTAACAACATGGTTGAAAGTCAAAGGTCAAAGGTCCGACTTTTGGCTTTCAACTTTTGACCAGCATGAATATCCAAAACTCTAAAGCAATCCAAAACGCCCTTATACTTGGTGAATATGAACTCGCCGGCCAATTTATGTTTGGCTCGAATTACACGTTCCTCGTGAACCTGCATCACGAAGGCGAAACATATCAGGCCGTTTATAAACCAAGCAGAGGCGAACAGCCGCTTTGGGATTTCCCGGAGAACACGCTCGCACAACGCGAGGTGGCTGCCTATCAATTAAGCGAAAACCTTGGCTTTCATTTCGTCCCGTTCACCACCTTGCGCGAAGACGGCCCTCACGGCCCCGGCTCGCTGCAGCAATTCATTGAATATGATGTTGAATATCATTACTTCAACTTTACGACCGAAGACAAGGAAAAACTTCGGCCTGTTGTGCTCTTCGATCTGCTGATTAACAATGCGGATCGTAAAGGCGGGCATGTCTTTTTCGAGAATGACACAAAAAAACTTTACACCATCGATCATGGGATCTGTTTTCATGAAGAAGATAAACTCCGCACCGTGATCTGGGACTTTGTCGGGCAGGCCATCCCCGAGGACTTGCTCGCGCCTCTTTCCCAAACCGGGAGTTGGCGCGGCCTCCTCAAGCCTTACCTCAGCCCGCGCGAGATCTCCGCCCTGTGCGTCCGCGCAGACTCATTGCTAAAATCACGCGTCTACCCGCATCCATTAGAGGGACGGCGC
>CAZJYB010000016.1:0-37349 GCA_964549865.1 uncultured Anaerolineaceae bacterium
ACTTGCCCGCGCCGTTCAAGCCGAGCACGCCGATCTTGGCGCCGTAATAGAAGCCTAGCGAGATATCGCGCAGGATCTGTTTATTGGGCGGGACGACGCGCCCAACTTTGTTCATGGAGTAAATGACCTGAGTATCGGATGGCATAGTGGAGAATTTTACCTTATGTTTTATATGTTCTGCCTGGGTCTTCGCGACACTTGCGCCGCACTGCGTTTGTTGCAGTGCAGGTGAGCATCCTGTAAGGGCTCGACCCACGCAGAACGCGCAGGTCAGGTCCCCTACGGGGATGATAAGACCTGCGCTTAACTTTTAGGGCGGCAAATGATTTATAATCGTTCTCCCCAATCACATTTATACGGAGCGGTTCCACATAAAATATCAACGGCAGCACAAAAAGGAGACGGTCCATGGCAAACGAACGTACCTATCCATGTCTACCCTGCAGTGACATGGATGCATCGATGGCATTCTATGAATCCCTGGGTTTCAAGAAAACGTATCGACAGACCCGCCCCAACCCATACGCGGTCGTGGCCCGCGAAGATATACACATCCATCTCTTTGGCATCGAAGGGTTTAAACCTGAGGACTCTTATGGCACTGTGATCGTGGCCGTACCAGACCCGGACAGCTTGTACAAGGATTTTGCTGCCGGCCTGCGGAAAGCGCATGGCAAGCTGCCCGTTGCGGGCATCCCTCGCATCCTGCGGCCGCGAAAAAAATACGGCACGGTGCGCGGCTTCAGCGTCGTGGACCCGGGCGGGAACTGGTTGCGGATCTATAAACTCGGTGAATCCGAAGAAGAAGACTCAGCGGAAAAAGCGGAAGGATTGACGCAGATCATTTACGTTGCGGCGCGCCTGGGAGATGCACATGGGGATGAAGTGCTTGCGCTAAAGACGCTCGAAAATGGTCTCGCGCGTTTTGCAGATTCTGCCGAAGCAATTGAACTCGCTAAAGCGTATTTATATCGGGCGGAATTGGCAGTGCGCACAAAGGACCATGAACTGGCGCGCTCATCGCTTGCAACGGCGCAAGCGCTTGACCTGACCGAGGATGAAAAGGCTGCCCTTGCCGACGAATTCGCTCACGCGACCGAGCTTGTTGATCAGTAAGAGGGCAGGTGAATAGAGAATAGTAAAAAGAGGTAAAATATCGGAAAGGTTTTTTAAGGCAAGGAGTTCGATATGACCATCCATGAAATTGAACAAGCCATCGCAGAATTATCCCCGAACGACCTGGCTCGTTTTCGCCAGTGGTTTGAAGAGTTTGACGCCAATCTTTGGGATCAGCAACTTGAGCGCGATGCCAAAGCCGGCAAACTGGATAAACTCGCCAACAAGGCAATGTCTGATTTCCGCGCAGGCAAAGCCAAAGAATTATGAGACATTTCACCAGTCCTTCTTTTTGGGAACTGTATGAAAAGCTTCCATCTACTGTTCAGGAACTGGCAGATAAGAACTTTGAATTACTCAAAACTGACCCAAAACATCCTTCTTTACACTTGAAAAAAGCAGGAAAATATTGGTCAGCGCGAGTAGGAATGAAATATCGTGTGCTTGGCATTGAACTTGACGAAGGCTTGTTGTGGTTCTGGATCGGTACACACGCTGAGTATGACAAGATATTGGGATAAGCTAAAGAACTCCGGGATTGCAAAGCATCCCGGAGTTCTTCTTTAAGCCTATGTTCTGCGTCATTCGTGATGCTTGATCAGCAATTGGATGGGCTTAAGGCGTTGGTGTATCAGTTGGTGAAGCGGTTGGTGTGTCCGCGGGTGGAGACGTTGCCGTACTTTCAGCGATCGGCGTTCGGGAAGGCGCAGACGAAGCTGTTGGCGCAGGCGTTGACGTATCCTGCCGGGTAGGGGAAGGCGTTACAGCCGGCGTACTTGAAGGGACGCGGGTGGGAGTGGGAGATGGCGGGTCTATGATGAACAAAGCTTCGGGTGGGACATCGGCAGGCTGCCAGGCTGCATAACCCGGCAGCCGGTCCGGCTGGGGGATCTGGAAGACTGCCCACACCACAACAGCCATGGCTATCACAGCACCCCACGCCCATTTCGCAGCTGCATTCTCCCTCACTGCCACGCCGCGGTCCACGTCCGGCGGCTGTATGGCTTGGGAGGTGGGCACTCTGATGCTGAGCAGGCTGTAATATGGAGCCGCGAGGAACAGGCTGGCCTGCCAGGCTAGCAGCAGACCCAACCAAAGGGTTTTAAGTTCGGGACGAACGAGGAAGGCCGCCAACCCGGACCCCAGGAACAGCAAGCCGATCAGGCTCTCCCATTGCGTGACGCGCAGGGCGCTCATGATCTTGGAATCACTTCTGGATTTTGGCGTGCGCAGGAATACGCCTCTCTGCTGGACCAGGCCTTGAATGCACGCCAGGGTCACCGCCCACCCCAGGCTGAAGAAGTTATACATGGAGCGCAGTGCAATGTGGGGTCGCAAATGCAGAGCCTGGCGCAACACCCACAGAAAACGCCACAGGTGCAGGAAAAGGAAAACCGCCGGCATGACCAGCAAAGGACCGGTGAGGGGACGGACCGAGAACAGGCCGTAGAAAATGCTGGCGAGCGCGCCTAGCGCAAGGAACACGCCAAAGACCAGGTTGAGTATATCGGTGAACCATTGCAAGCCGCCGATGAGATAGAAATAACGCTGGGCAGAGGTCAGGTGATTTTGCGGGTCTTGCCAGCGCGCCCAGGGCATCAGGGCGTTCCAATGTTTCTTGAGGATCTGGATGCCGCCAAAGCACCAGCGGAAGCGCTGTTTTTTCAAACCCTCAAACGTGTACGGCATCAAGCCGTGGCCATGACTATGCTTGATGTAAATGGAGTCGTAGCCAAGTTTGAGGATGCGCAGACTCGCCTCTGCATCCTCGGTGATGCACCATTCGTCCCAACCACCGATCTCTTGCAGCGCAGACTTGCGAATCAGGCCCATGGTGCCGCAGAATATGATGGCATTATGCTCGTTACGTACCGGCATGGATACTTCAAAGAAATACTTGTACCCGTGATATGTGGATTCGGAGAACGGGTCACCCTGATGCTCGCGGTAATCCTGGGGGGCCTGCACAAAGCCAATGTTCGGATCCGCGAAGCCAGGTACGAGTTCACGCAGGAAGTCGCTGTCCACAATGTAATCCGCGTCGATACTGCCGATGATCTCCGCCTCGGGTGCGGTATGGGCGAGCGCGAAATTCAAGGCACCAGATTTGTAACCGGGCCACTTATCCAGATGCACGAAGCGGAAGCGTGGACCAAGCTTCAGGCACACGTCCCGCAGCTTGATCCAATCTTCCTGGCCGGGTGTGTTGTTATCCACAACCAGCACCTCGTAGTTTGGATAATCCAGGCCGGCAAGGGAATGAAGCGTGGCTTCAACGACCTCGGGAGGCTCGTTATATGCCGGGACATGCAGGGATACCATCGGTGCATAACCGGGGACCGGCGTGAAGCCATCCACCCTGCGTTTCCAATGGATGCGGCAGAAGAGGTCCAGGCTTTCATAGGCATGCGTGAGCGCCATCAGCAGGGCCAGCACTTCGATGATGTAGAAGTCGAGCGCGATCACAAAGGATATCGTGTTGAGCGGGGTGAAGGCCGTGACCATGAAGGAATAGATGGCGAACAGGATCGTGGCAAACACGGTCATTCCCCAGGTAACTTGTCCATAGGCGTTCCAGTCTGGAAGCCAGCGGACCCAGATCATGCCAAAGCAGAATGCGATCAGGCTGACAATCACGACCTCACCCGCGATGCCAAACGTTAACAACGCCCACACATCGCCGATGAAGATCACAGCCGCAAGCCATGCCGCCGAGATGAGCGTGTGACTCTTGCGAAGACGGTGCCCGCCGGCCAATGTTGCCAGCAGGCTGACGGCAAACCATATGGCGGAGAGGTATAAGAATCGAGTCAGCATGATGATAGCTCCATAAACTCAGCCGGCCAGATGCATGATGAAAAGCATGGCAAAAAAGATCCCAATGACAAATAGCACCCCGGCGATCACGAGCATCACCATCGAATCGACCTGGCCCGAACGGTCCGGCATGGACCGCCTGGCATCGAGAGCCGCCCAGGCCGCCAGTGGGGCAAAGATCAGAGTCCCGATACCAGCCAGCATCAAGCCGAAGACCGCGAGCATCAGCCAGCGGTGGACGTTCCTCAGTCTGTCCGGTTCATGAGTCGGGTATGGGGTTGTAACAGTGCGTCTCTTTGGAATGCTCAGGATCGTGCGCTCCGCATTGTGGACGCGATACAGTCCATCCGTTTCCTCCATGTAAGCCAGAAAGGGATCGCGTTCGATGATTTCCTTCAGCGCAAAGAAAGCGACGTTGTGCGTGTCGTGCAGGTCTGCCCCCAGTTCATTCATGCGGTTAACGCACAGAACTTTTTCATCGAGGGATGCAGCCAGGCCGGCACGCAGCAACCAGGCCTCCATATTCTGAGGCGCGGCCTGTGTTGCCTGCAGGCAAAGCTCATATGCATCTCGAAATAGTCCCTTTTCAATGGCCTCTTCGGCCTCGACTATTAGTTCTTCCGCGCTTGTGAACAGTTGGGTATCCAAAATTTTCTGTGGGTTCCTTCCCGTATATTCTTAGAATTCCTTAAGATAAGCCCCATTGATGTGGTGCAGGCATAAGGGCACCTTACCTTTATAACGACAGCTTGCCCGCATATGTTATTCCCTGGCTGGAATGGGAATAAAAAAACTCCGGGATCGCGAAGCATCCCGGAGTTCTGCTTTTAACTTTAATGCAGCGTTAACAGGTGATCGTATACGATGCAACCCCGCCCAGGCCACCCAGGTCGATGTCGTCGACGTGCATTACGACCTTGAATGTACCCGCGTTGATCGGCGGGGTGAAACTATCCGTTATGTCTTTGATATCGGCTCGGTCGAAGGTCATTTTGCGGGTGGAGAGGTGGACGCCGCTTTGCAGGTCCTCGAAATGGAGCTTGAGGATCATAGGGCCGTTGGTCTGTATCTTCGCAACGATCTTAATGGATTGGCCCGACCCGACGCAACCGGGCGCGTCGATCGTATTCGGCTCAAGGGACATAAAGATGGATGTGATCACGGGCACGGGGGTGCCATACACCGCCACGGACAGATCAACCGCCACTATTTGCACGCTGCTGACGTTACCGCTGACATTGACGAAGGCTGCGGAGACCCAGCAGGATCCCGTCGGTGCGGTGGGATGTTTGACATACCACCATAAAGCATCTGCACTCTTCCCGACGATCTCTACATTTTGACCGTGGTTCACGAGGGCGGTGACTGCCCAGATGATATCCGGGCCCGTGCGACAGTTGAGCGTCCCACTATTGGGCGACGCCAACGGGGATCCTACTCCAACCAGTGGCAGCGGTGCTGGAATTGTAAATGCAGCTGTAGGCTGCACACCCGCGGGCGCGGGCAGGGGGATGGTCGTCGTTGTGGGTGCCGCCGCGAGCAGAACCGGTGTGAACGTAGCCGGCGGCTGTGTGGGAATTATTTCTGCGGCCGGCTCGCTGGGCGGGGCGACACAGGCAACGATGAAAACGCTGACGATGAACAAAGAAACGAGAGCTCGGTTTTTCATGGAGACTCCTTTTACGTACACCTTGATATTACCGCAGAATGCAACAGGCTGTTTGTACCCATCACAATTAAGGACCGTCCCAAAGGTTGTTCTCAGAAGCTTGGATTACTCGAAATAAACCTTCACCCTCACCTGCGAGCCTCAAACGGCGAGCCTCAAACGGCGAGTGCAAAGCACGCGGTGCGGCGCAAGTGTCGGGCACTTCGCGGGACGTTTTCTAACACGTGATCTCATAGGTCGCCACCGCGTCCAGCCCCGAGAGATTCAGGCCATCGATCACCAGGGTGATCTTATGTTTGCCTTCGTTGACCAGCGGGGTGAAGCTGTCTGAAAAATCCTGGAAGTCCGCCTTCTTGAAGTTCAATTCGTGTGTGGAGATGTTCCCGCTCTGCTCGTCTTTCAAGTGGGCCGTCATCTTGATGGCCCCGTCCGTGCGGATGCTGGCATAGACCTTCACGGGTTGGATCGGCCCAATACAGCCGCCCACGTGGATCTCATCTGGGTCCACAGATACGTCCACAGCGATCACAACACCGGCTGCAGAACCCGGCTTATTCGTTGGCGTCGCGGGGACCGCGACTACCGCCACTCCGCTGACATCACCGGTGACTGTGGCGAAGGCAGCCGAGATCCAGCAGAAGCTTCCGGGGACAGATGGGTTCTTCACATACCACCACGTGCCAGCCGGATTCTTGCCTGCGATCTCAGCGCTCTGGCCGGCAGCCAACACAGCCGCTACAGCGAAGGTGGTATCCGGGCCGGTGCGACAGTTGAGCGCCCCGTCGTTGGGCGACGCGAACGGGACAGTAGACCCGGCCGCTGTCCCTGTGGCGGTTGGGAGCGGGATGAGCGTGAAGGTGGGCGTTTCGGTTATGCTCGTCGCTGGTGTGGGGGTCGGAAGATTACAGGCAAAGGCGAGGATAGCGGCGAGGAACGTAAGAACTAGCTTTCGATGTTTCATGGCGGCTCCTTTTAAGTACACCTTGATATTACCGCAAGAGCAGAGAATTGCAACAGGCCATTTGATGGAGAGATCAGGCAACCCTGCCTTCTGTTTTATAATCCAGCGATCCACTTCCATCAGGAGAGTCTTACATGTCCCCCACACTCATCACCACATTGACTTTGATCAGCGGCATTAGTTGGAGCATCGTCTACATCGATATCATTTACCGCAAATTTAGAGAACTGGGTCTGAACCCGTTCACACGCCAGCCGGCCTGAGACATGATGAGTATCACGAAAGCAAACTCTGCGATACTTCGAGGGAATATCGCTTCTGTATTATAATCTTACCTGTAAGAAAGGAGAAAGTCATGGAAACCTTGGCAACTACTCGTATGTCATCCAAAGGACAGGTCGTAATCCCTGAGTCCGTTCGCAAACAGCTTGACCTAAAGGAGGGAGCGCAGTTTCTCGTTGTTGGGGATGCGGATGTGGTTATTCTAAAGGTCGTTACCCTGCCGGACATGGATGAGTTTGATGCCCTCATTAAACAAGCGCGCAAACAGGCAAAGGAAGCAGGCTTGAAGCCGAAAAACGTTAGCTCGGCTGTTGCCAGGGCGCGGCGTCGTAAATGAAAATTGTGCTGGATTTGAAGGTTGTGATGGACACGAATGTGTTCATCTCTGGAGTCTTTTTCAGCGGACTTCCCTATCAAATCCTTCAAGCATGGCAATCGGGTCGGTTTGAACTGGTGGCTTCACGAGAAATCCTGGATGAATACCGGCGGGTTGGGAAAATTTTGGCACAGGAACATTCAAAGATTAATTTGAATCCAATCCTGACCTTTGTGTTTGAACATGCAAAAGTGTACCGGCCTGCCAGGCTCAAAGAGCCTGTTTGTGAAGACCCGGACGACAAAAGTTCCTTGCCTGCGCCCTGGCAAGCGGAAGCAGGGTCATTATCAGCGGCGACAAGCATTTGTTAAAAGTTTCGGGGTATCAGGAAATTGAGGTTTTAAAGCCGCGCGAGTTTGTAGATAAATATTTGAGTTGGGAATGAAAAGAGCCCAGGATTTTGCATCTCAATTCTACGCGCAGACCGGCAGTGAGCTGATCCTGGTCTTTGGGATCGGCTGTTTCGTGTACGATCTGGTCCATATCTGGATGCTGCGGAATAAGTTTGTAGAATTAGGGTTGAACCCGTGGAAGCGTACGTCATTGCGAGGAGCAACGAAGTGACGACGAAGCAATCTCCAAACAAGGTCAATGGGATTGCTTCGCTGCGCTCGCAATGACGAACAGGAGGAATTATGAAAAGACAACTTCGCCCGTGTATTTACATTTTGACGAACAAGAACAATCAAGTTCTTTATACGGGCGTAACGAGCAATTTGTTCAAGAGGGTTGCAGAACACAAGAACAAGGCAGTCGAGGGCTTTACAAGCAGGTACAACGTTTCCAAGCTGGTTTATTATGAAGAATACAACACGATGGAAGAGGCGATTGCCCGCGAGAAACAGATCAAGGGCGGCTCCAGGCAAAAGAAACTTGATCTGATCAAGGTTATGAATCCTGAATGGAAGGATCTGTACGACGAGTTTTTTGCCTGACCCCACTCCCCTCGTCATTGCGAGCACCGACACTGCGCCGCACTGCGTTTGTTGCACTCGCCGTTTGAGGCTCGCAGGTGAGGTGCGAAGCAATCTCCAACCAGGTTCAATGAGATTGCTTCGTCGCTCCGCTCCTCGCAATGACGTGCGATCTCCACCAGAGAAATCCACCGATCAGGAGGATGGTCAGGCCTAAAACAAGGCCCAGGCTAAATCCACGCGAAGGCCCTGTTTCAGTGACAACAAGTGGGGTTCCCGTTGGCGCTGGAGTCATGGATGGAGTTGGAGAGGCCCGCGTTGGTGTTGGAGTGAGGGTCAGCGTTGGCAAAGGAGTTGATGTTGCAGGAGGGGTGACGAGAAGAAGCAGTTTTTGTTCCGGGCGGATCACGGATGTAGAGTCAAGCCCATTCCACGCCATCACACTCGATAGTGGAACGTCATATGAGCCAGCGATCCCTGAGAGTGTTTCGCCGCTCTGGATCGTATGGTAGTACTTGCCATCCGCTTCAGGGGTGAGCTTCTGGACCGCGCTCAACGTTGGGCCAGGAGTAACATCCCCCAGCGAGATCAGAAGTTCCTGACCAATTTGCAGGGGCCAATCTACCTGCAGTCCGTTCAATGCCAGGATCTGATTCAGCGGAATGTGATACGCAACGGCGATAGTGCTCAACGTCTGATACGCCGCCACTTCATGGACGATCCTGCCATCCACAGACCGGGCTGCCGGCACGATCATTCCAAAAGGAGTCGGCGTGGCATAACCTGCCGTATCTTTCCCCGGGATGAACAAGCGCTGACCGGCTTTCAGCGGTGTATCACGAGACAGGTTATTCCAGGTCTCCAGATCGTTGATGGTGATCTGGTATGCGATGGCGATCGACCAGAACGATTGACCCGCCTGGACCTCATGAAAGACCTTGCCATCCGCATCCGGCGTGGCGATCTTTACCGGCATGATCAACCCGAAGCCCGGGATTGGAATACTCCCGGGGGTGCCTCCAACAGAGGGTGACCCACTAGACACACTTCCGCACTCCTGCCCGGAGACGTAAGCCGCCTGCAGGATGTAATAGAAGCGTCCATCCGAAGTTTGAGCGATCCCTGCACCCACATGACAATACGCCGGGGTGACGGCCGGGCGCATGTGATCCGGGTCTGCCCAGACCGCCATGATCTGATCGAGTCCCATGTTGCCCACGGCAAAGTTTTCCGTGGCCCACACTGCCCCGCCGTTGCCATACCCGGCTGCAGCGATGCGACCGCGCACATTGCCGATATGCCAGGACATATTGCTGGCTGCCATGGTGGCCGCTGTGTTTTGGGCAACGGCATTGACGATCGGGTGTTCGATGAGAGGTGGGAGTCCATACGCAACGCGCAAGGTGTTCATCGCAATGATGAGTTCATACGCGCTGACCTGCCCTGCTGGAGCAAGATCGATCTCGTAGGCCCTCACAGTTCCCGGAGGGTGGAATATCCCTGTTCCGAGCATGATGAGCAGGCACAAGCCAGAAAAACGTTGAAAACGCATCCGATAATTATAATTCCAGGTGGCACCCCAAAAATATATTCTCATCACACATACATCTATCGTCATTGCGAGCCTCCGAAGGAGGCGAAGCAATCTCATAGGACATTAAAGGAGATTGCTTCGTCGGGTCTTCGACCCTGCTCGCAATGACGGGACTGAACTGGTCATAAATAGGGTTTGCCATCCGCCTGGGGCGGGATATCATTGAAAGGATTGAATGGTTCTGGTCCAAACATTTCAGCGGATTATTCCGGTGAGTTCCTCATTTTTTGGGCAGGAGCTCACACCCTCGAAATTACAGGCAGAGGCCCATGCAGAATTGGCACAGAAAATTAGATCGCCGCGCTCCCTTCCGATCCGGAGGGGATATGGGCTTTGATTTCAGCTTTGCATTTCAACCGATCGTGGACGTGCGCAATCGCGAGATCATCTCGTATGAAGCTCTCGTGCGCGGACCGCGCGGCGAGCCTGCGGTCGAGGTCTTTGCCCAGGTGCCCAGGACGAAATTCCCGATCTTCGATGAGATGTGCCGGGAGAAGGCCATCTGGCTTGCCAGCCAGTTACGGATCCCCAACCGCTTGAACCTGAACCTGGCGCCTCCGGGCCTCTATGAAGTGGATTTGAGCATCACTGCCACCTTCCATGCCTCGATCCACAGCGGCATTCCGGTGGAGAATATTGTTTTTGAGGTGCTTGAATCCGAGAACCTGACCGACCAAAGGAATTTGCTTCAATATCTGCAGATCATTCAGGATTTTGGGTTTAAAACCGCCATCGATGATTTCGGTGTGGGATATTCCGGCTTGAAACTGCTCGTGCAGTATCAGCCGAACATCATCAAGCTGGACCGCGAGTTGATCAGTGACATTCACATTAGCCCGGTCAAACAGAGCGTTTTCAAGGGCATCCAGCAGATCTGTAAACCCCTGTCGATCGAGATCATTGCCGAGGGGGTCGAGACCGCCGAGGAATATCACTGGCTGCAGGAGGCTGGCATCAGCATTTTTCAGGGATTTTATTTTGCAAGACCCGCCTTTGAAGCCCTGCCGGATGTGGCCAATAGGTTGTTCGGTTAGAAAGGATAGAATTTGGAGGTCTTTTTTTGTTTTATGAAATAGGAAATGGCATGGATGACTGTTACTCAAAATCTGTAGACTTATCGTCTGCATGGCATTAATGTTCAGGGCTGCGACACACGCAAACTAACCTCACATATAGCTACTAAGAGGTAAAATAGTTTTACCGATTTACAGCAAGGAGCTTAATATGACACTACAAGAAATTCAAAAAGCCATAACGGAATTGTCAGCGAATGAACTCGTTCTTTTCCGCAAGTGGTTAGAGCAATTTGAGCGCGATGCCGAGTCCCGGAAGTTAAACGCCTTACAACCAGCAACAGAAGAACATCTCAAAAACTTGAAAGGTTCTTTAAAAGGAAAAGGGCTCTTGAAAGCATTGATGGCTGAAAAGAAGCGCGAAAGGGAGTTGTAGTTTCGGACTTTGTTTTCGGTTTTATTTCCAGCCCTTTCGTGGGGACCAATGAAGTGGTTTTGAGGATTTATCGCTCAAAGATGCCCGTATTGGATATTCCAGAAAAGACCATATTTTGTTCACCACATCCACGAAATCACCCACGCTTTCATTTTGAAGATCGAGTTTCACCAGGAAGCTTTTCCACCCATCACGATTCGCTTCTGCAAAATCAATGGACAGTCCAACAGGCCGTTCCACAGGAATTTCGGTCTGCCGTTCTGTAAAAGTGGCCTCAATGGCTTTCTGCAGGGAAGGGCTCTCAAATTCAAAATTTCCTGCCACCAACTGGATATCGTAATAATCCTTGAAACGACTGTTCAATTCTGCATAACGTATCATGGCATGGAATTTCTCAGAGATGATCGATTCCCTTGGATACCCTTTCAGCCTTGGTGCTTTTGTCTCGCTTAATAAGGTTGGATAGTCGAGGCGCTCAGCATGGGACGCCAATACATCCGAAAAGCCAATATCAATTTGCATCGGGATTCTTGCCCTGCCCAGAAGCCCCGTAAACTTGACGCGAATGCCGTCATAATCTGCATCGATTTGTGTTTGTTCCACGTTGATCGTGCCTGTCTCGAATACGATCCCATCCTCAGGGACGGGTTCCGCGATCACATCCTTGACGGCGCGCAGGATCGTTTTTCGGCTGTTATCCAGGTAGCCACGGAAATCAATATCCCGCGTCGGTCTTCGTAGAGGGACATTCAAGCCGTAGAGCAACAACCCACCTTTCAACACCAATTTATTGACGTACTCCGATTTTGACAGGCGATATAAGAATCTTTCCATGCCATAGTACTGAAGGATTTCTGCAAAGGGCCTGCCTTGCTGCCCGGCCTCATTTTTCAGCCGCGCTTGAATGGATGCCGCGCTGTTTCTCTGAGCCTGCGTCATGCCAGCGACTCCAGATACGGTCTTATCACCTTTTCCACCCGGTTGACCCGGGCATACTTCAGGACAAGTCCAAGGTTCGGACGGGATTGCCTAGAGTAATCCTTCAACGCTTCCAGGGCAATATCCATCCCGACTTTCTCACGGAACTTGAAACAATCCGCAATGGTTTTTTCTTTTCCATAGATGTGCACATTGACGCCATCGAGAGTGTGGTCTTCAATTCCCGATTTGTAGGACGATTCGGAAAAATGGAACGCTTTGATGGGTGGATACGCAAGCTTCGGCGTTTTGACATCGCGCGGCAGGGCAAAATATACCTGGTGTGGAATTTGAGTGGTCAGACGATGGTGGTAGAGCGCTGAGATCAGGCAGATGACAGCACGCGGGACGCGCAGACTGACCTGGACGAGGTCTGGGTTGCCCAACGGCCCAGACTCTTTCAAGCGATAAATTCCCGGCGCCTCGCGAACAAGGTCTCCCGTTTCCACCATTTTATAAAGGATGTGTTTCGGCACACCCAGGCTGATCGCCGTGGATGTGCGCAGGATGCCGTTGTTATCCGCGAACACTTTTTTGTATTTGTCGGCCATGAAACGATTATACAACAAAAATACCACACTTTTTTATAAGTGTGGTATTTCGGAAATCCCGGCAACAACATGGTAATTTCATTTTATCGTTCTTTTGACGTCATTCATTTTTGCTTTTGCGGCCGTCGTACCCATCGGTTCGAGCAGCACCCCATTATTCGATACATAGGGCTCGGTACATGATGTACGGTCGAAGCAGCACGGCCTTCGGTCCCCGGCCTTGAGCTTCGAGAGTGCCACCCCGATCCGTTTCTTGCGCGTTTCGAGATTTTTGGTGCCCCCGATCCAGCGGACCCAATCCCAGCGCGCCATGGGCGTGATCTCCATCCATAAGGATTGTGCGTGTGGGAGGGCGGCGAGAGCTTTCTTCAAATCCGGCGGGACCTTGGGTTCCGACCATTCTTTAACTGGCTCGATCGCCAGTGCCACAGTATCACCTGCATCTGCTTTAATGGCTTTGCTCAAAGTTTGGTCGACCTTGAACCAGTGACTTCCCTTGCCGTCTGGTTCGAGCGGAGCTTGAAAGCGGAAACCATTGATGGTTCCCTTAACCATCGTCATGCCTCGTGATGGAAGCTTCGCGCTCGCACTCACCGGCAGCTTGAGTAAGGTCCATGAGCCGATTTCAAACAGTTTAGCTTCAAAACGGATTGTGGACTTGGTTCCTTGCTCCTTGACTGTTCTCATAATGGTTATTGTACCAACTCTTCACTTCTTGGCGAAGATGAGTACTTAAAGCTACAGTTCCGCCACACAAATGCCTACGTCCGACTTTGGTTATGGAGTGGATGACCGTTACTCAAAGTATGTAGAGTATCGTCTGCAACAGATCGATCTTCACCCCACAAGATTAGGCTTTCCCTTATCAGCATATCAGCATCATAAATTAATCAGCTTTAGCTCGTAAAAGCTCGCTTTCTCTTTGAGCAGTTTTAAGCGCTTGCTTAACTTGCATTTCTGCCACTAAGGCACGTTCAGTTTCCTCAACCTGTTCTTTGTATTGATCAAAATACTTATCAATTAACCCTCTTTCGCTTGCATCCGGTGGCGGATTATATTCAGGATCAAGAGGCTTTTTCATATCTTGCAGAATTGCATGATAACCAATCCAAATTTTGTAGCTTTTTTCAAAAAGCTGAGTCAGTTCTGGTTTGTTTGCAAGCTGTTGTCTCTGTCGACGAAACGGTTCAAATGCTGTAGAGTAATATACAAGCGTAGTCCCGCTAAGCTTCCTAACTCTGTATGCTAATCGTGGTATTTGATCGTCATCTTTAATATCTTGCCAAATTGTTTCGAACACATCGCGCTCTGTATATGGATCAACTGATCTAACGTCAAATGGTGGTACTTGTCCTTGCGATTTTTTACCCTTATTTTCAATCACAGGTAAAACTTCAAAAGGTAGACGAGCTTCAAGTTGATAATTACCAGGTGGCACAGTAATGGTTGCAACAATTTCACCTTTCTCGCCTACTTGTGTACCTTCGATTGGCTGCAAACGCCATTTTATTCTTCCTCCTCTAAGGTCGCTTTTTGTCTTTTCGATTAACTTTGCTGGCTCAGAACGAATAGCAATTCTATTCTCCTGATCAAATTTAGTATCCGCGTCAGTTTCTAACAAAATTGTTCTAAAACTATTGAGAGGTATTAATAGTTTTTCTTGTGGGTATACAATATTAAACTTTGTTACCTGTGGATAAGGCAACGTTGGCAAATCTTCGAGAGGTCGGGGTCGGGTATGCTGTCTCCTTTCACGATCTGTTGAAAGCTCTCCTTCTTCACCTGGCGTAGAAGTTTCGCCAGGCTCGCTAACTTTTAATCCTGCGTCTTTTAAAAGGTTTATAATTTCTTTTTTCACTTCATTATCCGTACTGGAAGTTTGGCGTTGAATTAGAGAAGCAATTAATTCGTTCTCAATCTCATACAATCTACGATCATCTTTGATCATATCAGTTAAAATTTTCATTAGTTCATGAAATGTATTTCCCTCTGCAAAGCCCTCTCGATCCGATGAAAACAACTCCAATCTTGTATCTTTATCAGCATTAGTAACATCAATATGAACAATGACATTCTTCCCAACGGTGGAAAGCTCTAATGTGCGAAATATTCGATCAGTTTGCTCGCCATGGTTTTGTCCATACAGTGTTCCTATGATTGGGTGCCCTCGTTCTACAAATAATTCCGAGCTAGGGCGAGAGATTATTTTGTCTTTTGACTTTCTTTCGCTAAAAATTACCCAATACTCTATCCCAACATTTGGATTCGTTTCAGCACGAAGGCTAACTAACTCCCTAGCTCCGTAGTGGGCCAACCGACTTTTCGATTTTCCATCTTTCTCACTAGTGCCAGCAGATAAAACTGTGTTCTCATCTGAAGTTAAATCGAGATTCTCAAGCGCGTCATCTTCATCAGATATTGTTTTTCCTAAGTATCGCATCAGCCGATTACGCGATCCACGAATAATTTCTCTTTGATATTTAGTGTCCTTTTTCTGTCGAAGATCATACAGATTGAAAGGCAACAAAGGGTCAAACATCAGACACTGTAATGAATGATACAGATTTCCCGGGGTAGCTTGAAAACGCTTATCTAAATACCTTAATTCATATCCATAATGACGAACGAGCGTACCGTGATCCCATAAAGTTACCCCGTGCCCAGGAAAATCCAAATAGGGGTCAATATTGTCTTTTATTTCAAATGAAGGCACAGTATTTTTACCGTTTTTATCAAGCACTGCTAGATATACATAAGCATCAGTCTTATATGGTTCAGGCAATCTCATTTTCTTGACAAGAGTAAATCCTATTGTCTTTGGCGAATTCATATGTCGCGACATAATGAGGGTGTATTTGCTATATCTAATTGTGGCTGAACCACCTTGCCCAAACGCACCTACCAAGTAGGGTTTGGTCATTTTGTTTCCGCGATGCAGACTAAGTATCGTATCTTTAAAAGCTTCTGGTATTATCCCGATTCCTTTGTCAAGAATATCAACAGTTGGCTCTATCTCTAGATCGCCCGGCGTAACTACAACTTGAACCAAGCGATCATAATCATTAGTTCTATAGTCCTTCCAAGCAAACAATCCATTATCGGCAGTTGAAGGAGGGCGTCCAAACCAAGTTTTAGCTGCCTCCATTGGAGATTTCGGCATTACAGCAGTTTGAGACATTCTCGCTTCTAACACAGCATCAACTGCATTCGTAATCCGTTCCACCAGGCTACGACCAGGTTTTGAACCTAAGTGTATGGTTGAAATATTCGAGTCCGAATCATTATAAAAAACCCATCGATATTTTTCAATGCCAAACTCTTGATTAACCACGATTCCCCCATGATTTCCTAGCTTTGAAAGAATATTGTCCACTTGACTGGGTTTGGTAGCACGCAAAAAATCATTTAAGAGCACATCATATGTAGCCATATACCCTCACTTGTTGCTATTTAGATTTTCGATGAATTAAGAGAAGTTCTCTAGACGAAGAAGTGGTACCTTTATAAGTTGCATACCATTTTCTAGATGGAACATTCCGCCAAAGACCATCTTGTGAAGATTTACCATTCGGTTGAATTTTACAGTTTTCAAAACCCGCTTGTTGCATTGTCTCTAAATACCTGGGAAGCTGTGTATCTACTTCTGAGAAAGCAATAAGTTGTACAACCAATGCCTGTGGCTCTAACAATTTTGAGATTTTCGAATAAGACTCTTTCAAATTCTGAAAATAGTTATCCAGACCAAAAGTAGTTCTACTGCCCATAGTATAGAAAGACTCTCCCTTACCGTCAGCTGTTGAGGCAATCCAATAGGGCGCGGAAGTCTCTCTTCGCCCCATCACTTGCCAACGATGATACAGTACGTGAACACTTGGATAAGGGGGAGATGTAATAACCAAAGAGGGCTTACCCTCGATTTTTTTATTCCAATGCTTTGCTGTTAATTCTGCTGCGGGTAGGTTCAAACATAATATCTTCGACTTAACTTGTATGTCAGCAATAGCAGACCTAAGTGCTTCGAGCCCAATGATTTGTTGTTGGAGAATCTCAAAAAATTTTTCTCGAAATTTCTCAACCGATGGAAAATTAACACTGGAATCAAGTGCCCATTGACCAGTTTTCAATAAAGCACAACGAACTAGCCTTTGAAGTTTAGTTGACGGAAGTTTAATTAATTCGTCAATTGTAAGTTCGATTATTCGCCGAATGGTCCATGGTAAATCTTTTTGATAGCCATTTTCCTGCCAAATTTTGTGTTGATTGCTTGGGATTTTCTTTGCATTCAACTTTTTAGGCAGCTTTTCTATCCAGTTATTTAAAGCGTCTTGATCGTTTTGGGAAATAAGTGTAGTTTTTGCAGTGGAAACTAAGTGAGCAATTGAATTTATGTCTGTGCCAATTGCATGGCGTCCCGCTATCATTGCCTCAACTAAAGTAGTACCCCCACCCATAAAAGGGTCAAGAATAATATCTCCTGGCTTAGAAAACTCTTCGATTGCTGCTTTAGCGAACTCGTTAGAAAATTGAGCCGGGTAACGATAAAAGGTATGAGAATATCCGCTTCTACGAGACTGGTTAATGACAGCATCAACAAGCGATTGGGATACCTTAATTTGGGTCATCGGATTTTTATGAGCTAAATAAAGATTCTGGCCAGATCAGACAAAGAAGAGGCAACAATAGTAGTATAGCATTTTCTCGCCAAAATGATTGACCAAAATACGGCGAGAGGCGTAACTGTAACGTTTAGATCCAAGTCGTGGGGGCTCAGTGTCGTATCCATCTCTTGAAGGAAATAGGTACCTTTTGAACAGGAAGAATCTGTGATTTAGGCAAAGCCTAGTATTGAAGTAAAATCGCCTCATGGCTATAGACCTGCAAGTTCGAGTAGCGGCGTTTACCTGGCTCTCAGAACAGGTCAATTCGCTTGGGGATGTGCTTCCAAGAAAGTTACTCGAACATGGTTTTGAGTTTCAAGGCCAGCGGATCCCACTGATCGCCCCGCAAGGGATTTTCAAACCAAAGATCCTTGACCTGCCGATCTCAATAACAACTGCTCCTAAAGGTCCTTATGACGATTATTTTGCAAAAGATGGTTTTCTGCTGTATCGATATCGCGGCACTGATCCAAATCACCGCGACAATGTAGGTTTGAGAAAGGTATTTGAGTTAAAGCGCCCATTAGTTTATTTACATGGTATAGAACCAGGGAAATACCTCTCCACTTGGCCTGTTTACATTATTGGAGATGACCAAAGCAATCTCACATTCAAAGTGGCTGTAGACGATGCACTGCCTGCCTTTGAATACACCGAAACAAGTATTTCACGCCAAATCGCTGAAGTATCAGATCCAAGACACGCATATTTGACTGCAACAGTAAAAGTCAGGTTGTTTCAGCGTGCTTTTAGAGAAAAGGTCCTTGACGCATATAAGTCGCAATGCTCTTTTTGCCGCTTGAAACATCGTGAATTACTCGATGCTGCTCATATCATTCCAGACAACACACCGGAAGGCGAACCTATAGTAACGAATGGCATCGCCCTTTGTAAACTGCATCATTCTGCTTATGATAGTTTCATCCTTGGCGTAACACCTGATTACGTTATTCATGTCCGTGAAGATATTTTGGAAGAGGAAGATGGCCCCGTTTTGCAGCATGGGTTGAAGGGATTGCATCAAGCCAGATTATTTTTACCAAATTCTAAAGATCATTATCCTAGTAAAGATGCATTAGCTTGGAAGTATGACAAGTTTACACAAGCAGGTTGAGTACTTTATTGCATTAAATTGAAAGAGCCGGCAGTGATGCACCGGCTCTTTCAATTGCTTCAGAACGGCAGCATTTCGATGAGCGGGTCAATCCAGTGCTCCTGGAACTTGTCGCATCCATCATCATCCTATACCCTCATCCGAAAAAGGGGGTAAAATTGTTTACTATTGAATATACAATCCGGTATAAATATTCTGGGCCAACGGTGGGTAAATATGAACCAAAATATCAAGGCATTTGCAGAAGAATTTAGAGCAACTTATGAGGATTTTAGGCATAAGGCCTCAAAGGTAACCAAAGTACCAAGTACAATATTACGATGGTTATTGGTTACAGTTATACCAATTTATTTTGGAGCACACCTAACAGTTATAATCGAAAAATATATCGAAGGAACTCTAAGATTTAATTTGGTTACCATTAATAATCATTGGCCTTTTTTCGTTTCTGGGTTTTTATTCTCTGTTGGATTAATTTGGAAAATACACCAAGGTAATAGAGATTTGCGGTTAGAAAGGCTTTATCATGCCCTACGCTGGTTTTATGAGGATTTGGGATTTGATAAAGATCCAAACGCTGACATTCGATGTACGCTTTGGACTCCGCTCAACAGTAAAGTAGAGCCGGATAAAATGAGAATAATTCAATTGGTGGATTATGTACCAAAATACGGACAGTCTACCGGCTTGACATATTGGTATCGCATCAATAAACATAGCGGAAGAATTAGAAAGATTGCTAGAGTAGAAAATGGAACCGCGAAACCAATTGGGATTGCTGGAAAGTGCATAATTGAGAGTTCAATAAAGCGCAAACCATTTATAATGTATGAAAACCTCTCTCCTGGCATGAGTTTTGCTGATTGCATGACACAAGTATGGAATTTCACCAAAGCGGAGACTAAACGATTAACCCAAGATAGGAAGTCCTATATATGCATAGTTCTAATGGATTCTGGACAAAGTGACATCCTAGGAGTAATATTCGCAGATTCAAGACAACTTAATACCTTTACTCGAAGAACTGCTAAAAAAGCAGAAAGTTACTTACCTCGGATAGCTGAGTTATTGGTTGATTAGGAGAATAAAAAGATGGCCAAGAAATATAATATACGCAAAAAAACAAAAACCGCTAAATGGCGTATCGAGGGCGTCGGTCATTCGGAAAAAGTACATTTAAGAAGTGTAGATAAGAAAATAATAGACCGTATGCCATCTTCTACAGATACTTTTGTGGAGCATAATGCAATTAATTCATTAGTTGAACGAATGCGTCTTTTCATAAGAACAGGAAATTGACTAGGAAAGTGTTGAAAAGCGTTATTGGTATAGATGTAGACAATGTAATCGCGGCAACTGATAAAAAAATCAGGGAGTTAATTGAGCTTTGTTTTGGAATCAGTTCTCAACAAGAAGATATTACTTCCTGGTATTACAGCACGTCTATAGGGATAACTAAGGAACAAGAGCAGTACGTTCTTGAAAAGTTACATAGCAAGTATATTTCAGAGTTGAAATTAATAGATGCAGCGAAAGAATCCCTCGACCTTATATCAAATGAATATTCTATATGGCTATTAACAAGTCGCCCAAGTTACACTAAGGATTTAACTATAAAATGGTTGAAGGAAAAATCAATCACTTACGACAAATTGTTTTTCGTAGAGAATAAAACTGTGCTGGCCGACAAAGTCACTTTTTTAGTGGAAGACAAGGCTGAGACTGCGTTAGATTTTTCATCACTCGGGGTGAAGGTTTACTTGTTCGATTATCCGTGGAATCGCAAGGCCAGTAACCCATTAATTGTGCGCGTATTTAGCTGGCATCACCTTCTATCTGTATTGCACATAGATAGTGACCATAGTCAAAGTGAAAATGCTTTGAATTCTCACAATACTTATTAAGAATAATATTTGCGGGCACTGACAGACAGAAGTCTTGGGCCGTCTTCTTTTAATTTCCTGCCCGAAATACCCGAATCAATATTGCAAGGTAGGGGGTTGTTTCCTTGCCAATAGAAAAAATAAGAAGGGAGATTAGTGAAACACTATCCTGATTGCTCAAAAGGAGGAGAAAAGTTAACTGTATCATTCCCCTCCAAAACTTGCTGGACGCATCCCCCATGTCCTTTGGGCAATCGCCAGGGTGGCTCCAAACTCGTTGGCCCAAGTCCGCAGGCCATGTCTTGCCATCGATTAAATTGAAAGAGCCGGCGCATCATAGGACCTATCCCCCCGCCCTTCCCAAATGGGAAGGGAGCTGGGCGGTTGATGGTTGTGGCAATTCTCCAGGTAAATCTTTGGTTTGAGGATGGTTTTAGCTTCTCCCCCTCGCGAAGCACCCTTTAGGGTGGGGGGAGATGGGAGAGGGGTCGGTTTTGAAAGCGGGTAAAATGACACATCATGCCAGTCAAAAACATCATCCCAGGTCAACGAGTCAAAAAAGAAAAACTTCAACGCGCAAAAGAACTCCGCCGTGACATGACTCCCGCTGAAAAGATTTTATGGAACGAAGTGCGGGCAAATAGGTTGGGCGTCCATTTTCGGAGGCAGCAGGTCATTGCGGGGTTTATAGTCGATTTTTATTGTCACAGTGCGGCATTGGTCGTTGAAGTGGATGGGGATGTCCATGATCTTCAACAAGAGGATGATGCAAGCCGGGAGAAAGCCTTGAGAGAGTTGGGGCTGCGAATTGCACGCTTTCGGAATGATCAGGTCTTAAATGACCTGTCTACAATAACAATAATAATCAAGGAACAGATAAATGCTGCAAGTAATTTGACCGGCCACGATTAAATTGAAAGAGCCGGCGCATCACTGCCGGCTCTTTCAATATTGCTCAAAAGGAGGAGAGACGCCAACTGTATCACCCACCTTCAAAAAGTGCTGGACGCATCCCCTACGTCCCTTGCACGATTGCACAACGCTTTTGATAAGCCTTTTCTAAGGTGAGAATAAAGCCCTTTACCACCTCCCGCTCGGCTTGGGTCTTCGCGACACGTGCGCCGCACTGCGTTTGTTGCAGTGCAGGTGAGCACCCTGCCGCGTGCGCACCCGTAGGGTGTAAGGGCCTGACTCAGCCGAAGCGATATTCGGGAGCCGACTTAAACTTCATATCTATGTTTTACTCCGATTTCAATCGGACCTGTCTCAATTCGTGAAAGTCTCCACCACGCGGAATGTTTAGCTCCATTCATCATTCCCCCATTCATCATTCCGCATTTCCCCGGGGTATACTGTGCTTATTCCTGTATTGGTGGAGTGCAGCATGGAAAATCCTTCTACCCTTGACCAAAAACGAGCTGAATTGAGAAGCAAGCTGGCGAGATATCGGTCCCTGCCGGAATATCTACTGGACGGCACGGGCGCCGCGCTCCAGCGTCTCTTCAATCCAAAAGAGGCGAAAAAGCGAACGACATTCCTTCCGCCGGATGCTTCGACCCAGGACCACGAACTGTTTCCCTCTTTATGGATCACAGGCATTCTGATCGGGCTGGCCACATTTCTGATCGGCGGGGTGATCGCCGTGTTAAGAGGCAATCCGGTCGACGGTGAGCTGCTCAGGCTCTCTGCATGGTCCGCATTTGCAGGCGCGCTTGCCCTGATCGCGAACAAGTTCAACATCCGTAATTTTTTGACCACCTTCCGCGACTCGTGCGTCGATAAAATGCTGCGTGAAAAAGATATCGACGACCTTGGTAGGTGGCTGGATGAAAAATTCAAGCTGTGGCCTCCGCTGCTTTGGGGCGCAGTGCTGGGTCCATTGCTCGGCGCGGCGCTGTATTTCTTTTGGCAGCTCAATCACCCCGGTGCCGAATTTCATGTCGGTCCGTTCGTGACAATTACTATCTCCTGCATCCAGGCCGTGTGGGTGGGATATTACCTGATCCCCTTCTACCTGAATTTTCCATTGCGCCTGAACCGCTATGAGTTCGACCTGTATACGCTCGACCCGAGCAGTTCAGAATTGGTGGGCCGCCTCTCGCGCTTACTTTCGTATGCCTTCTACGTGACCATGGCCTACATCGTCCAGTTGACACTTGGCCTTTCTTTTGTGGGCGTGCTCACCACCGAGACGCCCGTTCCAGGATTCATCGTCTCCGCGCTGGTGTGGGTGCCGGCCATCATCATGTTCATCTCGGGTCAGCTCGATCTCAACAACCTGATCGCACAGGCCAAGTGGAAAACGCTCAACGAAGTGCAGGGGAAGATCGAACAGCTTTATGCCGAACAGGCTGTGCCGGATAAGGACACACTGGAGCGGCTTGGGAAACTGATGGACTATCACGAACGCATCGTGAGCACGCCGAACTCGGCGCTCAACTTCCGCTCGGGCCTGAACTTTCTCAATTCGCTGCTGCTCCCCGTCCTGGCATTCATGATCGGCAACCTGAAAGATGTGATCGCTTTTTTCCAAAAATGATAACGTCATTGCGAGGAGCTACGAAGTGGCGACGAAGCAATCTCGCGCCAAGATCGATGAGATTGCTTCGGGCTACGCCCTCGCAATGACGAGACGAAACCAAATTCAGCATTTATTTAAGTCCAAACCAGCGGGCGCGGCGGCTGTCTGCAAAATCCCTCTTCTCGATGACAATCTCATCGGAGGGCTCGACGAAGTTCCCCATGGGCGAAGGCCCCGAGAAGAAGTCCACGTCCACGCGGCCCACGCGGTCATCCCCAAGCTCCACGTAACAGGTGCCGATCCCCTTGTAGATCTCAGGCTGCTCCTTTCCTTCCATCCCTGCAATGATGCCCGCAGCCGCGATGCGCGCGGCGCCTTCGGCATACACGCCGGCCTTGGGTGTCCCAACACTGGTCACATCTCCAATTGCATACACACCCGCGAAGCGGGTCTTGAGATCCTTTTTTTCCACGGGGATCCAGCCGTCCTCGGTCAGGCCGCTCTCTGCAACCACTTTTGGGACCTGATGTTTCGGCACGCCCAGGAACAAGTCATACGGAAGCTCACGGTTATCGTCGAGGATCGCAACGCGGCGTTGTGGGTCAAGCGCGCGCACGACACGGTCTGGGATGAACTCGATGCCCCGTTCGGCAAAGGCGGCGATCAGCCAGTGCGACGTCTCAGGCGATGGAGGGATCGGCAGGCCGAACGGGATGACCAGGCTGATCGTGCACGCGTCGCGCACGCCGCGCTTCTTGAGATGATCGTGCAGCAGCAGGGCCGCCTCGGTTGGGGCCGGCGGGCATTTATACGGCTCGGAGGTCACGCCAACGACCGCGTGTCCCTTCGAGAAAGCTGCGATGCGCTCGCGTAAACGCGTTGCACCCTCGAAGGAGTAGAACTCGTCCCCGCCTTCGACGAGCCCGGGCGTGGCGTTCAAGTCATACTCCGCGCCCAGCGCTATCACGAGTACATCTGCGTCATAGGTTCCCTTATCCGTTGTCACGCGCTGCGCCTGCGGGTCGATCGAGGTGATCGTTTCCCGGCAAAATTCCACACCAGGTTTGGAAATGCTGCGATAGGGAATCCGCACCGAATCCGGTGTGAGGCGGCCGAACATCACATCCAACTTCGAAGCACCGAACACAAACGAATCGTTGCAATCGATGAGCTTCAGGTCCAGGCGATCACCCAGTTCCTCTGAGAGGATCGTACTGAGTTCAAGCCCGCCGAAACCTGCGCCAAGAACAACGACTCGTAATTTCATGATGATCTCCTTATGTCGCTTTTCCGCATTATACATGGAGGATGAAAGGTCATAATCCATAACGACGTGATGGGGCATTCGGTTACATGTCGGCGAGGCAAAAAAACCGCATGGGACTAAAGCCCCACGCTATTAGCACAAAGCCCGCTTAAGCGGGCTTCGCAAGCGTAGCCCAGACGTTAACGTCTGGGCGGGCATGAGGACGAGATAAAGCTCAAAGCTTGTCGCGTGCAAATGAAGCAGAGGGTTTTGTATCTTGGACCCACACTAAGCAGACGGGGAGTCGATACAAATCGACCCCTGTCCAGCGGCGAGGCAAAAACAGGGGTCTGACTTAAACTGTCGGCAAAGACCGAGTAAGCTGGTTTCATTCTATCTTACTTTTTTCCTTGATCCTTCCCATCAAATCCCCGGGCTTGAACGGCCCGGGCTCGGCCATCAGGGCAACCGCAGCCGGCACCGCGTCGCGCAATCCCCACATCAACACGCCGCGCACGCGTCCATTATCGAGGTAATACACAACGCCTTTTTGAAGCGGCTCCTGCCAGTCTGAAACCATTTCCATTTTGCTGCTCAATTCGCCCACGGCCTCATAGCCCAGCTCGAACAGGTCCGAGTAAAAATTCGGCGTGTGGGTATAGGCCTCGTCGGCGCCGGCCATGTTGCGCCCGGCCTGTTTGCCCATCTTCAACGAATTATCCTCGTGCTCCACGCGCATCTGTTTCTTCAACGTGAAATGCGGGAACATGGCCACATCGCCCGCCGCGTAGATATCTGTGGCGGAAGTCTGCAGGCGGTCGTTGACGACAATGCCGTCTTCAACCTTCAGCCCGGCGGACTTTGCAAGTTCCTCATGCGGATGGATGCCAAGCCCGGCCACGACCGCGTCCACTTCGAAGACGAGCCCGTTCTTTGTCTTGACCTTGTAGCTGTCCCCGTTTTTCTCAACACTTGTGACTTCATCCCCGGTCACAAGTTCCACGCCTTTCAGGCGATAATGATCGGTCACGGATTTCGCCAGGTCCGGTGGATAGATGTTTCCCCCGATCGTGTCCCCACGCAGGACCATGAAGACCTGCTTGTTGTTCATCTTCAGCGCGGCTGCGATCTCAGAACCGATGAACCCGGAGCCGATCACGAGGAAGCGTTCCTTCTTGTCTGCCAGCTCGCGCAAGTGCAGGTAATCCTTGAGCGTGCGGTAATAGATGATGTCGTCCCCGCCAAACGGCAGGCGGTTGGTTGCACCGCCAGTGGCAAGCAGTAATTTTTCGTACGCATATTCCTCGCCTTCGAGGTCCAGCACGCGTTTCGTGGCCGGGTCGATCAGGGTCACCGTGCGGCCCAGGTTGAAGTCCACGTTGTGTTTGTCGGTGCCGCGCCAGATCTTTTCCAACGGCCGTCCCTTCCACATCCCCTTCGTAAGCGGCGGGCGGCTGTAGGGCTTGTCGGTCTCGGAACTGATCATGCCGATCGAACTTTCCGTATCGCGTTCACGGATCCCTTTCACGGCTGCATCGCCGGTCATGCCGCCGCCAATGATGAGGTATTTATAATTCTTCATGAGGTCTCCATTCTAAAAAGCGTCCCGAAGGTTGTTGTCTGAAGCTTAAATTACTCGAAATAAGCCTTCGGGACGGTGCCTGTGTATTACTTTCATTTGTATAGATATCATGAGTGCATACTGTATTACGAGGCCATCAAGCCACCGTTACGAAGGCGCCGCGCCATGGACACTGTTATGGAAATACCAAAGATCCCTTCCCTATGGATAAACCGGGTAAACGGGTAGAATATTTTACGATCGGGATATCCCCATAGGAGCAAGTACATGATGGAAAACGTGAACGCTGAACCACAGGTTGAGAAAAAAGCGGGCGCACCCGGCTGGCTGGGAGAATTGGGCTGGTTGTTCAGCGGCGCGGTCCTGCCAATGGGCAGCGCCACCTTTTACCGAAAAGCCGTGCAAAGGAGCGTGGGAGGTGCCATCCTGTTCTTCCTGCTCTTTACGCTCGTCATCTCCATCCTTTCCACTATTACGATTGGCGTGAATATGTTCCTGGTCATCGCGGGCATTCAGCAAGCCTATGCCAACGGGGAAGTGCCGCAGATCGTCATCCGCAACGGCATCGCCGAGGTGGACGGACCACAACCCTTCATTTTGATCGACGATTCAACCCCAAGCACGCAACCCTCATTCGTCGCGGTGGACACAAGCGGCGAGATCAATGAGATCGACACCCAGCGATACGACCAGGGTTTTCTGTTGACCCGCACCGAACTGCATATTGTCAATCAGCAGGGCGATTATCAGGTGCTGCCCCTGGCCGAACTGAACACGGCTTTCGAGAAGGACCCGATCATCATCAATGGCGACACCGTGTCGCGGGCCTGGGGCGCGCTGTCTGTCTTTGTTGTGATCTTCATGTTCATCTTTCTTGTTTTGTGGCATTCGCTGCTGCGGCTGATGATCATCGCGACGATCGCATTGGTCATATGGGGGATCGTCTCCCTCGCCAAACCGAATACCGGCTTCGGCCCGATCATTATCAGCGGGCTATACGCGATCGTTCCCGCCATTTATTTTTCGCACCTGTTCAGCCGCGCTGGTGTGAGCTTCCCGGGCCTGCAAACATTTTTCCTGATGATCTTCTGGACAGCCGGCCTGATCCTGTGCCTGGCAGACCTTAAATTCCTGCCGGACGACCAGCCCCTGCGCCTATGGACCGCGTTGATCGGCCTGCCCATGTTGATCCTTTATAGTGCGGATATGATATGGCAGATCCCCGCTCCCTATGGCGCGCCCATCTTGTGGGTCGTCACCTTCCTGACCGTTTTGGTGCTCGTTGGTCTGCGAATTTTCCTGCGGTTCGGGAATTCGAACATTGAAACACCGGCAGCTTGACCTATAAAAAGAGAGTGCGTTCCGTGGAACGCACTCTCTTTTTATGTGGGCGCTGGTCAGCCCTTTCAGGGTGCTTCGCGAAGACCATGCGCCAGCGTAAGCTTATTTGTGTTTATGTGTATGATCGTGTTTATGATGGTGGTGGTGATGATCGTGGGCCTCCGTACCGGAGGCGTCTTCAACAATTCAACAACCGGGTTCGCCGTCGTGGCCGCAGCAGTTCTGCCTAAATACAACGCGGCGCCACAGGTTCCGCGTCAGCTTGTATAGCTTTTCGGGCAGCGGCATGGGCTGGTTCAGGTTGGTGAAGACGTTGCGGAACGCTTTTTTGGACATCGCTTTCCTTATGGCCTATGTTAATCGATTTCGTCGATGCCTGTATAAACCTTTAACGCGAACAAACAACCTGAGGCCGCGCTTCTGCAGGCAGACCGAACGCCTCAGTAACCGGCACACCGTCCCATTCCTCGGGGATCGACAGACCCAATGCATGGGCGGCAGTTGCAGCCGTATCCATGGTATGGACTTGGGTGGTGAGCTGGCCCGGCTGTATCCCGGGGCCGGAGATGATCCATGGGATGGTCATGTCCTCGGGTGAGCTCGAACCGTGGGCCTTATCGTGGCCGCCATGATCGGAGGTAACGATGAGGAAGGTTTCATCGCGTATATTTCTTGCATCCAATTCAGCCAGCAGCATACCTAAAGCTTCATCCGCGCGAAAGACCACGCTCAGTTGTTCCGGCGATAGCCAGCCATGCACATGTCCCATATCGTCCGTTGTTGCAAAGTGAATGAAGAGCAGGCTGAAATCCTGTGGGAAGTTCGCAAGCAGCGTTTCCATGACCACGAGGTCGCGGTCGTTGATGTACACGAAGACATCCGTGCTGGATGGCTCCGTAACCTGGCGCAGTTTTTCCTTGCCCACGAACATGGCAGTCTGCAAACCGGAGGCATGCGCCAGGTCGAACAGGTCGCCGCCCACGGCGTATCCTTTTTCCGGGATGTAATCGTTCCAATCCACACCGTGTTTCTCGGGGCACAACCCTGTCAACATGGACGAATCAGCTGGGAGCGTGGCACTCGGGTAGATCGTGCGTGCGCTCAAGGTATATGCCCCACCATCCATTAATTCCATTAAATTTGGCATGGGCGCGAGCTCAATGGCCTCCGGGCGCAGCCCGTCGATGCTAAGGATGATGACTCGTGTATCAATGGTCAGAGGAGTCGGTGTTCGCGAAGCAGTGGGTGCCGTTGTTGGAGTAAATGTAATTGTGGGAGAAAGCGTGACCGTGGGAGAGGGCGCAGCGAACAAGCCGGGTGCCTGGCATGAAAGCAGGCATGTGACGATCAGAAAATAAAGTATCTTTTTACAAGTGATCTTCATTCAACGGATTCTAACGGATAACGAAAATCACCCGATGGAATTCCATCGGGTGATTTGGCTATTACCAAATTACGGGCATACGACCTTGTATTTTGCCTCAGCGGTCTTGCTGTTGGGTTCAACCACCACCAATCGCACCCAGAAGGTGCCTTCAGCGATATCCGGCGTAAAGGAGGAGGTCTCCACCTTTTTCGAGTCTGCGAAACCAAAATTGATCGTGTCGGAGGACATCGGGCCGTCCTGCTCAGTCTCGAAATACCATTTGACCTTGACCGGGCCGTTTACCGAGATGGACCCTTCGAACTTGATGGGCTGGACCGGACCAAAACAACCGGGCAGGCTGATATCCTTTGGTTCCAGTTTTATACTTACCTCTGTCACAGACGCGATCGGCGGGTTGATCACTGCCAAATTCGCCAGGTTGCCGGCGGTGATCGTCACACTGGCGGCCACCCAGCAGGGTGAACCCGGGTTGCCTTTTGTCACAACATACCACCACGAAGAATCACCGTTCCTGCCCTGAATGTTTGCCGTTTCACCTACAAGCAATGCGCCTATCGTGACCCATTCTGTTCCTGGGCCCAGACGACAATTGACACCTTTATCAGACGGCCACGCGATCGGTATGGTGGGCGTTGGCTCGATCGTTGGCGATGGTGTCTCAGTGGGCACAGCAGTAAAAGCCGCGGTTGGTGTTTCTGTGGGGAAAATAGAGGTTGGGGTGGCCGTTGCGGTCACACCCGACGGCAGGTTACATGCCGACATCATCAGAATTATCACCAGGCTGGCGATCAGGATACGTTTATTCATAACTCTCTCTCTTTCATTATTTAAGAAATGACACATAAGCACAATATTTTAACGGACAACCCAGCGGTCATCATACAGGAAAACCCCCGCCCATTCAATTACCAAAGGTACCAGATCGCGTATCGCACCCCGGTACTACGGAAAAATGCTGATCTCTTCCAAGTTGATCATCACCTGCAGCTCATCCCCATACTGGATCTCCGCGATCGGCATCGCGATCACCTCCAGCAATGCAGGGTTCTGAAAATGACGCAGTTTCGTCTCGGGGTGTGGATAATACACCCAGCCTGCATGGTCGATATCATTGTAAATGACTTTGCAGCGCGAAAACGAAAAATGTTCGGGCGGGTGCAGGTCCGTCCATTCGACGTGTTCGAATGTGAATTCCGGTTTCACCAGCTTGAAGCTGTGCGGACGAATGTCCACATTGAGCGTGCCGTCGAAAAAATCGTCGAGATCCAACCCGCGCACTTTAAAGATCGGTCGTTGCCTCTCGAGCGCGCCGTACGGATAATCCTTCGAGGGACCGGAGGCGACGCGGTATCCCTGAACGACGATCCCGTTAAGCAGAATCCATTCGGGCATGGGAAAATTTTATCGAAATATGCCGAGCGGACTGAACTTCGCGCCGAAGCCCGGAAAAACGGATTCGATATTCGAGTTTCCCAACCGCGTGGAAAGCAGTTCGCCCAGCACCTGGCGGTAATCGGTGGTCACGGCCAGGTCGGCGTGGTCGTACAACTGGTCATTGTGCAATCCGGGCCACGCGCCGAAGACCTGTCCGCCGTTAACATTGCCGCCCAATGCAAGCATCACGCTGCCGTGCCCATGATCGGTGCCGTACGATTCGTTTTGCACGAGCCGCCGGCCGAACTCACTGATCACCACCACGGACAAACGATCGGTGTACCCTGAATCAAGGTCCTGATAAAAATTCGCGAGGCCCGAAGCCAGCTGGCCGAGCAGGTCACCGATATAACCGCCATTGCCATCGTTTTCATATTCGTGCGTATCCCAGCCACCGAAGTCCACGGCCGCCACGCGCAGGCCGGTCTCGAGCTTCATCATCTGTGCAATGGTCTTTAACTGCTGCCCAAGTTCATCGTCGTTATAGGATGCACCATTCGATGGCTGATATTCCTGTCCCACAAGCGGGCGGACGATGTTCAACGCATCGAGCGTGCGTATGCCCGCCTTGTGTAACAGACTGCTGCCGCTGTACATTTTGCGCAAAGCGGCTTGCTGTGATTCGATTAACCCGTTATCCCACTGCGAAAAATCGGACGGCGTGCTCAAACTGACAGTGGGCACGAAGTCCAGCAACGAGGAGGGTTGCCCGGAAGTGGAGAGCACCGGCAAAATGGATGAGACCCCGCTCTCGCGCAGGTGACGCGTGATCCAGCCCGAGGTCGTATTCTTTGCCCCAGGCGTTCCCAGCTCGATGAACTCCTGCGCGTCGAAGTGACTGCGTGTGTCATGGTCGAGCCCCACCGCATGGACCACACCCATCTTGCCCGCTTGATATAGATCGTAAAGCGGGTTAAGCGCGGGATGCAGGCCAAACTGGTCGTTAAGCTGAAGCAGGTCCGAGATCTTGAGGTCTGGCCGCGCTTTTTCATAAAAGCCGCGGTCATCCCCTTGTAACGGGGGGACAACGTTCAACGCATCCCAGCCGCCGCGCAGGAAGACGACCACCAGCGTATCGTTAGTATCATTTTGCGGTGCGAAAGCCAGGTTGGTCAAACGCGCGCCGGCCATCGAAGCGATCGCATATGAACAGCCTTGTAAAAATTGTCTGCGGGGTAATTGTTTTGGCATCTTAACCTTTTATTTCCACTGGAAGTCCGGGCTCATCATGATCACTTCGATCATGCCGGGCAGCACGTATTGCACATGGTCTTCGGGCAGTTCTTCCTGTGCACCATACTCCTGCGCCATTACCGAGATGACCGCCTCGCGGTCCGCATCAGACATGGCCCTGCCAAGCAGGCGCGAGATCCAGAAATCGGCGAGTGATTCTGCCGTGCGAAGTTCTGTTGGGGTCTGGGCATATACATCGGTGCGGATGGTCAGGCCTTCATCTTCATCGTCCATCCAGTTTTCGGCGATGCCAACCGCGAAGTTCCAACGATACAAAATGGACATCGAATTTGCCCAGGCCTCCTTTACATCCGGGTAGCCATCCGGCGGCCGTCGTTCGAAGATGGGCTGCCCCATCAAATTGATCATCCATGGGATGCCGCCCGGGATGCGCGTGAAGTCTGCATCCAACGCTCGGATCATTGAGAGCGCGGCCTCAAGCGGGCGTTTGATCTTGCCCCCGAAGGTCTGGCTGAATTCGGGAGATAACAAGATCGTCTCGACCACGCGCTTTAGCTGGTCCGGCGCGTGACGGTGCTCCATAAAGGCGGCCGCGGCTGCCTCTACAACGGAATCAGGCGGCAGGTCCGCGATAAGCCGCCGGCATAACTTGCGCGCAATATGACGTGCAGTGCCGGGATGATACGCAAGCAGGTCCAGCACATCGCGTCCGTCTTTCAAGTCCTCCTGATCGGCCGTGATGTACTGCCCCAACACCAATTTATTAAAGCGATCATGCCAGGGCCTGTAGTATAAGAAGCGGCCGCTCTTCTCAACGCCGTCCTCCCAATCGCCGAGGTCGTCGTCGATGCGCCAGCCGGTGAAACAACGCGCGGCTTCATATACATCGTTATCCACATACCCGATGGAAATGCCGTTCGCATCCTTGCCCACCGTGTTCGGGTCGCGCACGCCCAGGTAATTTTCCGCGCCGAGGGTATGAAGCTCGAACAACTCGCGTGCATAATTTTCGTTCGGGCCGGCATCCGAGCTGTTGTTCTGGTTCAGGTAATACAACATCGAGGGGTGCATCGCAACGGCTTCGAGCATCTGGCGGAAATTACCAAGCATGTGCCCGCGCAATGCATCGCGGTTGTATGAAACCAGCAAAGGCACGCCGTCATCCTGCCAGAAATAAACATTGAAATGGTTGTGCCAGAAATCTGCAAGGATCTCGACCAGTTGTTTGCGGCTGTAGACCGCACGCAGCACGGTCGCATCTACGAGTTCGTAGCCGGGTTTGCTGTACCATTCCCAGTAGGTGTCGTCGTTCGAGTCGTACGGGTTGCTGGCGATGTGATCGAAATACAGTTCCTCGTGCGTTTTGTGCAGGGTCTCGAAACCAGCCGCGGCATAACGCGCCTTGAAATTGCTGTCGTCGATTAAATCGGGATTCAACTGCTGTTCCACATGGGCGCGCAGGCGTTCTTCATCCGTGGAGCCGAGCGCATTGAATGCATCCACATCGCCGGGGCGCGGCCCAAATCCCATGCGATTCAACGCGATCACAGCCAGCGGTGCAGATTGATTCTCAACCGGCAGCTGAACCACAGGCGGGAATTCTTCTGAAGGAGGTTGTGATGTGCGGGTTGTTTCGGGTTCGGGTGTGCAGGCAGAGGCCAGTGAAGCCGCCGCGAGCGCGCCACTCATTTTAAGAAAATCGCGGCGGTTAAAGGATGGGCGAGGTCTTGTTTGCATTCATGCTCCTTGCTAACAGGTCTTTCTCGTGAGAAGAATATATATGATTTTGGCGAATCCTGCAACCAAACCCCTTTTGACGGCGTATATTACGGCAAGGAGATCCACCATGAAGGCAAAGTTTATTTCAGCATTTCTTATGCTCGCACTCACCAGCCTGGCCTGCGGGATCAACGTTGACCTGCCCAAAATGAATACACCAGGACCCCTGGTTACCGATGAGATATCGGTGCCTGCTCCTGAGTCGGATGAGACGCGCTTGAAACTTTCGTTCGGTGCTGGGGAATTGAACCTCTCTCCGGGCGCGCAGAACAACCTGGTGGAGGGCACAGCCACTTATAACTTCGACCAGTTCAAACCGGTTGTCAAAACCGATGGAAGCGAAGTCACCATTCAAATGGGTGACGTGGAGTTCAACGATTTTCTGGCATTCGATCAGTTGAAGAACGAGTGGGATTTCAAACTCAGCGACCAGCCCATGGAACTCGATATCGATGCCGGCGCCTACGATGCAACCTATGAGTTCGGCGGCCTTTCTCTTACGGGCCTTTCCATTTCCGATGGCGCGGCCGATGTGAAGTTATCGTTTTCAGAACCCAACGCATCCGAGATGACCATTTTCAGTTATGAAACCGGCGCCTCGAACGTAAAACTGGAAGGCCTGGGGAACGCCAACTTCAGCGCCATGTCGTTCAACGGCGGCGCAGGAGATTACACACTTGATTTCTCCGGTGAATTACAACGCGATGCCGCGGTCAAGATCGATAGCGGCTTGAGCAATATCATCCTCGTGATACCGCAAGGTGTCAACGCGGTGGTCACGGTGGACAGCGGCATGTCGAATATCAGCAGCGGGCCCGGGTGGAGTCAGAGCGGCGACCGTTATTCCATTGAAGGGGAAGGTCCCACGCTCACCATCATTGTCAACATGGGTGCGGGAAATCTCACGATCACAAAGTAGGGGCGACCCGCCTGGCGAGAAAAAGATACTCAATTAATCATGAAGGGTCGCCCCTACTACTACATTTATATGTAAATGCGTAAGGCAGTGATCCACTAGAAGGTCCCTCGGCTATAATAGCGAGAGACCTTTTCATTTTAAATGTCCGAAGGAAGAAGACCATGAACAACCGACGAACTCTTTGCACCGCCCTGTTCTCTTTAATGACGATCCTGGCATGTGTTATTCCTGGAGTTGGCGAAGCCACCCCTGCTGACCCGGCGCCCACTGTTGATACCGGTCGATTACAAGCCATGGTCGCTGAGACGGTCGCGGCTGCCATCGCGCAGACCGAACAGGCCGCGCCGGTTGATCAACCTGATACTCCGGGGCCAACTGAAACCATGACACCCGAAAGTGGTCTCTACGCACAAACCGACGGGACCATCCAGTTTGTAGATTTTCTGGCGCGCTTTCAATTGAACGTATCGCCCGGCTGGCTGCCGGTCCGCATCAATCAACAGGAATACTATGATGCCTTTTCTTTACCTGTCGCTAATGAGCCCCTCCAAAGAGAGCTGACGGACATCAAAACGCTGGACCCAAACATCTTCCGCTTGTTCGTCTATGACCTTCAGGATGGGCACATGCTCAACGGGGTCATCACCGGCATCGACTTCGTATGGGATTCGGAAGGCGGCATTTCGCTGGATAACGACGCAGACATCCAGGAAGCCGCGGACGATCTTGCCGCTTCCACTCCCGGGTTGAACATCAGCTCCTCTTCTGTTTCAGCCACGTTGAGCGGCATTCCGATCGGTGTGATCCTCTCCGATGTCCCGGGCAAAACCTTCGATGGAACCGACGTGGTGCTCTTCCAAAAACATGTGCACCTCAACCTGCCGGCCGGCGTACTGGTCATCTCCTTTACAACCGAACAGAACTTTAAAGATGCGACACTGCCATTCTTCGATACCATGATCGAAACCATAAAGATCGATCAGTAAACAGGAACCTCCTTCATGTCCACATCCCGAGTAGTTCGTGCGCCGCGTGGTACAAAACTCACCTGCAAGAACTGGCTGAGCGAAGCCGCCTATCGCATGATCCAGAACAATCTGGACCCGGAAGTGGCCGAGAAACCGCAGGACCTTGTGGTCTACGGTGGGCGCGGGAAGGCTGCACGAGACTGGGAATCGTTCGATGCAATTCTCGAGTCATTAAAGAATCTCGAGGAAGATGAAACACTGCTTGTGCAATCGGGCAAGCCTGTGGTCGTGTTCAAGAGTCACAAGGACGCGCCAAAAGTGTTGATCGCCAACTCCAACCTTGTGCCTCACTGGGCCACCTGGGAAAAGTTCGATGAACTGGATAAAAAAGGACTGATCATGTACGGTCAGATGACGGCCGGCTCATGGATCTACATCGGCACGCAGGGAATCCTGCAAGGGACCTATGAGACCTTCGGCGCGCTGGCAAAATTAAAAGGTTGGGGTTCATTAAAAGGAAAGTTTGTTTTAACCGCGGGCCTCGGTGGGATGGGTGGCGCGCAGCCGTTGTCGATCACGATGAATGAAGGCGTGGGACTCATTGTTGAAGTGGACCCCGAGCGCGCCGAACGCCGCCGCGCCATCGGCTATGTGGATATGGTCGTGGATGACCTCGAGGAGGCCATGACCCTTGTTGAGGAAGCGAAGGAAAAACAAATTCCGAGATCGATTGGATTAATTGGCAACGCCGCAGATGTATATTCTGAACTTGCAGAACGCGGTCTGATCCCGGATGTGGTCACAGACCAGACCTCCGCGCATGAAGCATTATTCTATGTGCCATGCGGGTTAAGTGTTGCGGCCGCAGATGAATTAAGAAAGACGGATCCTGAAAAATATAAAAAAATGGCCATGGACTCGATGTCCAAACATGTGCGGGCCATGCTTGCATTTCAACGCGCTGGCGCGGAAGTTTTCGATTACGGCAATAATATACGGCAGCAGGCGTTAAACAACGGTGTCAGCGACGCCTTCGAATTCCCCGGGTTTGTGCCGGCCTATATCCGTCCGTTGTTCTGCGAAGGCAAGGGGCCGTTCCGCTGGGTGGCGCTCTCCGGTGAAAAAGAGGATATTTACACAACCGATCAGGCCATCATGGAACTTTTCCCTGACGATGCACATTTGCATCGCTGGTTGAAGATGGCACGCGAGAAAATCCCATTTCAAGGCCTGCCTTCGCGTATTTGCTGGCTCGGTTATGGAGAACGCGCAAAAGCCGGCCTGATGTTCAATGAACTGGTCGCGAGTGGGAAGGTCAAAGCGCCCATTGTGATCGGACGCGACCATCTCGACTCGGGTTCGGTGGCTTCACCGAATCGCGAAACAGAATCCATGAAGGATGGTTCGGATGCGATCTCCGATTGGCCAATATTGAATGCCTTGATCAATGCAGTGGGCGGCGCGACGTGGGTGTCGTTCCACCACGGCGGCGGGGTGGGGATGGGCTACAGCCAGCACGCCGGACAAGTGATCGTTGCAGACGGTACGCCGGAAGCTGCCCGGCGGTTGGAAAGGGTCCTTACAACGGACCCCGGCATGGGCGTCGCGCGACACGCCGACGCGGGATATGAGATCGCCATCGATGCCGCGAAACGTCACGGGTTGAAAATGCCGATGCTCGGGAAATCATCCTGAAAATGAAACAACGTTTTTGGACTTTGACGCTGCTGGTGATCTTTTTGCTTGCCTGCGGATCATCCGCCTCGCTCGCGACGCCGACACTTGCTCCTCCCCTCACAGAGACTCTCCCCCAGAGCATTACACCGCCACCCGCAACTGAGACATCCGCTCCCACCATCACACCCACGCCCCTCCCAAAGAGCAGCCGCGTATTGATCGTAAGTTTCGACGGCCTGCGTCCGGACGCGATCGCGAAAGCGAACATGGTCAATGTAATGGCCTTGATGCAAAGCGGTGCATACTCGCTGACTGCCCGGACAATCTTTCCGAGCAGTACACTGCCGGCTCATTCATCGATGCTCGTGGGGACCTGCCCGGCAAAACACATCGTGCGTTGGAATGAATATGTGCCGCAAAACGGATATGCCATTGGCACCGATATTTTCGACCTGGCACACGCCGCCGGCATGCGTACCGTGATGGCGGTCGGCAAGGAAAAATTGCGCCAGGTGACGGAGCCAACCAGCACGGATTATTTTGCATTCGTGGACGATACGGACAAGATCGAAGACCAGTACCGCATCGAACAACTTGCTATCAAGCAGATCGCGCAGGGGTTCAGCCTGATGTTCGTGCATTTTCCAAACGGTGACCTAGCCGGCCATGAATATGGATGGATGTCGCGCAGGCAATTGGAAACGTACGCCAACGACGACGAGTCTCTTGGCTACATCCTTGAATCGTTAAAAAGTCGCGACATGTATGAAAATACACTGATCATTGTCACATCCGATCACGGCGGGCACGACACGACTCACGGCTTCGACGTCCCCGAGGATATGACCATCCCGTGGGTGGTAAGCGGACCGGGCATTTTCCCCATGCAATTGACGGCCCAAGTCCATACCATGGATACGGCCGCGACCGCGGCCTTCG
>CAZJYB010000017.1:0-37156 GCA_964549865.1 uncultured Anaerolineaceae bacterium
TTCCGAACCCATACGCAACGACGCCGAAGTGGGCGAATTCCTCGAGAAACATGCGAAACCAAATTCATTGGTGCGCTTCCAGAGTGAGATAAAGGGATACGACCAATCGATGGATCTATGGAGAATTAAGATGTAAACAAAAAGACCGCCAGGAATAAACCTGGCGGTCTTTTTGTTCATCCGTCTATTTAGAGGGCTTCTTACTGGGTTTGCGGGTCAGCAACTTCCAGATACCCCAGATAACGAAAACGATGGGGGCAAAGATCGGGACCATCACTACAAGGAACCAGATCAGGAGATTTATGATTCCCTGATACGCGTATGTCACTGTCTTTTTGGCATTTTTGAATGTTTCACCGGGATCCCATGGATTTGGCTCAGGCGTGGGAGTGGGGACGAGTTCGGGCAATACGGGCTCGTAGTTGACGGTGATGGTGGAATAAGAGGCGCGGTCCTGCAAATAATTCATACGCCCTTTGATGCTTTCGATCTGCGCTTCCACGTTGGCAAGTTCCTGGTTGATGCGAAGTGCCTCATCCACATTTGTGGCCTGGTCGAGGAAGGACTTGATGCGTTCACGTGTGGCTTCGAGATTGGTCAGCTGTGACTGCAGATCCACATACTGATCGGTGACATCCTCCCCCGAGGCTGTTTCATCCAGTACGCGGACGGCGAGCCCGCGCAAGCGACTCAGGGTGCGCTCAAATTGCTCAACGGGTATGCCAACCGTGATGGTGGCGTATTTGTAATTTTCGCCATCATGCCAGGGCTGATACCATACCCGCGAGCTGATGATGTACCCGCCAAGATCCCCAACAATTTGCGTTGTGCGGTCAATGGCCACGTCTGTATCTTCAACAGAGAGTTTGAGGTCGGCGTTCTTGATGATCATGTGGGATGCCGCATAAGCAGCATCCTCCTCTGACCCACCTATGTTGTAAACCGGGCCAACTGCAAGATCAGAAGAAGCCCCGGCTTCCCTGGCAGCGTCCCCTTCTGAAGGAGCCTGAGCGGCAAAGTCATCAGGCATTAACGGGACTTCCCCTGCAGCCGGCGCTTCTATCATGGCTGGGGCACCGGCTGCTCCACAGGCGGAAAGGAACAGGGCAAAAAACAGGACGAACAAAAAGAACAGGTTATATTTGGTTTTCATATTCTCCTCCAATAAGAATATTTGCGGCATTACAAAGCTGACGACCGTCGCAAGAAAAAGTTCCTGAAAACCTACTTCAACACAACTTCCGTTCGGATCGTTCCCGCCCGGTCGTGCCGCGCGGTCAGCTTCAGTTTTGTGCCTTTCTTTGCCTTTACCACCCACTCCACTTTGGCCCTGTCACTGGTGGTGCCATCCAAATCGTCTGGAAAGGCGGGTTTATAGGCGCGGCCTTCGAGCTCGCCCAATTCTTCGCGTTGTTTGCCCGATTCCAGGGTCACACCTTTCGGCAAAGCGATCTCGGCGATCACGCCACGCGTTAAATTTTTCTCGAGGGCTTTCTTGGTCACATACGTCGGCAGCCAGCCGCTATTTTCCACCACGAATCGCACGCGGAAGGTATTTGCTCCCAGCGAGGTGGCGCTCACTTCCCATGGAACAAGTTTCGGTGAGATCAGAGCGTGCCACACGATCCAATCCGGGAAGGTGCTGATCTCCTTTTCCAGGAATTCGAGCGGCGGATTCGACCACATGTTCATGTCGTCCCAGCCACCCAATTCAACCTTGCCGAGCTGCGGGTGGTTGAATGCATACCAATTGACATAACCCTTCCCTTTGAGGACTTCATCATTCCACTTAAGTAGTTTGAAATCGTCCTCCAGCGGGTGCTCGCGATACCATTCGATGAACTTATATTTTTCTATGCCGGCTTGTTTTTGCGGGCTCCAGAACTCGACCGTCCACGAGAACACGCCTACATGATCGTACGTCCATGTATCAAAACCGCCCGTGATAACCTGCTTGGGATGATATTTGAAATCGTGAAAGACGGAAATATTCGGATACCCGGTGATTTCGGTGCCTTTATCACCGATCTTTTGGAACGTCCAAAGATCTTCGGTGGGGAATTCGTCGTCGGAGCGGTCGTCATAAGGTCGCAATAACACGCCGCTCATGGTATGGAATGACATGGTACCCGTGATGTTTTTGTGATTCGTGATGAACTCGACCAGGTTGCGGGCCTCCGGCTCGCTCGCGGGATACGGCCCTGCGCCGCGTTGATCTGATTCCGTCTTCCAGCCCGCCGGGAAATTACGGTTCAGGTCCAGGCCCTCTTTCGGCCGGCGCACGTTGATGATCGCGCCGTCATAATTCTTTACAAGGCCTTCCGGAAGAATGCGATAATACTTTCCACCCGTTTCAATGGGATCGCGGCGGACCATCAGACGAGGCTCCTTGGGATGTGCCTTCCATGCACCGTTGATATCGCGGATGCGCATTTGCAAAATGCGGCCGTCGCCATCGACGTCCTCGCCCAGGGTCAAACCGTCGATCGGGTCGTCGCCATACGGATAAGGCCGCGTGCTCGAGCGGATGACCTTCGGTTTGTCGGCCAGCGCCCATTCCGCCCCATCGGGATTGACGCGTGGCACGATATAGAAGGCACGCGTATCCATCGCCGTGCGGACGGTATCGTCCTTCTTATAACGCTCGACCAGTGAATTGATCAGGTACAACGCCGCCGCCGATGTAGTCACTTCGGACGCGTGGATGTTTCCGTCGACCCAAAAAGCGGGCTTTTCCGCGTCCGGCCCGGACTTGAAGTTGGTCGCGGTCACGAGCCACACTTCGCGCCCCTCGTGGCTTTTCCCGATCGATTCCAGGCGGATCAGGTTCGGGTATTCCTTTGCATAGGCCTTGAGAATACGCGTCAGTTCGTCGTAGCGATAGAACCGATTGAACTTCACAGCCGGCATAAGAACTCCTTATTAAGCAAAAGGACACGAAAAACGCCCGATGACGGCATTTTCTGTGTCCTTACGATTACTACCCATCTCTCTATTTTAGCAGAGACTCTATTTGTTCACAGTGCTCGCTTTCGTGCTTTGCCATGCGGGGCACCTGAGAAAAGACCGTGTGTTCCCTGCCCAAGATCACTGCGCCGCGCTGCCACTCCTTGAACGAGAGCTTTTTCAATATTCGCAAAAGCTTTTTACGCTGTGCTGAATAAGCTTTGAACGATCCGGCAAAATCCATTTCGGCGTAGCCCGCGCGCTTGACCCATTGACGCGGATGGATATAGCCCAGTTTCGGGTGGTCTTCTGCCAGCATGAGTTCGATACTTTCCCCCCACACATCCGCACACGAACGGATATGTGCAAGAATGTCGTTCACAGACCAATTTTGTTTATCGGCTTTGGCAATCAGGCGCCCCCTGCCAGCGCCGACCACTGCGCGGGCAATACACAGCGGATTTTTTTGCAGTACATCCATAAACTCGTCAATTTCAACGGGTGTGATCTTCATCCCAACACCCTATAAATATTTATCGCCTTCCAATCTCTTGCGGATCACCTTGGCCGGGGTCCCGTACGCCACCGAATGATGAGGGATGTCATCCACGGCCAGAGCACCGGCGCCAAGCACGGAATGTTCACCGATCTTGATCCCGTGGATGATGCCAGCTCCCAGAGATACCGCGCTGAACGCACCGATCACCACTTTCCCGCCTGTGGTTGCATTCGGGGCCAGGCTCGAAAAATCCTCCATCACGCCATCGTGGTCGAGGGATGCCTTTGTGTTCAAAATACAAAAATTTCCTATATGGCTGTCGCTATTCACGATAGCGCCTGCCATCAATACAGAACCGTCGCCAACGGTCACGCCGCGCCCGACCTGAGCGGAAGGATGGATCGTGCTTATGAATTTAAACTGAGGGATCAGCGATTTGACCTTTTCCGCCACAAGATACCGCTTCCAGTTATCTCCGATGGCGATCAAACCGCCGTGTACGTCTCCACTTGCGACGAGTGCGGCTAATTTATCTTCCGCGCCAAGAACTTTGTAACCAAATACCGTTTCATCCAGCGGCTTGAGTGAATCGATCAATCCCACGATATGATACTTCCCCTCTTTCTCGATCACATCGATCACAACCTTCGCATGGCCGGATGCACCGATCACGACAATATGATTCTTATCTTTTGTCATTGTTCCAGCTTTCTTTACGTTCACCCTTCATCTGCTCCAGCAAGTTTACAAGCTGCCCGGCAGTCTTTTCACGGCTGAAATGCTCTTCGAGATATTTTCGTCCGTTCAAACCCATCTGGCGTGCTTGTATTTTATCGTGAGCCAGCCTCGAAATGACATCCGCCAGGGCAGATGCATCTCCCGGCTGGGCAAAGTATCCGCATTTCGCTGCTTCCACCACTTCGCGCATCACGCCGTCAATTGCCAGCGCGAGCGGCCGGCCCGCGGCCATGTAATCGAAGACTTTATTCGGGTAGGTCTGCTTGTATTCTTCCAGAGGCTTTAATATCGCGATACAGGCATCTGCGCCTGCAAGCACGCGCGGCATTTCTGCTTTTGGCATGGACGGCAGGAAGGTCACATTGGTCAGCTTCATTTGCACTGCGCGGGTTTGCAATGCAGGCTTTTCCTTCCCATCACCCACCAGCACGATTTGAATATTGGGTTTATTCGCCAGCAAGCCCGCGGACTCCAGAATCACTTCGAGGTCATTGGACATGCCATGTGCACCCGCGTACATGACCACGAATTTATCCTCCAAGTGATGGGCATCGCGAAACTCCGAACCGTCATCATTTGGGTCGAACATGGATGCATCTGCGCCATTCGGGATCAATTCCACACGATCCGCGCCACGGCTCTTCACATGTTCAATGAAACCCGGGCTGTTGACCATCACGCGGTCCGAGCTACGATACAGAAATCGCTCCAGCCAATCCGAGAGACGGATCAAAATGGGGTTCCTTAACACGCCCACGGCAATTGCAAATTGCGGCCACAGGTCACGCACTTCAAATAAGAAGGGGATGCGCTTGACCTTCGCCAGCATCCACGCGGTGAGCCCCTGAAGGATCGGCGGAGAGGTGCCCCAGACCAGGTCGACATTTTTTACACCGAGACCGATCCAGAAAGAGGAAAGCATGAACGAAAAAAAGGCAAGCACACGATGAAAGAAAGACCTGTGATGTGCATTATAGACAGAAGCGCGTAAGACCCGCACCCAACCCCCCTCTTTCTCTCCCTCCATTTCCTGCGGAAATATGGGGAGACTCTTTTCACCCGTGATATAACTTATCAAGGAAGCAACTACTGTCACTCGATGTCCACGCGCGGCAAGCAAACGCGCAAACTCGTAATGGCGGGTGCCGCCGGGTTCATCGAGGGATGCAAATGCCTGGTGAATGATCAGAATATGCATGTGCTACTGTGGAAAAGTAAACTCGCTCGTGATCACAGTATGATATGCAGATGTCACTTCGAAGGCGAATGATAAGGCAGGCGACCTTTGCCCATAGTTGCGCGAGACCCAGCCTTCGTAGGCTTTTACATCCCGTTCGCCATAAAGCACTTCACCGGCGCGGACTACAGAGAGCAGAGAAGAGAGATCAGATACCGGGTGATTGGCAGATATTGCAAGCTGGATGGGCCCATCGGGTGAATTCAACTGGATCACTGCTCTCTGCTCACTGTTCTCGATCTTCCACTCCCAATCCGGCAACAGCCAATGCAAACGATATACATACGGACGTCTGCGTGAGTTCAAGAGCCTATCCTCGACCCGCCAGAATTCGTCTTCGTAGACAGTCACCATGCGCTCGTGTTTGACGCCAAACCTGCGATATCCCGTGAAATAGGATTTCAGCTTGTGCAATATTTTTTCGTCCAACTCAATAACAGGCTTCGAGAAACCTCCGGCCCAATCCAATATCAAAAAGCGGCCAGCGCGTGTCATCTGATCGCGGCCATCGACCATGACCGTGTTATGCACGCGCGTCGTCACCAGCGAATTATCCCAAGGCGGCTCTGCATTATACAAATACGTCCCCGCATCCTGCGCGATGTTAAACCCGCGCCACCACAGATCGAGATGCAATTGATCCATGTGCGCGAGCCGACTCTTGAAATCGGAGGCGCGCAGGTAAGCCCATGAATTTTTGGCGCGCAGATTATCCGTGAGATACATGCTCGAGTCATTGACGCGCGCGGTCCCCTGCAGGCCAAGCCACAAGGACATTTCATCCCATACGCCTGAGGATAGGCTTGTTCTTAGGAAGGCACGCGCCGCGGCCTGTATGGTTGGGCGAAAATCGTCGAACGCGGTCACGCTCAAGGGGAAGATCAAGGCTCCGTCATTCGCGCCCAGGTTCGGGGTCCGACCGGAAGCGTTGTCCACGAGTGAGAACAGCCAGTGAGCAGAACGCGCCAGTGCCTGGGAAATGCTCCCTGGGAAGACATCCTGTTTAATGAAATTGATCCACAACGCGGTTTGCAGCATGAGGCGATGATAGTTTGTGCTGTGCTGGATGTATTCGCCGAAATCGCCGATCTGATTTTGGAACGACCAGAGCAGCCACTTCCAACCCAGCGCACGCCATTTCGAATATTTGAAGAATAAACCTGCTGTGTAAAGCGCGGCAGATTCGGTGATGAGATGATTGTTATTTTGAGAACGTGCATATACGAGCGTGGACGGAATGCGACTCGCATGCGCGTGAATGCTTTGGATGAGTTTCCCGCTTCTTTCCTGACCTGTAGCTGGTGCGCCCTCAAAGACATGCGCGGCCCAAACGAGGGACATCGTCCGAATCGCGACCTCCTGACCGTTCATCCAATGCGGGCCCATGTTTGGAGGATTTGAATCTGAAAATAATTCGAAATAGATCCAGAAGGCCTCGGCGTATTTATTATCTTGTGTGGCGTGATATGCGCGGCCTAAGATAAATGCCCAGCCGAAGCGCGTGGGTTCCCAGATGAATTTGATATCGGAGATTGGAGAATCGAGAGCAGAGAGCAGCTTGGGATCGGTTTCGTAAGCCGTCCAATGCTGGAGAGGCTGATCGAATGTCAGTTTAAGCGGAACGAGCTCACCAAACATGCGAAATTTGCCAGCAACGATTTCATCGGCTTCTTTGAGTAAAGATGCCCTGCCTTCTTCGCCAAGGGTTTGGAGGAGTTTGTCGCGGGGAGGTAAAGAGAACATAGGAGTAGAGAGCAGAGAACTGTTCTCTTGTTTTCTGTTCTCTCTTTTGTAATAGCCAGTCTTCAAGCCAAGCTTGTACAAGGCATATAACGCCAGTGGACGAGACCCGAACTGGCGCAGGAATTTGAGAGCAACAGAAATTCGCTGAAAAAATGTCATTCAAAAATAAGGAGAGGGCGGTTTTATTCTATAGCACAACTCTGCTGCAAGTATCAAATATCAATTGAGCGTTTTTCACGCATGGATTCCACAGTTGCGAAAGTGGACCTGGTCACGCCGATCAACTGCTCGTATGGAATCGGCGGCTCGCCGCCTTCGCGAATCGCTTTAGCAAAAGCTTCCATTTCATTCTTCCAACCCTTATCTGGCACGGCTTTGATCTCTTTCTTTTTGCCATCCTCCACCATTTGAAGCGAGAGGAAATCATCCAATACGGCGATCTTGCCGCCGCAGAAGATTTCCACGCGTTCCTTGGGGAAGGATCTGTCGCCGTTGGCGAGATAGTCTATGACACCGATGGAGCCATCCGGGAAGGTAAAGGTCATGGAGACGTTATCTTCGCTGTATTTACCGGCATCGGGCAGCGCGTGGGCAGTCACTGAGACGGGGGCCGCACCAACGAGAAACGTGATGAAGTCAATAAAGTGACAGGCTTCGCCGATGATCCGTCCCCCGCCGATCTCAGGGTCTTGAGTCCAGTGATTTGGGGGGAGATAGCCGGCATTCACCCGGTAATGCGCGTGAAGAGGTTCTGTACGAGGCGAGAGGAAAGAGGAAAGAGAGTGCGCAAGAGGGGCGAATCTTCTGTTAAATCCAACCGTCAATAACGATCCGCTGTTGGCCTTTAACTGTTTGCTGATCGCTGAAAGCTGAGCGCTGTTAATAGCAAGTGGTTTTTCAACAAACACGTTCTTCCCGGCCTTCAATGCTTTGATTACCAGGTCTGCATGCGTATCGTGGCGCGTTAGGATCGCGACTGTATTAATATTCTTGTCGTTGATGATCTCATCTTCTGATGACGATGCATATTTGAAACCGAATTTTTTGCCCGAATGCTGGGCGTGAAGTCCGCCGGAAGAAGCAATGCCGATAAGTTCAAAATCCTTGTTGTTTTTTATGACAGGAAGGAGAGTGGCATTCGCGTACAGGCCTGCACCGAGAACACCGAGCGTTACCGCGTTTGCAGGTTTGAACGTTCGCACGTTAAGCGTAACAACGTTTGAACTTGCGGACGTTTCGACGGGATAGGTGAGTAAAACACCCAGAAACGATTCTTTCTTTTTCCCAGTGATGACATCGTAGGCTTTTGTTCCTTTTTCGATCGGGAAGCGATGTGTGATCAGCGGCTGAACTTTTAACTTTCCATTTGCCATCAGGTCGACAACAGATTGGAAGTTGCGCCCCTCCGTCCAGCGGATATAGCCGATGGGATAGTCCGCTCCATTTTCTTCGTAGTTCGAGTCATAGCGGCCCGGTCCATAGGAACGTGAGTTGATGAAGGAAAGTTCCTTCTCGTAATAAATTTTGCGTGGGATGTTCAACCCAACCGCGCCGGTCGCGACGACGCGCGCGCGGTCACGCGCGATGATACCGGCCAATTCAACCGGGTCATTGGAGGAGGTATCCGCGCAGATGATGACGGCGTCGAAGCCGCGGTTGGAGGTAAAAGCCTGGGAGGTTGACTCTGCATTTTGACGCGCGACAGCCTCAAGTCCAAGTGATGAAGCGAGCTTGATGCGCTTTGGGTCGAGGTCGATTCCTAATACGTTGCATCCTGCGGCAGATGCCAGCTGGATCGTCAATAATCCTACAAGGCCCAAACCAATGACCGCCACGTTCTCGCCGATCTGCGGTTCGGCCAGGCGAAATCCATGTAAGGCAATGGCACCCAACGTGGTGAATGCTGCGGATTCAAAATCCACTTTTTTCGGGAGCGGTGTAAGCAAATTACGCGGGACCACGTTGAATTCGGCATGGACGGCATAGCCACCACCCGCACAGGCCACGCGCTGCCCTACCTTGAAGCCCTGCATGTTCTTACCGAGCGCGACGATCGTGCCGGCAGAGGAATACCCGAGCGCCATGGGCTGGTCGAGGCGATTAAACGCGGCCTGGGCTGTGGAGATAAATCCCTCGCGGCGCGCTTTCTCGAGCACCTGTTTGACGAGATCGGGCCGCGAACGTGCTTTGCCAACCAGGCTCTTTTCCGCGAATTCGACGACCATGCGTTCGGTCCCCGCGGACACCAAACTTGCCGCGACCTTGACCAGCGCCATTCCCTCGCGAGGAGTAGGCATGGGCACATCTTCGATGATGGTTTTTCCGTCGCGGATATTTTGTAGTAGTTGTTTCATAGGTTTAAGAGAGTAGAGAAAAGAAGATTAGAGAGCAGAGATTAGAGAGCAGGGTCTTCGGTTGGGTCAGAGTCTAGCAGAGGCTCGGTAGAGTACAGTTGAGGATCCTCGCGAACAACGGAGTTCGCGCCCGGTTCATTAGCACCTTGTTTGCTTTTCTTGAGATAGGCAACATAACCATTTAGCATCTTATCGATCTCATCACCTTCTGATTGAAATTCTTGATAGAGAGAAGACGGAATATATTTTGCTTCAAAAGCAAAGACAATATGACTCAAGGTTTCATCCAGTGAACCGCGGGCGATATAGCAAAATCGAATATTTTCCTGATAATAAAATCTGCCATAGCCTTCCGCAATATTTGCCGAGATACTGAGCGAAGAGCGTCTTAATTGTTGGTTTAGATTCCATTTTTCTTCGGCAGGAAGCAAAGGTAGAAGCTCCTGATAAATTTTGAGGGCAAAATCTTTCGCCTTTACCCAAACCTTCAATCGTTTAAGCCCATCGACAGTCACTTGGACCTCCGCTGCTCTCCGTTCTCTACTCTCTTGTTGTTTCAACCAGTATACACGTAATTTTTCAATCACTGCTTATCAAGGAACTCACCCACCAACCCATGGAAATGATGCACATCGTTCTCCTGCCTCAATTTTAGCCGAGAAAGGGATGATATAATTTTTGGGCTCGCATCCCAGTCCAGGAGAAATTTTGTGGCCGATCTGCGCGTTCAAAAATTTGCAAAAGTACTGGTGGAACATTCCGCTCGAATCGTATCCGGAGACCGCGTACTACTCGAAGGTACGACTGCCGCCGAGCCCCTTTTACGTGAACTCTTCATTCAAATTTTGGAAAAAGGCGGGCATCCGCATTTGATGGTGGCCCTGCCCGGCATGATGCCATTCAGCCAGGACGAAATGTACCTGACGTATGCCAGCACCGATGCGCAATTGGAATTTGTGCCCACGTTCTATAAACTAGCTTATGAACAATTCGAAAGCCGCATTCGTGTTCACTCTGCGACGAACACACATGGAACCACCAATATCGATGCCGCCAAGTCCACGCGCCGCAGCAAGGGATTAAGCTCGATCACCGAAACGCAGTTCCGCCGCGGTGCAGAGGGATCCTTCAAATGGGTAACGACCCTTTATCCCACCGAGGCATATGCGCAGGACGCGAACATGAGCTTGAAAGAATATGAGGACTTCGTTTTCAGCGCGGTGCATACGAATGAAGACGACCCGATCGCGTTCTGGAAAAGCGTGGAACAAAAACAACAATCTGTTGTGGATTTTATGGAAGGGAAAAATCAGGTCGTGCTGCGCGGCCCAAACGTGGACCTGACCCTTTCGGTTAAAGACCGCATATTCAAGAATTCTTTTGGAACCTATAACATGCCGGATGGCGAGATCTATACCGGCCCGGTGGAAGACTCAGTCAACGGCTGGGTGAAGTTCACCTACCCAGCCAATTATGGCGGCGTGAGCGTGGAAGGCGCGGAACTGACCTTCTCCAACGGCCGCGTGGAAACTGCCAAAGCGGAGAAGAACCTGGATTACCTGATGAAGACGCTCGATACGGACGCAGGGTCGCGCTTTTTAGGCGAGTTCGCCATCGGCACCAACTTCGACATTCAGCAATTTACCGGCAACATCCTTTTCGATGAAAAGATCGGCGGCTCGTTCCACATGGCGCTTGGTGCGGGTTATCCCGAAACCGGTTCGAAGAATAAGTCCGCAGTTCACTGGGACATGATCTGCGACATGCGCAAGGATGCGGAGATCCTTGTGGACGACGAGTTGTTTTACAAGAACGGTGAGTTCGTGATCGGGAAGTAAGGTTAAAGAGTTCGGGTGGCAGTTGCACTGCCACCCGAATGATTTATTATATTACGCACCTTTGCTCCGGCAGGGTCTATGACCCTGCAGCCTATCTGCAAAACACGGCGGTCACAGACCGCCTCTGAGCCTGGCTGCCGCTTAATAGAACCCAACCGATGAATCTATACTGCGCGCATACGCGTCGATCCCCCCATTGACGTTGAACACATTCTGATATCCCTGCTGGGCAAGCCAGGCAGTCACCTGCGCGCTGCGGGTGCCATGATGACACATGATGTAAACGGGAACACCCTGCGATTTGACCGACTCAGGCAACGCGTCCACGCCTTTGTCTGCGAGACGGCTCATGGGCAGGACCTCGAGCCTGTTGTCTTCTATTTTTGCATATTCCAGCTCAATGAGTTCGCGTACATCGAGCAGGATGAAGTTTTCATCTGATTTCAGTTTTTCACTCAGATCGTTGACGGAAATTTCAGGAAACATAATGCTCGCCCGCTATTTATTCTTTAACGCCGGTGCGTAGAATTTCTCAACGTATTCTTTGACCATGCGGCGCGTGGAAAATTGCGGGGTGACGGTCTTCATCGTGTCCTTCATGCGCGCGATCCATCCGTGAGAGATTTCTTTTGCATCGCGGTCATAAAATAATGGGATGATCTCGTGCTCGAGCGTGTGATACAGGTTTTCGGCATCTGCCTGATCCTGGATTTCATTAGACTCATATTCCTTGTCTTCCCCGATCGACCAGCCATTGTTACCGTTATAGGCTTCGCGCCACCAGCCGTCCAACACGGAGAAGTTCAGCACACCGTTGATGGCGGCTTTCATGCCGGAGGTGCCGCTGGCTTCGAGGGGACGGCGCGGTGTGTTCATCCACACATCTACGCCCTGCACGAGATAACGCGCCAGGTTCATATCGTAATCCTCGATGAAGACAATACGGCCGCCTGTTTCCGCCTTTTTGACGGCGCGATAGACGGTTTGAATTAACTGTTTGCCCGGCTCATCGGCAGGATGTGCCTTGCCTGCAAAGATGATTTGCACAGGCATGTTCGGGCGGTTGATAATGTCGATCAGGCGTTCAATATCAGAGAGGATCAAGTTCGCGCGCTTGTAGGTTGCAAAGCGACGCGCGAAGCCGATGGTCAGCGCGTAGGGGTTGATCAACACACCCGAGGAGACCACCTGTATGGGATGAAAACCACCCTGCGCCCATCGGTCGCGCACACGTTCTCTAAGGTAAAAGGTTAATTTGCGTTTGAGGTGCTGGCGCACATCCCATAATTCAATATCCGGGACTTTATCCAGCTTGTTCCATGTGTTCGCGTCATCGAGGTTGTGATACCAATCTGCGCCCAGATATTTTTCGAGCAGGTTATTCAATCGGCGCGCCATCCAGTTTGCAGTATGTACACCATTGGTCACATGCTGGATCGGGACAGCCTTCTCTTCGCGGTCGGGCCATAGGAAGTTCCACATGCCGCGCGAGACCTCGCCATGCAGTTCAGAAACGCCATTGCTCCCGGCCGATAACTTCAATGCAAGCACCGGCATGGAGTACATTTCCCCTTGCGGATGGTGGTGCTTGGCGACATCCACGAATTCTTCGCGCGTGAGGCCAAGCTCGCCCCAATACGTTGCGAGATATTTATCGATCAGCCAGAGAGGGAATTCGTCGTTACCAGCTGGGACAGGCGTATGCGTGGTAAATACATTTTGCGCGCGCGACTTTTTGGCCGCGTCACCAAAGGAGAGGCCGGAAGCCACAAACTCGCGCGCCCGTTCCAAGGTCAGGAAAGAGGCGTGGCCCTCGTTCATGTGCCAGACGGCAGGGTTATATCCCAGGGCGCGCAGGATGCGCACGCCACCAATACCGAGCATGACTTCCTGCATGATACGGCGGTCCAGGTCGGACCAATACAGACGCGAAGTCAACAAGCGATCATGATCTGTGTTGCCTTCTACATTGGAGTCCAGCAAATATAACGGCACGCGTCCCACGCGTACTTCCCAAACCTGCGCATTTACCACGCGGTCCGGGAATTGAAAATCGATCGTCAACGGGGCATCGTCGCGCATCACCAATGAAACGGGAAGATGCTCGAGCACGAGCACGTTATTGATCGCATCCTGCCAGCCATCTTCGCTGATGCGCTGCGAGAAATATCCCTGCGCGTACATGAAGCCGACACCAATAAGCGGCAGGCCAAGATCGGATGATTCCTTAAGATGATCGCCCGACAGCACACCCAGGCCGCCCGAATAAATGGGCAGTGTTTCATGCAAACCGAATTCCATTGAAAAATATGCGATCGGACTATTGTTGAATTCGGGATGTGTTTTTTGTGCCCAAGACTCAGTTGTGAAGTAGGCATCGTATCGTTGAAAGAGCGCATCATACAGCGCGAGATATTCCTTGTCCTTCGCGGCCTGGCTTAAACGTGCGCGCCCGATCTCGCGCAAGAGACGGATGGGATTATGGCCGAGCCGTTCCCACAGGTCATAATCGAGCCGTCCAAAGAGGCGCACGGCCTCGGGCTGCCATGTCCACCACAGATTAAAGGCCAGTTCACCCAAACGAGCGATGCGTTTGGGAAGGTCGAATTTTTGCGAAGGAGAAGTTAAAAATTCCATAGCGGCGAATGATACCGTAAAAAACGTGTTTTCGTATTTTTTGCTCAACGACTTTGTCCAACAATTAAACAAATTATGCAGATAAAATAGATGGATGACCCAAGTTCAACTTTTCATCACCTGTCTCACCGATTCATTCTTCCCGAAAACTGGTGAGGCCGTCGTGGAGATTCTGCATCGCCTCGGCATCGGCGTGGACTTCGCGCGTGAGCAGACCTGCTGCGGACAGCCGCAATTCAACGCGGGCTTGCGAAAGGACGCACGCGCCATCGCAGAACACACCATCCGCGTGTTCGAGAATACGACAGGCGATATTGTTACTCCCTCAGGTTCGTGCGCACATCATTTCAGGCATAACTATCTGGAATTATTCGAAGGCGATACGGTTTGGGAGCCGCGCGCAAAGACATTAGCTGGACGAGTATATGAATTCACCGAATATTTAGTGGACAGATTGGGCGTCACAGATCTCGACGCGCACTGGGACGGTCCGCTTACCTTTCATCCATCCTGCCATACGTTAAGGGGAATCAATGTGGATAAACAGCCACGCGCATTATTGGCGAATGTCAAAGGTGCCACTCTCGTGGAACTCCCCAACGCACAGGAATGCTGCGGCTTCGGCGGCATCATGTCTGTGGAACACCCGGAACTTTCTGCAGAATGGTTGAAGCGAAAGATCAGCAATCTTGAAGCCACCCAATCACCAATTTTGGTCACGACCGATGCAGGCTGCCTCATGCACATAGCAGGTGGATTGCACAGACAGGGCAAGAGTCAGCGCGTGATACATATTGCAGAAGTGTTGAATAGTCAGTAGAGAGCAGAGAATAGAGAACATTTCCATGCCCAACTTTTTTCGCGAGCGTATCCGTGAATCAATTCGCAATGAGACCCTTCAAATCGCGCTGGACAATAACAGTGAACGCCGCCTGAAGGGACGTGCGCTCGCGTTCGAGTCCATCCCGGATTGGCGCGCCAGGCGTCAGCGCGCGCACAAGATCCGTGCGGATGCGATCGATCATCTGGACGATTACCTGGCGCGCTTCCAGGCAAAAGCCGAGGAAAACAGTGTGATCGTTCATCGCGCAAAGGACGCGGCACAGGCGATTCAAATTGTTTTACAAATTACAAACGAATTACCACAAAGGGCACCAAGTACACACCGTTCGTGCCGCGAAACACGGCGGCACGCCGGTGCGAGACAGCAAAGGGAAAAGGCGGAATCCTTGGTGCCCCTTAGTGCACTTCGTGGTGAAAAGGTTTTAATCGCGAAATCAAAAAGCATGGTGTCAGAAGAGATCGAATTAAATCATGCCCTCGAAAAGGAAAATATAAAAGTCGTCGAAACAGACCTCGGCGAATACATTGTGCAGCTGCGCCATGAAAGGCCGAGTCATATCATCACACCCGCGGCGCATTTGCGCAAAGAGCAGGTGGCACAGCTCTTTCACGAAGAGCTCGGCATTCCATACACCGAGGATATCCCTGCCCTTACCGCCACTGCACGGAAAATTCTGCGGGAAGTATTTCTCACTGCAGACATCGGCATCAGCGGCGTGAACTTCGGAGTGGCAGACACGGGTTCCATCTGTATCGTCTCGAACGAAGGCAATGCGCGTATGGTCGCGACGATCCCGCCGATCCATATCGCGTTGATGGGCATGGAACGAATCGTCCCAAACCTCGACGACCTCGCGTTGATGCTTTCCCTGCTTGCCCGTTCCGCAACCGGGCAGAAGCTCTCGGCGTACACCCAATTGCTGAACAAACCGCTCGCAGGTCAGCAGCGACACATCATCATTCTCGATAACGGAAGATCGCGCCTACGGAATTCTCCGCTTAAAGAATCTTTACTTTGCATTCGTTGTGGCGCGTGCCTGAATGCCTGTCCCGTTTTCCGTGAACTCGGCGGTCATGCCTACATCGGAAGCGACTTCTCGATTGCGCCGTATCCCGGGCCGATCGGCTCGGTCGTCTCGCCGGGATTGCTTGGAGAGAATTATGTCCAGCTCGCGCAGGCATCGTCCCTATGCGGCGCATGCAAGGATGCCTGCCCTGTGGATATCGATTTGCCAAAGTTACTAACGCGGGTAAGGGCAGGGCAAATCCCGACGATAGACCATGGACTGCAGAGCACAGGTGCGGGACTTTCATTCTCGACAAAATTTTTCTTGCAGATATATACCCGCATCGCGACTCACCCGAAGCTGTATGCGGCCTCACAAAAATTCGCGGCGCTCGGAAGTACCCTGCTCTCCCCTTTCTCGCCATGGATGCGTCTCCCCGCGTTCACGGGCTGGGGAACCAGCAAGGACCTGCCGCGTTTTGCCGTCAGCACGTTTCGCGCAGGATGGAATAAAAATGATGTCATCCTGCCTGCACCATTGCCGCAGGCACAGGTGAGTCGCAATCCTGACTCTGAACCCAGGGAAGGAGCCGCGCAGGATCTCTCATACGCTAAAAGAGACTCTTCGGTCACTTCGTTCCCTCAGAGTGACACAAACAAGGTTGAAGAATTCATCCAGGAACTGACCATACTGGGTGGATATGTATATCAAACAAAGAATCCCACGCAAGAGATCATCGAACTCTTGAGATCGCGCGGCGTAAATAAGGTCCATCTTGAGCCAGATACATTGGACGAATCTATTTTGAAAGAAGCCAATATTGACTTCACTTATAAACCCGACCCAACGATGCTTGCAAGCGTGACCAAAGCCATTTGCGGGCTGGCAGATACCGGGTCCATTTTGGTGGCGGATGGAGAGGGAAGTCCACTGCACGCGTCATTGCTTCCGGAAATCCATATCGCGGTGTTAAACAGATCCGATATTCTGCCGTCATTACCAGACGCAATGAAGCTTCCTCAGGTGAGGGAATCCAACGCGGCGGTCTTCATCAGCGGGCCATCACGTACCGCGGATATCGAGATGACGTTGACCATCGGCGTGCATGGACCGAAGGAAATTCACGTGTTCGTTGACGATTCAAATCCCGGATGATAGAATACAGCCCGCTTAACGCCCCCATCGTCTAGTGGCCCAGGACGAAGCCCTCTCAAGGCTTAAACCGGGATTCGAATTCCCGTGGGGGCACAAAAAGAGCCACCATAAAGTGGCTCTTTTGTTACACTAAGCTTCAGCATCTACTTGTTGACCGATCCTGAAAGGAATCAAGAGTGAGCAATGATTAAATGTTTCTTTTCGACGCTACTATTGATGTCCATTGCGTGCTCATATACAGCTACGCCCACACCAACTTCTACACAAGTTGTGCCTTCACCTGTTCCAACAAAAGAAACTGTTCGTTGTGTCCAGGCAACCAATAAGCAGGCCGGATATATTCGCACTGGCGTCAAGGGCGGCGGGCAATTCAACGATATTACAGGAAATGTCTGGGCCGTTAAATCGAATGATTTTGAGAACCTTTGGTTTATTGCCGCCCAGATGACCGGACCCGGCCTTCAGCCAGAAGAGGCCATTGGTGTCTGGGCCATTCTTGGCCACATCGAATCGCCATACCTGATCCTTTCCATTGATGGATTTGCCAAATCTTTCTCCAGTTACCCGGATGGAGCAACCTCGAATCCGCAAATATCCATGTCAAACGATGGCGCTCAGGTAGCAAAAGATTGTGTATTAACATTCAATTAAGTGGAATAAACAATGGCTGGAAATCTAAAGTGTTCCAGTGATGGGCCCAATCATCACGGAGCGTATTCATACCATTGGACGAAGTCAAGTTAGACATATAAAGAGCCGCCACTTACGGCGGCTCTTTATATTCAGAAACAATTACTCTGCAAGAGAAATATACCGTACGGTTTCTTCCCCGAGTTGAAGTCCATTGTCACGCGGCCAGATCACAAGCATGATACCCGGCTGGTCCTTCCCCACCTGGATGACAGCCCAGCCTTCGACTTCACCGCCGGCGGTCAGATCATCAAAACTGGACATGGAAGGGTCAGGCGCATCCACATCGATGATCGACACCTTCTCGTACAGGACGCCTGCACTGTCCATGCCTCTGAAGAAAGTATTGTCAATGTGATGCGTGCCACTGTCGGTGCCTGCATATTTCGCATGGACTTTTACAAGCACATACTCCATGGCCGAGTCTGGGTGTTCCTTGTTAAGCGCAGAAGCGTCCTTCAACATGGTCACTGCGCCGGCACCGCGATGCACTTCCACGACAGAAAACTCCCAATCGGCGGTGGTGATGAGTTCGCTACGCGGCGAGGGATTCCCCGGGCTTGTACCTGCCGGTTCGGATGAAGTTTCCTGGGTTGCAGTCAGTGCAGGTGTGGGCGTATTTTCGGCAGGCGCGACTGTGGCAGGTGTGACCGTGCCACAGGCAAGCAGGGCCATCGTCAATGATATGAACGCCAAATACGGGCCGAGGATCTTACTGGTGAATGTACGCATGGCAATCTCCTGATCGGTCAAAGGACGAAAAGCAAAACAGGGATGAAGCTGCATTCTTATATGATATATTCTAGCGAATTCAAAGTTTTTTTCAATCCCACTAATGTAGCATTCACCTTTCCCTTTACAGACTGTTTCTTAAAGATTCTTTCTGTACACGGACGGCATGGATTTCACTGATTCGCACCGATAAATCTTTAAAACATCCTTGCTGTCAGTGAAATCCGTGTACAAAAGGGGTTTCGCAGTAATTTTATAAAGCCAAAATGACTTAGGAAACACCCTCTTAGGGGTGCTTCGTTAAGGCAGCTGTCTCTCTTCAGCGTTAGAGCTGGGCGGCCCATCTTGTAGAACGCAAGCAGACAGGGAGGCTTCGCCCGTCAAATTGGGTTTATACTATGCCGAAGCACGGCCCCGACATGAAAATTCTTCGGGGTTTAAAAACCCCGAAGAATTTTCATGTCGGGGGATGATGCAGCAAACCATGATCAAATTACAGGTATAACCATGCGCCCATATAAATATCTCAATGGTATCACGGCGTTTTTTGTTACAACGCTGGTTGTCAGCAATATCGCCTCATCCGCCAAGATCGTTGACCTCGGATTCAACCTGTTTGGTATTCCCGCCGCATTCGACGCGGGGACGATATTGTTTCCACTTGCGTACATATTCGGCGATGTTCTCACCGAAGTATACGGATATAAGAATTCGCGACGCGTGATCTGGCTGGGCTTCGCCTGTCTTGTTTTGAGCGCCCTTGCATTTTGGGGTGTCAAGCTTTTGCCCGGCGAATCCATGTGGCAAGACTACGCAGGGGATGCAGCGTATCTTGCGATACTCGGAGGCATGAGCAGCGGTGGGATCGTACTTGCCAGCCTGGCGGGATATTGGTCTGGCGAGTTTTCCAATTCATTTACACTGGCAAAAATGAAAATTCTGACCAAAGGCAAATGGCTGTGGACGCGCACGATTGGCAGCACCCTGATTGGCGAATTAATTGACTCGCTTGTCTTTGTGATGATCGCCATTTTTTTCAAAGTCTTCCCCGCTGAATTGTTTTGGACTCTGCTCATTACCAACTATATTTTCAAGGTTTCCATCGAAGCGCTGATGACTCCCATCACGTATTTCGTGATCGGGTTTTTGAAGCGCGCCGAAAACGAAGATTATTACGACAAAGAAACGAACTTCAATCCATTTCGTATATAAGACAGGAATTCTTCCATCCGCAATGAAAACCATTTCCGCTGAAATCGCCGCATCCATTCGCCTCGCACTGGATGAGGATATTGGCACAGGTGATGTGACGACCAATGGCATTGTACCTGTGGATGCAACCATGCGCGGGCAGATCGTTGCCAAACAAAGCGGGACGATCGCGGGCCTGGACGTAGCCCAGGCCTGTATCACTCTCGTGGACGAACATGTCACTTTTGCGGCACAGGTTGGCGAAGGGGAACGCGTGCATGATCGTCAGTTGCTTGCAACGATCAGCGGGCCTGCGCGGGCTTTATTAACCGCAGAACGAACCGCGCTGAATTTTCTCGGCCGTATGTCTGGGATTGCCACGCTTACCCGTCAATTTGTGGATGCGGTCGAGGGGACGAATGCCATCATCCTTGACACACGCAAGACCGCTCCGGGCCTGCGTGCAACCGATAAACTGGCTGTTTTACAGGGTGGCGGGCAAAACCATCGCATTGGCTTATATGACATGATCCTGATCAAGGATAATCACATTGATTTCGCAGGCGGGATGGAAGAAGCTGTCAGACGCGCACGCGCTTCAGCAAACGGGATCCAGATCGAGGTCGAAGCGAGAAGCGTGCAGGATGTTAAAGTCGCGCTCAGCCTGGGAGTCGAAAAAATCCTCCTGGATAATATGTCCAACGAAATGATGAAAGAGGCGGTTCAAATTACCAATGGCCGCGCAAAACTTGAAGCTTCGGGCAATGTTACACTTGAAACCGTACGCCAAATTGCCGAAACGGGTGTAGACTATATTTCGTCGGGCGCACTTACGCATTCAGCAAAAGTGTTCGATGTAAGTTTACAGTGGACAAGATGAGGAATAAAAATGAATATAGAAGAAATGTATCAATCGATGAAACAAAAACTGGAGCGGGTTGTGCCAGACGTGGAATTACGCATCAAGGCGGGTATCGCCGTTGAGATCAACCAATTGAAAAAGGAAAAGAATGCGGTGATCCTTGGGCATAATTACATGGAGCCTGCGCTGTATTATTCGATCCCAGATTTTGTGGGTGACTCATTGGAGTTGAGCCGCAAAGCCGCACAAACCGACAAGGACATTATCATTTTTTGTGGCGTGAAATTCATGGCTGAAACCGCAAAGATCCTGAACCCGAATAAAACTGTTTTGATCCCATCTTCAAAGGCAGGTTGTTCTTTGGCTGCCAGCATCACCGCCGAGGATGTGCGCGCTTTAAAGCAAAAATTCCCTGGCGTGCCTGTGGTAACTTATGTGAACACATATGCAGATGTAAAAGCAGAGTCTGATATTTGCTGTACATCAGGCAATGCTGTTGCCGTGGTTGAATCACTCAAGACCGATACGATCATCTTTTTGCCAGACGAATATCTCGCCAGCAATGTGGCACGCGAAACAGGAAAGCATATTGTCTTCCCCTCCAAAGGCATCAACGGATTGAAACTGGATACCACGCTGGATTATCAAATGATCGGCTGGAATGGGCGTTGTGAAGTGCATGATAAATTCAGCGTGCAGGACATCAGCAACGTGCGCGCGCAGTTCCCCGATGTTGTAATTCTGGCACACCCCGAGTGCAGCCCTGAGGTGGTTGCAGCCTCTGATTTTTCGGGAAGCACCTCTGCAATGATCCGTTATGTGAAGGAAACCAGGGCCCCGCATTATTTGATCCTTACCGAATGCTCCATGGGCGATAACATTGCCGCCGAGAATCCGGATAAGGAAATGCTGCGTCTGTGCTCTGTGCGCTGCCCGCACATGAATACGATCACAATGGAAGATACGCTCGAGGCGTTGAAACAGACCAGATATGTGATCGAAATACCAGAGGAGATTCGCGTGCGGGCGTATAAGGCCGTGCAGAGAATGATCTCGATCGGGTAATTTATTCTTTTTAAACACGAAGGACACAACGGTGACGAAGGAAAACCCATGAAATCAAAGTGCTTTTCACCCCTTTGCCGTCTCGCATGATTTGCTTAGCAAATCACGTGCCGCCAGACTTCGCGGACGAACGGTGTGTACTCACCTGCACTGCACCGAACGCAGTGGGGTGCAAGTGTCGTGTACTTTGTGTTTAAGCTTTTCCCACAATTCAAACAAAAAATGATCCAAACTGACGTTCTTATCATTGGCACCGGAATTGCAGGCGCGACCGCCGCACTACGTCTGGCACAAGACCCCAAACGACGTATTACGATCATTACGCGTGACCCAGACGAACACAAATCCAACACGAACTGGGCACAGGGCGGCATCATTCATCGCGGCCCCGATGACAGCGCTGATTTGCTTGTGAAGGACATCCTGGAGGCAGGCGCAGGTGCAAGCCTGCCATCAGCAGCACGCATCCTTGCTGAAGAAGGCCCGCGCCTGTTACAGGAAATTTTAATGGAAACCTCCGGCGTTAAGTTTGATGAGGATGTCTCTGGCGAACTTTCTTACGGGCAGGAAGCCGCGCATTCTGTGCGCAGGATTCTGCACGTGGGTGACGGGACAGGTGCAGCGATCAGCAAGGGATTAATTGCCGCACTCAAACAAAAACCAAATATTGAATGGTTTACGAACGCTACTGCCGTGGATTTGATCACCCACCCGCATCACGCACGGGACCCGTTGACTGCATACCAGCCAATTGCCTGTTATGGCGCTTACGTCTTTGACCGCAACGGGCGCGCCGTGCATCGCACACTTGCATCCGCTACTGTTTTGGCTACAGGCGGGCTGGGACGCATCTTCCGCAATACCACCAATCCACGCGGTGCACGCGGAGATGGACTCGCCATGGCGCATCGCGCAGGGGCCCGCATTATTAATGCAGAGTACATTCAATTTCATCCGACTGCACTGGCTGTGCCCGGCGCAGAAGGATTCCTCATCTCGGAGGCGCTACGCGGCGAAGGCGGCATTTTGCTGACACCCGATGGACGCGCCTTCATGGCCGACTATTCTGCAGAATGGAAAGACCTGGCACCGCGCCATATCGTGGCACGCGCCATTCATCATCAAATGGAAACGCATGGGTATCCACATGTGCTTTTGGATATTGGTTCACATATGCAATCTCAAGCCATTCAACAGCGCTTCCCTAATATTTATTCCGCTTGCAAACAGGTAGGCATTGATATTACGCATGAACCGATCCCGGTTGTGCCTGCCGCGCATTATTCCTGCGGCGGCGTATGGGTGGACGAATGGGGACATTCGAGCATTGAAAACCTGTATGCAGTAGGAGAGGTCAGTTGCACAGGACTGCATGGTGCAAACAGACTTGCATCCACATCCCTGCTGGAAGGTTTGGTATGGGGAGATCGCGCCGCGCGAAAAATTGAAGACATGCTCAATAACAATCCGCCCGCGAAAATCCCCGGGCGTGATGAAGTACCTCCTTGGGATGAAAGTGCACTCACATCAGATGCAGACTCCGGACTCATTCAAGGTGACATGCAGACCATTCAAAATATTATGTGGCATTATGTAGGATTGGTGCGTAGTGCAAACCGCCTGTCACGCGCCATTCGAGAGTTACGCCACTTGTGGAATGAGATTGAGACCTTTTACCTGACTACAAAAATAAATGATGGATTGATCGGTTTACGCAATGCCGTGGAAGTTGCACTTATTGTGGCACAGGCTGCACGGCATAACCGCCAAAGCAGAGGCTGTCATTACAGGCAGGATTCTGTAACCACCGAAGGCGATCGTTTAATATAAATCAAACGATCGCCACACTGGAACCAGTCTTCACCGCCGTTTGGGCATATTTGTTTTTGAGCGAAATCATGACAGGTATACAGCTGTGTGGAAGTTTGCTTTTGCTGCTTGGAGTGATCTTGTTGAGAACAGCGGATCGGGGATAAAAAAACTCCGTGCACAGGCCAGGCGTCTGTACACGGAGCATACATGAATTTTATGGACCAGGAGGCGGCCCACCTTGAGGCACGCACACAAGTTGCGTCATGCCTGGAGGCATCTGACAAGTTCCACTCATCGGCCCAACGGAACAAGTCGCATTTTGTGACAACCCTGCACAGGCATCGATCGCTTCCTGTGGAGGCTGTTGACCATTCCCTTGCCCACCTTGTGGCTGAGTTCCACCAGCCTGGTCCTGTCCCTGCTGACCACCGTCCCCACCAATGGGTCCACGCTGAGAGGATGTGCCGTGGAAACAACCAACCACATAAGGGAATTGATGTGTGGCATGGTAGTGATACATCTCCACGGTCTGGCCATCCCATTCGATCGCATGCGTATGCCCATGACATTCGTCGAGGTCCTCGTTCGTTAATTCTGCACCATCTTCACCATAATAGCCGTAGATGCCATAACCATCAAAGGCATAACCCATGATTGCAGAATGCCCGCCTGTGGTATCTTCCAAACAGTCACTCAGACTGTGATAATGATAGATACCCGTATTTTGAGGATGGCCGTCACAATCATCCTGTATTTCATTCGCCGGGGCATCCCGTCCATCGGCATCAAATGCGTTGAAGATCACAACGCCGGAAAGCATGATCCCAATTTCACCACCCACGCAATTGGGCTGCGCCGCCAGGACAGGATTCGCAGGGAAACTTAAAGTAATGGATTGTGCCGAGATCGAGCCCGGGTTGCGGTCAAACTGATATGCATCGTCACTTGGGCTGATTGGATAAATCCCAGTTGGATGATCGGGCAGGTCATTGCTTGTGAAAACGCGTTGATCGCCTTGTATCGAGATCGTGAAACTGCCGGGCCACGTAACCGAACCGTCCACGGTAAGTTTCCTGGTGGCATCCCAGGTGCCATCTCCATTAAACCAACTGCCGTTAGCGGAATCGCCGACATTATTGAACTGCATACAACTGTAAACGTACCCAACCTGCGGACTTGTGGAAGCCTTTCCATTGCCAAGCTCAAGATGCGTTAAGTCCACATCTGAATGGTGCTCTGTATCGCTGTGATCAAGATCCTCTGTTGGCGCTGCCTGTGTGGGAGTGGATTGACTTGCCTCTTGAGTAGAGGTGGGTGTATCCACATCCACAACTGGTTGGTTTTGGGGGCCTTGATCTTCAGGCGGTATGGGCGCAAAACATGCCGATAATACAATGGAGGCTATGACAAGCATAACGAAGGTTTTATTTTTGATCATGTCTCTTTATCCTTTTTATCGCTTCGGAATGCGGACTTTAGTCCGCTATGCAATGCAGACTGAAGTCTGCACTCCGTGAGGTTCTTAGTGACACATATAGAGTGACATCGCCTGGTTACGCGGCCCGGGTTGATTCGCGTTTTGTGTCGCGTCGCCCTGCTGTCCCTGTTGGGGTTGGGCCCTGCCTGTATCGACCTGGTTGAACTGTTGAATGACAAAGCAGGAAGTCGCCAGCCAGTTCGCAACGTCTTCTTTATTGCCGCGCTCACCACCATACAGAACGTAGAGCAATTCATCATTTGCGGCCATCAGGCGCAAGTCTTCCGCGCTGACCACGTCATCCTGCCCGCCAAAGCCGCCCATATAAAGTACAGGACGTCCGGTGGCGAGAACAAGTGGCGCGCCTTGCTGAGAGGATGGAACTGCTACAAGATATTCAATATCCTGCGTATTTGCTTCGAGATAAGCGAGCAATTCTTCGTTGACATTCGAGCCGTGTTCTCCGTCTGGCTGGCGGGCACGATTTACGCCGTCCGGCCCGGCTTGCTGATTAGTCCCGGCATAGGCGGTGGGCAGATTGATATCCGGGTTGGATATGACCGTCATCACGGTCCAGTAAGTTGGGATGATCAACATTGCGGCAAGGAGAGTGACATAAGCAGTGCGCCTCATGACGACCATCAGCATGCTCCCCGCAACGAGCAGGATCCCGGCGACGATCATCCACACAGACATCTCCCCGTATTGGTAAGAGGCAAAGAGTTGAAACGCAAGTGTGAGAGCCGCAGCACCGATCAATAAAATGCCGGCCCACTTCCTGCTCACATCCCAATTCCATAATTCAGCGAAACCAATACCCACCATTGCCCCAAGCGCGGGAGCCAGCATGATGGCATAGTATGCGTGGAAGATTCCGGAAACCATGCTAAAGAACACAACACAAATCAGCAGCCAGCCACCCCAAACAATGAGCGCTTTATGTATGTCCGATTCAAGCGGCAACCGGATCCGTGAGCCGAAAAGCGCGACCAGGATACTGATCAAAGCAAAGGGCAACAACCACGACATTTGTTTGGAAAGCGGATCCGTGAAGAAGCGAAAGCCTCCGGGTTCACCAGTCTCGCGGCCGAATTGACTCCCGCCGGCCGGGGGTTGGAATCCCTGAGGCTGGGTACCCAGCGCGGGAGGCTGACCATTTTGAGGTCCAGAAAGAGGCGGCTGATTTTGGCCGGGATTCTGTCCGTTTTGTGGCCCATTTCCCTGGGGTCCTCCACCACCGACGAGTCGCGATCCGCCGTTATGATCCAGGATAAGACCCATTACTGTGTTGTCATGACTCGATCCAATATAAGGGCGTTGATCCGCGGGAGTCAGATCCACAACGATGGCCCACGAAAGCGAAACAGCCACGAGCAGGACAGTTGCAATGCAAAGATTAACCGCTTTGCGAACCCAACCTTCTTTTGAAGCAAGGAAATACAGCGCATAGAATGCCGGCAAGGGCAAAAAAGCCTGCATCATCTTGATGTTAAAACCAAGCCCAACAATGAACGCACCAAGCATCAACCAGCGCGCTTTGCCTGTTTCGGTTGCCTTAATGAATGCCCATGCCGCGAGCAGAAGTGTGAAGACCAGCATGCCGTCCATGGTGTTGTTGCGGTTGGTTGCAACGAACACAGGCGTGATCGCCATGACCAGCGCAGCGATCAGGCCGGCCAGTTCGCCCGCGTATTTTTTGACCAGATAATAAAGCACGGGGATGCCCAACACGCCAGCGAGAATGTTCGGGAGTGAAACACTGAAGCCGCTGACACCGAGGAAGTACGCGAAGACAGCCTCGATCCACAAACCTAATGGAGGTTTATCGACTGTGACGGAACCACCGGGCTCGGCCGCGACGAAAAAGAAGTTGCTCCACGATTTGAGCATCGACTCCACTGCGGCGGTGTAATAGGCGTTGGCATTGCCGATCGAGTCGATCTTATAGAGATGCAGGGCGAGTGAGAGCGCCACGATCGCAATCAGCAACAGGACAGCTGTGGAAATGCCAAAATATTTTCTTTTCAAGAACGATGTCTGATTGGGAAGGGTTAAGCTTGTCATTTTATTTTCTCCTGATTATATGTCATTGCAAGAAGCCGCTGGTCGAGTAGCCCAAAGGGCGTATCGAGACCCAGCCCTCGTAATGACATAGAGTCTATATTTCCCGCGAAAATACCGGGAGTGAGGCATGTCACTACTTATGGGAAACACCCGTGCAGCTTTCCATATCAAGGCATGACACCTATCATAGGTCTCAAGTACAAAACATGACTGCATGCATAAGGCATATTATTCCCTTCGTGATAAGATTCCGTTCATGAGTTCAAAAAACGACTCGACCCGTATTCTGCGCATCGCCGCATGGATATGGATCGGCTACCTGCTCGCCATGGCCCTGATGGATTTTGTGCTGTATACACCGCAAGCGCAGAGTCTTCTTGCACAGAACGCGCCAAATCTGCCGGGCCAGCAGCCAATTCCCCTGCTCAATGAGGGATTCCCCCGCCCTCTACAAGCACAGCGTCTTACACCTATATTTCTCTTTTATGCCGTCAATGGCTTTGTCGCGCTGGCCTTCCTTGCCTTCACACATTGGGACTGGGTCCGTAATAAGCTTGGCCGCGCCTATTATCCCCTGCTATTATTTGCCATCTCAACCGCGCCTATTCTGATCAACGTACTGATCGTGCCGCGTTTTCCGCAGGGCCCGCTCTCGAATGCGGAGGGCATGGCACTGCGTCAGTTGCCTGTGCTCTTCGTGGCCCTTGCACTTGTGGCCTGGGAATATCAACTGCCGCATGTCATCTTTTTCAGCATTGCCACCACGGGCCTCGAACTCGGGCTCATATCCATCAGCACGATCGACTATCGAAATATTTTCGTTTTCATCTTTATCGCCATTATTCGCACGATCAGTTTTATCGCAGTGGGCGTCTTCATCAGCGCGCTGGTCACGCGGCTGCGCACGCAACAGGGCTCGTTGCGTGAAGCGAATGCCAATCTAACGCATTACGCGTCCACGTTGGAGCAGCTCACCGTGAGCCGCGAACGGAATCGCCTCGCCCGCGAATTACACGATACCCTCGCGCATTCCCTGACCGCCATCTCCGTTTCGCTTGAGGCCGCGAAGGCTTATTTTGATATCGACTCCACCAAGACGCGCGACCTGATCGATAAATCGCTTGACTCAACCCGCGTCGGTGTGGTGGAAACGCGCCGCGCGTTGAAGGCCCTGCGATCCAACGCGCTGGAGGATATGGGACTTGGGCTCGCCATCCAACGCGCAGCAGAATCCGCCGCCTCCCGTTTCCATCTGGACCTGGAACTTGCCCTGCCAAACCCGATGCCTTCCCTCAGCCCGGACGTCGAACAGGCCATCTATCGAATCGCACAGGAGGCAATCGAGAACATCACCAACCATTCAAAGGCAAAACGCTTTAGCATTCAACTGATCAGCAATGGGCAGACTAGTTTGATCATTCAGGATAACGGAGTTGGATTTGATCTCAATGACGGGCAGTCTACTGGTCATTTTGGGCTGGTTGGCATGCATGAACGCGCCGAGCTCGCGGGCGGAAAGTTGACCGTTGAAAGCGCACGTGGCAAAGGCACGAAGATCGTGTTGACGATATAATTTCACGTCATTGCGAGGGCGATGCTTTTCGCCCGAAGCAATCCCCGTCACAACGGGGAGATTGCTTCGTCGGGAAGAACCCTCCTCGCAATGACGGAGACATATTATGAAAATCCTTCTTTGTGACGACCAGGCTGTGATACGCGACGGGCTTGAAATGCTGCTTAACCTTGAAAAGGATTTTCAAGTGGTCGGTGCTGCACAGGACGGCGCCGAGGCGCTGGAACTGGCCGCGCAAAAATCTCCCGACCTTATTTTGATGGACTTGAAAATGCCGGTCATGAACGGCATTGAAGCCACGCGTGAGATCCGCGCAAAATTCCCGCATATAAAAATCATCATCCTCACAACGTACGATGAAGACGAGTGGGTCTTCGACGCGAGCCGTGCGGGTGCGTCGGGATATTTGCTCAAGGATACCTCGCGCCAACAGATCGTAGAGGCCATTCGCGGGACAATGGACGGCAAATCCTTTGTGGACCCGGCCATCGCAGGAAAATTGCTCAACCAGGTCGCGAACAAACAGACACAGCCCATATCCGTGTTAACTGAAAAACTCACGGAACGCGAACTGGACGTGCTTCGCCTGATCGCAAAAGGGATCAACAACAGCGAGATCGCAAATCGACTGCATCTCTCCGAGGGAACGGTCCGCAATCACGTGAGTGCGATTTTGGAAAAATTAGGTGTCTCAGACAGAACACAGGCAGCAGTGATCGCGATCCAACATGGGCTCTGACGTATTCAGTCAGCATTTCTCGTCGTGAAACGAAAAAGTCCTTGACGATCACGCGGCTCACACTGGTTGTTGTATTATAAGGAACCGTTGGGACCGAAGACACAAATGCGGTCACGGCCTGTCTGTTTTGCTTCGTACAAGGCTTGATCCGCCTGCTGAATGAGCGTTTCTGGTTTATCAATTGTGCCCTGTGACACGGTTATTCCGGCACTCAGCGTGACAGTACGCTCAAGGTTCGACAGACTTGTAAGCGCGGCTTGGATTTTTCGCACAACTGCCAGCGCACCGTCTATTTCAGTATCGGGCAGGATAAGCGCAAATTCCTCACCGCCAAAGCGAGCTGCCACATCGGCACCGCGGCGATCTTCCTGGATGCAACATGCCACCGCTTGCAAGGCTTTATCACCAGCGATATGGCCAAAGCTATCATTATAGTTTTTGAATTGGTCGATATCCAGCATGACGACGGCAAACGCGTGACCATGCCGTCGATTGCGTTCGACCTCGTTCTTGAGAAAGAGATCGAAATACCGGCGATTGCTTAAGCCGGTCAGCGGGTCTCTCAATGAAAGCTCGAGAACCTGCGCGTACAGGCGCGATGTTTTCAAAGTGGCGGTAAGCTGCCTGGCAATCGCCGCGTAAGGTTTGAAGTTGGCCCCATCGAACACCACGTATCCGAGCGGCTCACTCTGGAACACCAGCGGAACGAGAGCCAGGTTCAATACTTCAGCGAGCGGGTAAACGCCGGGTGGTGGAAATTCCCGGGTTGGGAAGCGTTGACCGGCGGAGTCCGCGTCAGAATTTGGGATCAAGCTCCAAGCCACGGGGTCATCCCCCTCCGCTTGAAAGAGCGCGACCCGGGCATGCTGCACATCGATATCGGCCATACGACTCTCCAGCAATTGGACTGCCTGGCGTTCGTCCAATGTAACGCTCAACCCGGCTGTCAGTTCACTAAGGGCTTGACTGACAGCATCCTGCTTATATTGATGCCGGTAATACATACGCTGCGCGCTCTCGCTGATTGCAGCACGTATCTGATGCAGCAGGTCTTCGGCAATCAAACGCGTTTTGATATCGCCCCAATCTGCCGGCAGCATGATCATCTCGCGCCGCAAAACTGAAACGATCTCCTGCCAGGGGTCGATGCCGCCATCCGTCGCCTCCAGTTCATGTAGAAATACCGTTGTCGATTTTTGGAAGTAGGTTGATTTGCCTGTTTGGAGGCTTTTATGGAACGCATCGAGCAGGGTCTCACAAATGCGACGAGTCTGCTCTTCGTCCGCAAAGCGTGATTCGGCAGACAGCACAGCAACCATTTCTTCCACCAACTTCTGCTTGACATCGGAAACGTTGATATGTGCGTCGGGGCTGCCAGTGGAGAGCTCCAGACGCGCCTGCCTATCTGCCGCAGAGGCGACAACCTCCGGTGCGCAACCACACGATTGGCGGAGAGCCAGGCGTGCAGGAATGCAGACAGATTCGAGCTCGTGACGTCCGGTCAGGTGATCCAACATGATCAACAGCGCCTGCTCACCGGTTTCCTGCAAGGGTATATGCACGCTGGTAAGCGGCGGCACCTGCGCAATGGCATCCGGCTGATCGTCAAAACCGATCACAGCGATGTCGCGAGGGATCTGAAGGCCCGCATCACGAATTGCCTGCATAGCCCCGATGGCGGAGCTGTCATCACTCGCCATTATGGCCGTAGCCCCGACCCCTGAGCCGATGATCTTCCGAGCTGCTTCGTAACCCAGTGTAAATTCGTGCCAGCCCGGTTCTACCAGCCTCGGATCTGTGCTTAGGCCGAATTCGGCGACAGCCGCATGATAAGCACGCAGCCGGGACCTGCTATCGCCCTGGCTATTGGGATTCCCAGCGACAAAAGCGATCTGTCGATGGCCGTGTTCGACCAGATGTGCGACTGCCTGCCGAATGCCCGCATCGTTATCGACTGAAACCATCGGCGCTTTCTCCCCTGTGGATATGAAGAAAACAGGAAACCCCTGATCGCGCAATTGCTGCAGGTAAACTGAGCGGGACTCGTTAAGAAGAGACCCAACCACGATCAGCCCATCGGTATTCCACGGACCGACCGGAACAAAATCAGAATCCGGAGCGACCACTGGCCAGGCAGGATATGGTTGTATCGTACCGGGTTTGGGCACATGTCCTAATCCCCATGCCACCAACAAGTGACACCTTTTGAGACGCGCCGCAGATTGAATGCCGCTCAACACGGATACAAGATAGCGATCCGACATCTCTCCAGAAGTAATCGCCCAGCCGGCTAAGACGCCAATGATTGGCAGGTCACGTTTTAAGTTCTGCATATGCAAGTGTTGGAACGTACTGCAAGTTCATATAAAAAGGCTTCTTTATTTGATAGTGCAGGGCTGAAATTTCCTTTTCTTTCGCATCTAAAACCTTCACACAGAGAGCCAAAGGGTATCTAAAATAAATCAGGGAAGAGGTGCCAAAAACGGCTTGGTAATTAAATGCTGATAAGGGATGTATGCGTGTGAAATTGCAGTTTACGCAAAATAGAAAGTTATGTTCGATTATATCGTATTTAGTCCAGCGAGAGATATAAAAGGATCCACAGTTCAGCCGTTTTTGGTTGTCAGATGATTTTGCATAAATATCTTAATCCAAAGAAATCCTAAAGTTTTGCCGTGATTTTTATTGGAGAGTGGTGCGGGAATAATGCTGATGGTGAAAACTGGACTCGAGGCTGCATGAGATATATCTAAAAATTGATGCGATCTAGACCCATGAAACAGAAGTTAACAATGCCATAATCTGATCATGGGCCAATAAGAAGCAAACATCCAACAAAACGCGGTAAACTTGCAACCAGTAGATTGCCAACCACTGGAGAGCATGCAATAAAATATCGTGTTAGGATAAACGAATAATGGCAGACGTGCTCGTCATCGGCAGCCTGAATGCGGACCTGGTTGTGCGGGTCGGGCGCTTCCCCGCGCCCGGCGAGACGATCAGCGGGGATGATCTGCAGATCATCCCGGGCGGCAAGGGAGCCAACCAGGCCGTTGCCGCGGCGAGACTGGGCGCAAAAACGGCAATGATGGGGCGGGTGGGGAAAGACAGTTTCGGTCCCTTCCTATTGGATAGCCTGAAATCAAATCAAGTGGATATATCGAATGTACACGTGGATGAATCTGCCACGGGGACGGCGATGATCGTCGTGGATTCAAATGGACAGAACAGCATTGTTTTATCCGCGGGAGCCAACGGGAAAGTTTCCGCAGAGGATATCAAATCAATTAAAGTGGATGCAAAGATCCTGCTTTTGCAGCTCGAAATTCCAATTGAGAGCGTGATCCATGCCGCGAAATTGGGCAGGCAAAAAGGCATGACCGTGATCCTGAATCCCGCGCCTGCGCGCGAACTGCCAGACGAATTGATCTCAAGCGTGGATTATCTTGTCCCCAATGAAACAGAACTGAGTTTATTATGCGGTGTTCCAGTAAAAGATGCTGCTTCAGCGGAACAGGCTGCAAAAGTATTGCTCAAGCGGGGCGCGCGCCATGTGATCGTCACGCTCGGTGAAATAGGCGCGCTGGTCGTATCAACCGATCAGGTAAAGCATGTGGATGCATACAAGGTGAATGTCGTGGATACAACTGCCGCAGGCGACGCCTTCATCGGCGGTTTTGCTGCCAAACTTTTGGAGTCGGGCAGCTCGCTGCCCGTGCAAGAGCATACCCCTGCGGGGCACTTAGCTCTTGCACTCCAAAGTGCAGTGAAATACGGGAATGCTTGCGGCGCATTGGCCGTGACCAAATTTGGAGCACAACCATCCCTGCCCACAAAAGAGGAAGTGGAAAAATTAATAGGCACGTAGGGGCGGCGCCGCGAAGCGTGCCGCCCAGGGCGAGAAGACCTCGCCCTTACAGGAGCTCATGCCCCCAAAACGAATCATCCTTGACACCGACCCCGGCGTGGACGACGCGTTGACCATTCTGCTCGCGCTGGCCTCACCGGAAGTAAAGCTCGAAGCATTGACCACCACTCAGGGGAACGTCACTGTGGAAAAAGGAACGCGCAATGCCCTGGCCGTATTGGAATTGACGCGCATGAGTCACATCCCAGTGGCGCGCGGAAGCGAACTTCCACTCGTACAGCCTTTGCTTGCATCTGCCCTGGTCCATGGTGAAAGTGGAATTGGCAATTCAAAACTTTCTGAGCCGGTGAGCAAACCTGTCCCAAAACACGCAGTTGACTTCCTGATCGAAAAAACACTGGCAGAACCGGGTGAGATCAGCATCTTCCCCATCGGCCCATTGACCAATATGGCTATGGCGATTCGCAAGGAACCGCAGTTCGCAAACTCCGTGAAAGAGCTGGTCATCATGGGAGGCGCGATCCGGGAAGGCGGCAATGTTACTCCGTTATCCGAATTCAACATCCTCGCGGACCCGCACGCCGCGCATATTGTCTTTCACTCGGGAATTCCGATTACTTTAATTCCGCTGGATGTGACGCACAAATGTATTTTGAAACAAAACCATATTGAACAGCTTCTCAAAATAGAATCCCCGATCTCGCGTTTTATTTTCGATGCGGTCGAGGATTATATGAAATTTTCACTGGAAAGAGGACAGGAAGGCTGCGCGCTGCACGATCCACTCACGCTGGCAGCTATTATTGCACCCGAACTATTGACTTTGAAGGAATATTTTGTGGATGTGGATATCTCCGGCGGTGTCTCGATGGGCAATACATTCGCGGACTTTCTCAACCTCTCAAAAAAACCCGTGAACATGAAGGTGGCACTGGATGTACGCGGGGATGCTTTTGTAAACCTGTTCATGAAGCGTATGGAAACCTTATGTAGGGCGGGTTTGTAACCCGCCGATATGCAATGTCAGGCTAAATACCCAAAGAGCGGGCACCTAGCCTGACCTACCTTATCGGATTAATATGCCAAAACACATCATTTTCGACACAGACCCCGGTATTGACGACTCGCTTGCCTTATTGCTTGCGATCGCCTCCCCGGAAATCGTCGTGGACGGGATCAGTATTGTGCACGGCAACTCTTCGGCCGGGCAGGGAACGATCAATGCCCTTTCTGTGTTGGAGTTGGTCAGGGCGGCACATATCCCGGTTTATAAGGGTTGTGAACTGCCTCTTGTGCAGCCATCCCTACTCGCACCGGAAACACACGGAGATACCGGCCTCGGGTACGCGAAACTGTCAGCACCACAGACCAGGCCCCAGGTCCAGCACGGAGTCGATTTCCTGATCGAGCACATCATGTCCCATCCGGGAGAGATTACGCTAGTGGCCATCGGCCCGCTTACAAATGTGGCTCTTGCGATCCGCCAGGAACCGCGCATTGTGAAGGCGGTTAAAGAAGTGTTCATCATGGGAGGCGCGATCCGCCATGAAGGCAACACAACCCCGCTGGCCGAATTCAATACGTTTCTGGATCCGCACGCCGCGCATATCGTTTTTCATTCCGGTATGCCGATCATACTTACACCTTTGGACGTAACTTATCAATGCATTTTACAGAAACGGGATGTGGAAAGGTTGTTGAAGATCGATTCACCTATGACACATTTCATCGCAGAAACGACACGTTTTTACATGGAGTACCATGACGAATACCAAAGCATTGACGGGTGCGTGATCAACGATCCGATGACATTGGCGTTGACCTTCCTGCCGAAGTTATGCGACTACGAAGACTTGTATGTAGACGTCGATCTTTCCGGCGGCGTTTCAACGGGCAATACTTTTGCAGATTTTTACAGGATGACAAAGGAACCCGCGAATATGAAGGTGGCATTGGGCGTGCGCCCACGCGATTTCATTGAACTGTTCCTGACGCGTATGGAGGGACTTGCCGGAAAACTTTCGTGACCTTTCAATCAACACGGTGTTATAAAGTTCAAACCCCAAAAAGGAGAATGTGATATGACTTCCCAAGATATAATTAACTTGCTTATTGCAATAGCCGTAGTGGGTATTTTACTCGGCTGGGCGTATGCCACCAAACGCATGCAGAAGGACTTCAGCACCATGACTTGGGTGCTCATCCCGGTAGCAATCGCCATTAACATCGCAATCGGTCAACTCGTGTTGGTACTCAAGCTGCCTGTATACTTGGATAGCATCGGCACGGTCCTTGTGGGCGTTTTATGCGGGCCGTGGGCAGGCGCACTGACCGGTGCACTTTCCAACACGGTCGCGGGAATAATTTTCGGCCCGGGTTGGTGGCCTTGGATTCCAGTTGCCGCGGCAATAGGTCTTACAGCTGGGTTTTGCGCAAACGCTGGGTTCTTCAAAACATGGTGGAAAGTTGCGGTAACCGGCTTTCTAATTGCGTTGGCGGCGACAATTGTGGGATCACCCATCAGTGTATTATTGGGAGGCATATCCGCAAGTGGCTCCTCGATTATCACTGCCTTCCTGTTACAAACCGGGAAGGGAATACTCGAATCAGTTTTGACCACCAATTTTATCGTCGAGCCAATCGACAAAATTTCCACCAGCCTGCTTGCCTTCGCAATCATTGATGGCTTGTCGGCGCGATATCTCGCGCGTTTTCCACGTGGCGAAAACGCCCAGCCGGATCAGCAAAAGCGCAAAGGCGAATTGGTGATTGCCCTTGCAGCGGTAGTGGTTTTGGTCTTAGTGACAATATTTTTTGTAGTGCCACTCTTAAATCGGTAAGATCCCGCCAATCATTTCGGGAGGAGAGTATCTCCTCCCGTTTTGTTTTAATTCAGGTAATATCAATGCATGAATGACAAGCTTTCTTTTTATCGCAAAAGGAACTCAAAGTTCCATGCTCTAAATCCATCCACAAAGTTATTTATAACCTTCACCTTAATCGTAATTGGCCTGTTTGGCGCGGGATATTGGACAGCATCCATTGTGGTTTTTCTGGTTCTCATTCCGCTCTCCATTATTTCCAGGCTTTTCAGGGAATATGCGGGCATGGCATTGAAGTTGGTTCTGCCAACCGCAGGCTTTATGTTTGTAATGCAGAGTATCTTTTTGCCGGGCGGGGCCACAGAAATTTTCAGGGTTGGCCCTATAACTGTTGAGTTGGAAACGGTTCAAAGAGCCTTTCTCACCGCATCACGCGTGTTTCTCATGATATCGGCCTTCACATTCTTTCTGCTGACGACTCACCCGAGCGAATTAATGACCGACCTAACGCGGCGTGGACTTCCCTCCCAATTCGCCTATGTCCTCATTTCCACTTTACAAATCATTCCCCAAATGCAAGCCAAGGCGCAGACCATCATCGCCGCGCAACGTTCACGCGGGCTGGATACGGAAAGCACTTTCGTCAAACGCGCAGGGTCTTTGCTACCGCTTGTGGGGCCATTGGTATTCGGCTCACTTGTGGAAGTGGAGGAACGTGCCATCGCCATTGAAGCACGCGGTTTTACATCCAAGAATACAAAAACTTCACTACAAGAAATCCCCGACCTTAATTCGGACAAATTCATCCGCTGGATGCTCGTCATCCTTATCGTTATTTCGATTGTGTTAAAGATATGGCTTTCGTAGATTTTATTGCTTGCCTGGGGCTTAGCCCCAGGCAGAGCGAGCAACCATGGCTTTCGTAGATCTCAAAAACGTTACGTACAAATATCCGCTGACAAAAACGCCTGCTTTGCAAAATATCAACTTGCAGATCGATCAAGGCGAATTTCTCGCGGTGATCGGGCCAAACGGCGCGGGCAAATCCACGCTGTGTTATACACTCGCCGGGTTCGCACCTCATTTCTTCAAAGGCGAGATTAGTGGCACGGTCGAAGTGGACGGTAAAGAATCGAGCAAGTCCATGCTTGATGAGTGGGTACTAACGGTTGGCCTTGCCTTCCAAAATCCGTTCAACCAGATCAGCGGCGCAAAATACACCGTCTTTGAAGAGCTTGCATTCGGGCTTGAGAATATCGGCGTG
>CAZJYB010000018.1:0-36275 GCA_964549865.1 uncultured Anaerolineaceae bacterium
CCTGCTGGCGTATCGCCTGCCCTTCTTCCCGCCAGCAGACTGGCTGGGCATTCTTCAACTCGTCGGCATGATCGCTTTTTCCGGTTTTGCTGCGGCAAGCGTCACGCTTTTACTTCAATATTTGTTCGCGCAATTGCTTGGGCTCACCACGCCGCTGCAGCTGCTCGATATTTCGCGGCCCGATTCGCCCCTGTTGCAATTCTTCCTGCGAAATGCACCGGGTACCTATCAGCATAGTTTGCAGGTTGCCAACCTTGCGGAACAGGCTGCTGAAAAGATCGGTGCAGACCCGTTGTTGACGCGCGTCGGCGCGCAGTTCCATGATATCGGCAAGGCGCTCAATCCAACCTTCTTTATCGAGAACCAGATCCCCGGTAGCGTCAATAAACACGAGGATATCTCGCCCGAGGAATCCGCCGCGACCATCATTCGCCATGTGACGGAGGGCGTTCAGCTCGCGAAAAAGCATCGCCTGCCTCGCAGGCTGCATGATTTTATTCTTGAACATCATGGTACGCTGATCACACGGTATCAGTATAACCAGGCGATGCAGGCCGCGGGTGGTGATGTGACCAAAGTGGATATCGAAAAATTCCGCTATCCGGGCCCGCGCCCGACCTCCCGTGAAACCGCGCTGCTCATGCTCGCCGACGCAACCGAAGCGCGTGCGCGCGCCGACCGCCCTGCGACGGATGACGACCTGCGCGCGCTCGTGCGCAGCGTGATCGACACAGTGCAGAAATTCAACCAGCTGGATGACACACTATTAACCCTGCGCGACCTCAACCTGATCACCGAATCCTTCGTCACCACATTACGCGGCACCTATCACCCGCGCATTCAATATCCCAATGCCAAAGTGCCCGACCAGGATTCAACCATGCTGGGTCCGCGCAAGGAAAAATGATCCATATCGAATCAAAGCAGGATTTTTCAGGAGCATCCTTGCTGGAGGGCGCTGCGCGTTCGACATTGGATTTTGAGTCTGCTCCGGCAGACGCAGATATCACTATCGTCCTGACCGATGACGCGCAATTGCATGAGCTGAACCGCGAATATCTTGGTGTGGATGCGCCAACGGATGTGCTCTCCTTCCCCGCCTCCGAATCGGACCCGGAAACTGGCGCGGCCTATCTGGGAGATATCCTCATCTCGATCCCTCGCGCTGCATTACAGGCACAGGCTGCAGGCCACAATGTTGAAGAGGAAGTGCAACTGCTCGTGGTGCACGGCACTTTGCATTTGCTTGGCCACGATCATGCCGGGGCGGAGGAAAAAGCCCGCATGTGGGCCGCGCAGGCCGAAGTCCTCGCGCGACTCGGTTTATCCCATGTCAGAATACAGGATACATCGTGAAGTCTTTTTTTAGGTCCCGCATCCGTTCCTTTGGGTATGCGTTCAGCGGCTGGCTTTATGTCTTTCGCACCCAGCACAATGCGTGGATCCATGGCGGCATCGCGCTGATCGTATTGATCGCAGGGATATGGGTGAACCTGCCCGCACGCGATTGGGCAGTGATCGTCCTGACTGCCGCGCTGGTATTTGTGGCTGAATTCGTCAACACGTCCATTGAAGCGGTTGTGGATCTTGCCAGCCCGGCACAACACCCGTTGGCAAAGATCGCAAAAGATGTGGGCGCGGCCGCGGTGTTGATCTGTGCATTTGCCGCGATCGGGATCGGTTTGCTGATCCTTGGCCCGCCGCTGTGGGAAAAGCTTGCCGCTCTGGCCGGGGCTTAGCCCCGGCCAGAGCGGGATTACTAAAAGGAGTTGCAATGACTTTATCTTTTAGATTCGGGACAGTCGGTTCGCCCACCGGCACGCCCAAGAACCCCGGCGGTTCCGTGGGCGCCATCGGGTTCAGCAAGTCGATCGGGATGCTTGCATTCGAACTTGGCTGGGTACAATCCGTGCGCGTCAGCGAGGCCACCTGTGCATTGATCAAAGCCGCGAGTGAGCAGCATGGCGTTTCATTGAGCGTGCACGCGCCGTATTTCATCAACTTGAACGCCAACGCGGATGAATGGCCCAAGTCGCGCAAACGATTGATGGACGCCGCGCATTACGGGTATCTCGCGGGTGCCACGGATATCATCTTTCACCCGGGCTCATACTTTACGAACGATCCTCTTGAAGTATTGAAGATCGCCATCCCGCGTTTGAAAGGCTGCGCGGATGAACTAAAAAAGAATGGCGATCATGTTACCATCCGTCCGGAGACGATGGGCAAATCGGCCATGCTCGGCTCGTTCGAAGATGCTGTTGCCATGAGCAAAGCCATCGATATGGTGCAGCCATGCATTGACTTTGCTCATTTGCACGCACGGCCCGGCAACGGGACCATGAATACCCATGATGAATGGTCGAAGCTTTTGGAAGTATATAAACGTGAGTTGGGTGCGAAGGCGTTGAAGAATTTACACATCCATCTCTCCGGCATCGAGTACGGGCCGAAGGGCGAAAAGAATCATCTCACCCTTGAGGAGGCGGACCTGGACCTGAAGGCCCTGTTCAAGGCTTTGCATGATTTTGGCTGTGAAGGACGCATCCTGTGTGAAAGCCCCATCATGGAAGAGGATGCATTGATCATGAAGAAGACCTGGATCAAAGTCAGTGGGGAAAAAGAGAAATAATTTTATAAACGCGTAAAAAAACGTCCCGAAGGTTGCTGTCAGGAGCTCAAACGACTCGAAATAAACCTTCGGGACGGTACTGGTATGTTATTTCCGATAATGTCTATTTTATAAACGAGCAGTCAATCCAAAGTCTGACGGAATAAGCGAGAACATGTGCGCGTCGTGGATCTGCTTGCGCACCACCATCCTGTTAAGCAGAATGCCTTCGTAATGCGCGCCGCACTTTTCCGCGGCGCGCTTGCTGCGTTCATTGCCCACCGCGATCACGATCTCCGCGCGGATCAGGTTCAGTTTTTCAAAGGCAAAGCGTGCGGTCAGTTGCGCGGCGCGGCCGGCGATGCCCCTGCCTGCGTGTGAGGTGCGCACCCAATAGCCGAGGTTGCAAAAATGATATACAGGGTGAATGTGACTCAAGCCGCAGCCACCAAGGAATTCACCGTTGATCGCGTCCGTAATGGAAAAGCCATACATTGTGCCGCCAGACCACTGGGCGCGCGTCACCGCGATGAAATTTTTCGCAGTTTCAGCCGTGTAGTTTTCATTTGCCCAGGACATCCACGGTTCGAGTTCGTTCAGGGATTCCTGCACTGCTTGATGTAAATTGTTCTCATCGCCAAACTCAGGCGGGCGCAGGGTGATGACATCGTCGGTCAGTTTTATAAATGGGAGCATGGTTTCTTTTTAAATTTCTCTATCGTACACGACACCCTTTTTACCGCTAAGGGCGCGAAGATCGCAAAGATTTACGTGTGCCAGCTTTATCGGTAAAGGTTTTCTTAGCGCACTTAGCGGGCTTCGCGGTTCACCGCTCGTGCCGCGTAGCACGGCGGTACGCCGGTGCGAGACGGCAAATGTACGGTAGTAAATTTTAAATAAAAAGCGGAGACACAATTGCGTAAAGCACAAGTTCTCCGTTCCTTTGGATCATCCTGGTTGCAAACTTACATCGAAGTATATCCCTTGAGGTCATGTTCGACTGCATAGGCTGCAGCTTCGGTCCTGTTGTTCACACCCAGTTTCGCGAGAATGCCTGAAACATAGTTGCGGATCGTACCCTCCCCGAGGAATAAACTCTTCGCGATCTCGCGGTTGGTGCGGCCTTCTGAAATGAGAAGCAAAATTTGTCTTTCCTGCTGGCTGAGCCTCGAAAAAACAGAACCCGTTCCTTCAGTCATCACTTAACGTCCCATCTTCATCCAGAAGGACGTTCCTTTGCTTTTTCATTCGGGTATTTTACCTCAGGATTTTAAGAAATGTACCACCCTGAAGATGTGGTTTCTTCCTTGCAAGGTTTATATAAAGAACAAAATGGCGGCCATCTAAGCCGCCATTTTGTTACCTTTCTTATGATTTACTTTTCTTTGGCCCATCGCCGGAAGGTTTCTTCATACCCTCGCGGATCTGTCTTTGTAACTCCTCCACTTCCGCTGAACGGGGAGCCTGTTCCGTTACGGCCACGCCCAGTTTTTCGGAGAGCAGCATGGCCATCAAGGCTTCGATGACACTGCCTGTGCCTGTATCGCCCTCGCCTCCACTGCCCTTGATGAGGATACGGGGAACGACGTCCACGCCGGATTGCTGAATGGCTTCTGCAAATTTTTGCAGCACCTGTTGGGTCACCTGGAACTGCGGCCCGCCATACGCGCGCACCTGTTCCTCCACAGCAAGCGCCTGCGCGATACCGATGCGTGCCGTCCTTTCAGCTTCGGCCTCAGCGAGGGCACGGATCTGCGCGGCTTGTTGCACCGAGCGTTGATATTCGGCCTTGCCCTGGTTTGCCTGCACCGTCACGTTCAACTCGGACTCGGTGATGTTCGTCTGCATCGACGCGCGGGCCTGGGCCTCTTTCAACTCACGTTCCTGCACCGCGGCTTTTTGCTGGCGAATGTATGTCTCCACCTGCTCTTCCGCCACCTGGCGTGAACGCAGCTGGGTGAGGATGGTTTCGATCTGTACATCGTCTGCGGGCGAGGACGGGGTGCCGATCAGCACTTCTTCCAGTTCAAGGTTGTAGTGTTCGAACTTTATTCTCATTTCCTGGCTGGCGGTTTGTTGAATGGCGCTGCGCTCCTGCAATAGCTGAATCAACGTACGCGTCTGCCCCACGTTTTTGAAGTACGCGGCAACCATCGGGTCGAGCGTCTGTTCAACGAGCTTCTTGATATCGCCGAAGCGTTGAATGACAAGCGGCGCTTTTTTATAGTCGATGTGGATCACCACCGAAAGCGGCAGGGACGGCTCGAAGGCGTCCTTTGTGATCAGCGAGACTTCAGCCAGATTCTCGTCATACCTATGTGAGCCAGACTCGCTGCTGATCCATTTCAAAATGATGTTTGTCGTGGGTACCGGGATAACCTTGCCCGCGTAGGTATTAAACGCATATTTACCGGGCAATAAAGGTTCGCTCCAGACACCGCGTTTTTCCCTTTCCACCAGTTCACCATGACGGTATTCCTTGCCGGAGAGGTCCAGGCCCATTTCACCTGTGTAGGAGACGACCACGCCTACGAACCCCACATCGATCACGGTCTTGGGGAGCATCTCCACGGTTGCGAACAAACGATTGACGTTGTACGTGCCTTCGACAAGCACCTGCAACTGGCGGCCGCGAATACCACCGGCTTTGAGAAAGCGGTCTGCATCCTGGAACTTGTTGTGATATGTATCTGCCTCGGCTGGGTCATCACCCACGATCGGTGCGATGATCTCTCCCTGTTGCAACGAAGGACCATCGTGCACGGTCACAACGCCGATCTTGTCGTCGGTATCCTTGATGATGAAGGGACGAAAGCCATGGCGCTCTGTGATCGAATCAGCCATGCCTTGAATAATGGCAGACTCTTCACGGTTAAGCGGCAGGCAATATACACGTCCCTCTGTAATGACGACGAACTGCATCAGGTTGATGGCATACGTCCCGTCGCGCAGGATCCTGTTTTGAGGTCCGCGCTGACCGCCGTTCTTGAGAAAAGCTTCCACATCCTGAAAGTCGTTTGCGGTCACGTTCGAGGCAAGCACCTGGGTTGGTTCCAGTAACTTCCCGTCGCGTGCGAAGATATAGCCGATCTTGCCCTGCGGAATGGTCACCAAAGGCATCATGTGAACGACGTACTGGATCGGGATCAGATAATGCAGGCCACCGCGCAATACTTTCGGTTGGAAGCCTGCTTCACCATGCAAGGCGATAAAACCGGATTTGATCGAGCCTTTGGTGGAAAAGCGTTTCTCCACCAGGCCAATACGGTTGTTGGGAATAAAACGGATCCCAAAAAGAAAGAACAGAAACACGGCCAGGGCAATACCCCAGACCAAAAACGAAATACCCAGCATTCATACCTCCTTTAGGCAAAACCGGGTTTGCACACAATCAGATGTACGCCATTGATTTATGGAGGTTTCGTTTTTATATCCCACTACAAGCCGGTATGGACAACATTCGTCATTGCAATGCACTAACGTAAAATTTTAATAAATGCGTATCTGCATACAGGTAGTGGGTACCCCTCAAAATAGATGAGCACCTCCCATCTGTTGCCATTACTCTTAAAGACTTTTTCTACTTCCCTTTTAGGAAGCGTACCACACCCTTGCCGCGCCAGTTTTGCAGGATGGCCTCCAGATACAGATTTTCCAGGGCCTGCACCTGGCCCTCGATAGAATATTTCCGACTCAGTTCGGAGGAACGTTTGCCAAATCTCTCAAGCTGAACGGGGTCGGATAATAAGGCCCCCACTGCTTTACTGAAGGAGTTGATATTTAGCGGCGTCATCTGGCCGTTTTCACCTTCGATGACCATGCCTTCAAATGCCTCATCTTTTACGGCAACGATCGGCAACCCGCATGCGATCGCTTCGATCACTGAAATGGGATGTACCTCCGTTGTGGAAGCGGACAGGAAGATCGTGGCGTCATGAAAAATATCGGGTAGGTCTGCGCGATTGACCATGCCCAGAAAATGAATGCGGTCTTTTACGCTTGTCGATGCGGCCTTCGCCTCGAGATCTTTGCGCGCGCTGCCATCCCCGGCAAATACAAGGCGGGCTTCAGGGAATTCATCGGCGATTAACACGAAGGCACCGATCAGGAAATCCAGGCGCTTCTCCGGGTCGATCCTTCCCACGGATAACAGGATCGGCGCGTCGGGCTTTAACCGCAGCCTGGCACGAAAACTACCGGGAGCTTTCGCCCTTTCAAAAGTGCTCAGGTCAATTCCGTTCGGGATGGTGTGTATCGGCTTGCGGACTTTTTGTTCCAGCAATAAGCGCCTGAATTTGGGCGAAGGGACCACCACTTGGTCGCCCAGGTTGGTGGTGGTGGTGCTGAACCAGCGCGCACCGTAGCGGATCACACCCGTGCCACCGATGAATTTTATGTAGTGGGTGTAATCCGTAATGGACGTATGATAAGTGTAGATAAGCGGAAGATTCTTCGTGGAGGCTGTGAGATACGCCAGCAACCCCACGCTTAATGGGCTGTGTGCATGCAGTACGTCGAAATGTTTACGCGTCAAAGACCATGTGGTGCGCGGTGTACCCAATACCGCCACGTAAATGGGCGGGTCGTTCAGGTATTTTAAAGATGGAACGCGGACCACACCCGTCTGATGGTCCGTGTAGCCGGGAAATTTCGGTGCAAAGATCGTTACCTGGTGGCCCCTGCGTTGAAGACCCTCTGAGATCAATTGCAGGGAAATGGAAACGCCGTTGACTTGAGGCGCATACGTATCTGTGAACAGACCAATACGCAGGGAGGCGATTGCCGTTTGTTGTTCGGTTGTTTGCTCTGGCATGAATATATCTCCGGACATGATCAAGGCTTTTCCTGCCCTGTACCTTCATGTTTTGTCAGATTTGCCTTCATTCGTTTTGCCAGCTCGCGGCGTGTGAGCATCACACGGTGCGAGCACCCCTTGCATTCCAGCCCAATATCCGCGCCGAGACGTACAACCGTCCATTCGTAGGAGCCGCAAGGGTGCGGCTTTCGCAGACGCAAATGATCGTTCAACTGTAGTTCGGGGAGCATACTGAAATTATACCGCCGCGGGTGACCGGGACTCCGAGCTTTGGGTTAATGATTTGTAAAAACTTATTGGCAGGTTGGGATCGTATCCGTATTTTTGCTCGCATTCAAGGGTAATCCGAAGTAAGGCGAGGGGTCATAGGTGTTTGTAATATCCAACTCATTCTTGAATTTGCCGAACACATCCTCCTCCACAACCGAGATGTGCAAATGGACGCCCACCGGGCTATCTGGATTTCCAGAGTAATTTCCCTGCAGGCCGAGAACTGTCCCTGCTTCAACGAATACCTCGTATGTCCCCATCGGGAATTCCTCCGAAATGAAGGAATTGCCCAAAGGGTCGGCCATGTGCGTGTAATAGACCCAGATCTGGCGTCTGGGCTGAAGTGGGTCGTTTGGCACACGAATGATCACAGAAGATTTCCAATCCGCTTCGCGGGTCAGGTATCCGGGATAGGCTGCGATCACAGGCGTAATGCCAGCTTCCGTGCCGGCGAAGACGTCCACCCCGGAGTGGTGGTGACCGGGGCGGAACGAATCATCCCAGATAAAACCGACCAGGCCGTCGGTGGGGAAGATGAACGGCGCAGCGCCGCAGCGGGTCCCTGCGCGCATCATCAATTCGGGCCGCGAGGCCGGGTCGCGAAACCAGTCAAAGACCTGGGAGGTGCGTGCGTTGCCGCGTCGAAATGCCAGGTACAGATACGCCCCAGCCGTGATGACTACCACGAGCAGGGCAAGGAAAAGGATTTTTTTGGACATTCGGAAGATTATACACATTTGGCATAAACGAAATTTGTCTGACTTAAGAGTTCCTTATTGATTTTTGGGCCGAGTTGTTATAAGATGGATAAAGAAATATTCCATTTTACTAACTCGAAAAGGCAAACTCGTTGTGAGATGAGGGCGCAAAGTCATGGGTCTGGGTACGTAGCAGATCGCCAGACTGCCGAAGGTTTTTTTGTTTCGGCAGTCTTTTTGTTTAAAACTGTCATAGCCAGGAGGTATTTATCAGGGATTTTTAACCGTAGAATCGATATGCAAGAGCATTGGTAAAGAGATCACATCATTCCTGTTAATCGCTCGTATATCTCATGAATCTGTAAATATGGAGAGAAAGATGTTCAGAAAAACACCCTATTTAGTGATGGTTCTTGTATTAGTTTTGTCCCTATCAACACCTGCGCTGGCGTCTGGAACTGGAGGTGTCCTTGCTCAGGAAGGCGCTAAATCTTATATTGTCGTTTTACAACAGGATCAGATTGGCAATGGTTCCAGATTGGCGGCTAGCAGTGGGGATGCAGCTTCCCTTGAATCTGAGCACGATAAGTCCCTTGAAGATGCGGGTGCAAGTGCAAATGCCAAGGTGCACGATTATACTTTTGCCTTTAATGGCTACTCTGCCATTTTGACAGAGGATCAGGTTGAGGCCATCAAGTTGCAAAAGAACACTGTATTGGTCATGGAAGATCAATGGCGCTACCCGCAAACGGATAGCAGTCCGGACTTCCTGGGATTGACCGTCAGGGGCGGCGCGTATGACAGGGGGTATACCGGCGAAGGTGTGGTGGTGGGTGTCATCGACACCGGCATCTGGCCCGAGCATGCCTCGTTTGCTGATGATGGCAGTTACCCGGCTCCCCCCACCGGTCCTTTGCCCTGTGACTTCGGCAACACTGCCCATAACCCGAACGATGCGCCCTTCACCTGCAATAACAAATTGATCGGCGCGTATCAGATGTTGGCCACTTATCGCGCCCTCATTGGCGCTGACCCTGATGAGTTTGACTCGGCGCGTGACGACAACGGACACGGCACGCATACTGCCTCCACGGCGGCCGGGAATGCTGATGTCGATGCCAGCATGTACGGTCTGCCTGTAGGTACCATCTCAGGAATTGCTCCGCGTGCTCATATCATTGCCTATAAAGGCCTTGGCAATCTGGGCGGATTCACGTCTGACCTGGCTGCAGCCATAGATCAGGCTGTTGCAGATGGTGTGGATGTGATCAACTACTCCATCGGTGGCGGTGCAGGAGCGCCAAGTGCCGATGAGTTGGCCTTCCTGTTTGCCGCTGATGCGGGGGTCTTTGTGGCTACTTCGGCTGGCAATTCTGGTCCGGGAGTGGCCACCGTTGGTAACCCGGCGACAATGCCCTGGGTCACTTCAGTGGGCGCAAGCACTCAGAGCCGCTTCTTTGAAGGCACCATAACTCTTGGCAATGGCAAAAAGTACAAAGGCGCTTCGCTCACCCCTGGGTTGGATCATTGGACTCCATTGGTGAATGCTGCCTCGGCTGGTGACGAATTGTGCACCCCCAGTTACCTGGGCGGTGGCTTAAATCCTGCTGTTGTTTCCGGCAAGATCGTGCTTTGCCTGCGTGGCGCGGTTGGCCGCGCAGACAAGAGCCTGGCTGTATTTGAAGCCGGTGGTGTCGGTATGATCCTATATAATGCCAATGACGTTGACAACTTGTTTACTGACACACATTGGGTGCCATCGGTGCATATTGACAACACCCCTGGCTTGAAGATCAAAGCTTACATCGCTTCCGCTTCAAACCCCAAGGCGAAGATCGAAACTCGAGACGATCATCATTGTGATGAAGGTCCAGACAACAGGCATCATGGTCATCATGAGGATGAGTGCGGACCCAACACCAGCAAATGGAAAAACGCTCCTACCATGACGATCTTTTCCTCACGTGGACCCAATCCGGTCGCTGAGGATATTATCAAGCCCGATATCACCGCGCCTGGCCTGCAGATCCTGGCTGGAAATTCACCATTTCCCGACCCCGGTACTTACCCTGGTGAATTGTTTCAGGGTATTGCTGGAACATCCATGTCCAGTCCACATGTAGCTGGCGTCTACGCCCTGCTTAAGCAGGCGCACCCTGAGTGGAGCGCGGCGATGGCCAAATCGGCCCTTATGACCACGGCTTATCAGGATGTTAAAGATAACGACCGCGTGAGCAAAGCCGATCCATTTGATATGGGTTCCGGTCATATCAATCCTGGCGGCAGGTGGCGCAGAGGCTCCATAACTGAACCTGGCCTTGTCTATGATGCCGGATTGTTCGAGTACGCGGCGTTTTCCTGTGGTATGGAATGGGGTCTCTTTAGCCCAGGGAGCTGTGCCTTCCTGGAATCCATAGGTGTTCCTTCGCAAGCCTATAATCTTAACTATCCATCGATCGGTGTTGCTACGGTTGTAGGCAGCCAGACGGTCATGCGGACCGTCACAAGTATTGCCAGTAGGACGGAAACCTTCAAGGCCAAAGTCATTGCGCCTGCTGGATACTCTGTCACTGTAACTCCAAATCAGTTAACGCTCAACCCGGGTGATTCTGCCACGTTCGAGGTGACGATCACCAATAACAGCGCTCCAGTCGGCGAGTGGCGCTTTGGTTCGCTTACCTGGAAGGGTGGCGACTACAAGGTTTACAGTCCCATAGCAGTGAAAGGTGCTTTGTTCGACGCTCCTGCCGAAATCTCTGGCAGCGGCGATTCCGGCTCAGCCAGCTTCGATGTGAAATTTGGCTATACCGGATCCTACAGTGCCGCACCACATGGACTGGTGCCGGCGACCGTTACAACCGACAATGTGCTTCAGGATCCCGATCAAACCTTCTCGCCGAGCGATGTGGTTGCTGGTGGTGCCAATGTGCACGAGTTCATCCTTTCCGGAGTGGCACACTTCCGCATTGCCATGCCCCCGGAGGCTACAGAGGCTGATGCAGATCTGGACATTTTTGTATTTGATCCAACCAATACCCTGGTGGCAACCAGCACAGCCGGAGGCACTGACGAGTTGATAGACATTTCAGAACCAATGGATGGCGCGTGGAGCGTTTATGTGCATGGTTGGTCGGCGCCCGGCGGCGACTCTGACTACAACATGTGGACGTGGGCGGTTCCGTTTGCGTCTGGTGGCAGTCTGAGTGTAGACTCAGCACCTACCTCAGCCACGATGGGCGCGGTAGAAACCATTACTGTCAGTTGGACCGGCCTCACGTCCGGTTCAGTCGGTGACTGGTATCTGGGTGCGGTCTCGCACACCGGCGATACTGGCTTGATGAGCATAACCCTCGTCAATGTTGACAACCGTCCGTAATTAGCAAGCACACATTCAAGAGCAGGTCCCTTCTGCAAAACAACCGCCCACAGGTATACCTGTGGGCGGTTCGTCTCTTTTGAGGAAGAATTTATTGATCTTCGCCGGGGGGAATGCTATTATCGGGCGTCGGATTCGTAATATCGATCTGGGGAGGCGGGCTGGAATTCTTGTATTTCTTTTCGCACAGGAACAGTCCGCGTCTGCCGCCGCTGTGATACTCATACAGATTCCCTTCGGCTCGCAAAATGATCAAGGCTCCATCTTCAGGTACCTGTAAATATTCCATCCCTGGCTGTGGGCATCCGATGCTTGAATCCGGCCAGACGACCTCAGTGGCCTCCACCAGACTGATTTGATCTGGCGATATTGACAATCGGTGCGCCAGATCTTCCCTGGCTTTTTCGATCAGGCCTTCCAGGCCGGAAGCAGAAGGTGTTGGTAAAGATGGATCCATTTGCGTATTATCTCCCGTTGGGCTTGATAAGGGCAGGTCTGGAGATCCTGCCGCACCACCACAGCTTCCCAGAGCAAGTGAAAGCAGGATGATAAGCGATATCCAAAGGGTTTTCATATCTTGGTCTCCTTGTAATGCTACAGAGTGCCGCATAAATATCTAAACCGGAAGTGGGAAATTTAGCCTGCAATCTATTCCAAAAGTTTAGTAAATATGAGACAAGCGGTAAACCCAAAGTGGTTTTGCGCATGACACAATTTTATATTCAGACGCTTCCTGCGCATGAAAAGTTCCCTCGCAGCCTGCGCCTGCCAGTTCCAAATGAAGCGGATCATGTCGAAGCAAAGATCGCGGACGGCGTGCTTACCCTCAGCCTGCCCAAGGCTGAATCTGTCCGCCCGAAGAAGATCCGGGTTTCTGTACACTGATCCGGCACTTTTAACCGCACAAGGCGGAGTCTCAAAGACTCCGCCTTGTGCTATTTAATCGTTGTTATAATTCAGCCACCCTAACTTTGGAGTACCCAGTGCGAGTTAAATCCGTTTTCGTAACAATTCTCATCCTTTTGCTTTTGAGCGCCTGCAGGCAGTCTGCCACCGAGATCGCAGGGCCCACGGCCGTGCCCACGCCTTCGCCGGCCCCATCTCCAACGTCCATCCCCACGCCATCCACGCCATTGGCCATTCTGGTGGTGCCAACGGATATGGAACAGGTCACTTCTGACCTCTACCAGAAAACGGTGTACGACCTAGCACAAGGATCTGGTTATCGTTTTCAAGTTCGTAATGTTCTTACAGCCACTGACGTAAGCGACCCGACCTTGAAAGTGGTAATCGCCCTGCCGCCGGATCCCGGTATTGGGGCATTGGCTCCGACTGTGCCAGGTGTGCAATTCCTCGCGGTCAATATTCCAAACCTGAGCGCCGCAGGGAATCTAAGCGTGCTTGCGCCTGATTCGCAAGTGGACCTGCCCGCCTTCCTGGCCGGCTATATCGCCGCGATGATCACCGAGGAATATCATATCGGCATGGTCATTCCACAGGGCGACGAGAATGCCCTGCGCGCCTTTAGTGCATTCAACAACGGCATGACCTATTACTGCGGGCTGTGCAACACGTTTTATTTCACGCAAATTTCCTATCCGACATACGTGGAGATCCCGGCGGATGAAGACCCGACACGATACGGCGGCTATGCCAATGTGCTGATCAACGACCGCGATGTCGATACTCTTTACATCTATCCTTCGCTTGTGAACGATGACTTCCTCTCTTATGTGGGAACCACCGGGGCACTGTTGATCGGTACCGCTGTGCCTGATCCCCTGCCTGGTGGCTGGGTCGCGACGATCGAGCCGGATACCATCAAGGCGATACAACTTGCATGGCCCAAACTGATCGCCGGGGAAGGCGGGCTGAGCGTTCAATCCCCGCTCGGGCTTGGGGATGTGGACCCGGCCCTGCTTACGCCCGGGCGACTGCGCCTCGCGCAGGAAACCCTGGACGCATTACTTGCCGGGCGAATTTCCCCCACTTCTCCATAACCAAAAATATAATTAACCCCTAATTTAACCTGGACGCAGATGAACGCTGATTTACGCTGATAAAAAGCAAAAATCAGCGTTTTCTGCGCGCTTCGCGGTCAGCGTCCCATTTTGGTCTTATAAAGAAACTCACCCACGAAAGATTAATTTCGGGGTGAGTCATGTTTGTTAAGCGTATGCCGATATTGATCCAGCGTGTGCGTGCATATATTCCTGCCTTGCCAGCCATACCAGCGAGCGGATCCACAATTCCAGGGGGTTGGCAGGGGTTGGGATGTGCTCGTCCACGATACCCGCCTGATAGTATTCGAACGTATGCGCGTGTTCTTCCCTGGGCGCCAGCAGCAGGATCGCGCCATTGGTAATCGACCGCAGTTTACGGCACAAGGCAATATGTTCAGGCAGGTGAGGGTCCAGGTTGAAAATAATAAGCGCAGGCATGAGCAAACTTGCCGTTTGCAGGGCATGCTTCGCTGTCCTTTCATTCATTACAACATACTTCTTTTGTGTGAAGAGACCCTCCAGGGCTTCGGCCAGCTCATCGCCCGGAGAGATGATCAGAACGGTGCGGATTTCGTTGGGGGCCGTGAATTTTCGTGTTGTCATGGGCGCTTCCTTTCTTGTTCCTGTTCACTAAGTGGATAAAGATCCAAAAAAGGGGTCTGACCCGGCAGTACTATTTTTTATAAAAACCTTGACTCTCTTTTCAATCGCGTGATACACTCACGGCCGCTTGAAAAAAGCAAATTCCACGAAAGGAGGCGCACGCCCCATGTTTATGAACAAGTTTTACACCACCCCTTCCCCCCTCAGCGATGCTGGTGTTGAACCGCGTAGTGCGCCTGTTCACCGTTAGACCTACTCTTGTTGTCTTACGGCCACGGCGCAACTGCGACCCGTGGCCGTTTTTATTTAATCTCAGGCGGCCGTGGGTGAATGACCCGTGGCCGTTTTGTTTTAATTTTTTTGGAGGAAACCATGTTAGACATTCAAACCCAGTTGTTTGAAGCGAAGGATGTACGTTTCGGTCCTATTGACCACGAAACCCATCCCGAAATCGAGTCCAAATGGACGCATGATGCCGAATTCATGCGCCTGATGGAGTTGAAGCCCGTGCGCCCGATCTCGCCTGCGCTGGTGAAGAAACAGTACGAATCCATCGAAAAGGAGATGGAAGAGGATAAGAATCTCTTCTATTTCACCATCCGCACCCGGGCAGACGATCGTTTGATCGGCAAGGCTGCCGTGGAGTGGATCGACTGGACCAACGGCAATGGATTTATTCGCCTGGGCATCGGCGCGGCCGAAGACCGCCGCAAGGGATACGGCTCGCAGGCCCTGGGCATGTTGCTGCGTTACGCCTTTGGTGAACTGAATCTGTATCGTGTCACTGCCGTTGTGCCGGCCTACAATGAAGGTGCGACGCACCTCTTCCAAAAGTTCGGTTTTATGGAGGAGATCCGCAGGCGCCAGGCGTTGAATCGGGATGGACAGATCTGGGACCTCGTCTCTTTCGGCTTGTTGAATGCCGAATGGCGGGAGCAGAACAACGGTCGAGGGTGAAGCGATGAAAGACATTTATCGCGGATCCCTCGTCCGCCTGTGTGGTGAATCGCCTGAGGTGATGGCGAAGGCCTTTTCGCAATGGGATCGTGATACGGAAATGCACCGGCTTGCCGATAGCGACCCGGCGCAGTTGTGGTCCCAGAAAAAGATCAAGGAATTCGTCGAAAAAGACGGCGAAAAGAATTCCCAGGCGTTCCGTTTTGCGATCCGTACACTTGCTGAAGATAAATTGATCGGGTCTGTGTCGCTGTGGGTAAATTCGTGGACTCATGGCGATACGTGGCTCGGCATTGCGGTTGGCGAACGGGATTATTGGGGTAAGGGCTATGGATCAGAGGCTGTACGTTTGGCCGTTCAATACGCCTTTCTTGAACTTAACCTGCGGCGTGTCACACTTGGTTTGCATGCTTACAATGAACGCGCCTTGAAAGCCTATGAAAAGGCCGGCTTCAAAATGGAAGGCAGGATGCGCGGTGAAGGGCTGCGCGACGGCCAGCGCTACGACGGTTTCTACATGGGCATCCTGCGCAATGACTGGCTTGCGGCGCAGGCGGCGAAATGAAAGACATCCTGAAAGGCGAACTGGTAAGGCTTTCCGCCGTTGACCATGAAGAACTTGGCAGGGCTTACTCTGTTTGGAATCAAGATTCGGAGTTAACCCGTTTTCTGGATGCACGCATGGTTTCCCTGCGCTCTGCAAAAGCCATTTCAAATTTCTTTGAAAAAGAAGCCAAAGAGGCATCCCCTGAAGAACACCCTTTTACGATCCGCGCGCTGGAGGATAACCGCCTGCTTGGCGATATCGGCCTTTACGTGATCAACAATTGGAGACCGCGTGACGCATTCGTAGGACTTGGTATTGGCAACCGCAAGGATTGGGGCAAAGGCTACGGTACGGACGCGATGAAGATCATGCTGCGTTTCGCCTTTACCGAGGTCAATTTACGACGTGTGACACTCACTGTTTTCGAGTACAACCCACGCGCCATTCGCTCCTATGAAAAGACCGGGTTCCAACACGAGGGACGATTGCGCGGCGCGTTGCTGCGCGATGGAAAACGCTGGGATATGCTCTACATGGGCATCCTGCATGACGATTGGAAGGAGATGAATCAATGACACAACCTCAGATAAAAGAAACGCTTCCGGGCCCGGACTTGAAGCTGCGCCCGGTTCAATGGGCAGACCTCAACGCTGTGGCACAGTTGATCTATGATGTGTGTGAGGCAGATGGGGATACGACTGTCGCTGTGACGCCGGAAGAGTTGAAACTTGAATGGCAGAAGGACGGCTTTCACCTGGAGACGGATGCCCTGCTTGTGGAGACCAGTGAGGGCCGTGTGGTTGGCTTTGAGGAATTCACCAATACGCACGAGCATTACAGCCTGAACACGGACGGGTACGTACATCCCGAATTTACAGGCCGGGGGATCGGCACAACTTTATTGCGTGCCATCGAAATACGCGCGCGTGAAGACATGAAGCTGGCCGAGCCAGACCTGCGCGCCTTCCTGCGCAGCACCATCGATAATCGCGACCAGGCAAGCAATGACCTGCATAAGACCGAGGGGTATTCCCCCAAACGCTATCACTGGCGAATGGAGATCAAGCTCGAAGAAGCGCCTCCTGTGACGGTTTGGCCCGGAGGCATTGAATTGCGCCCGTTCGATCGTGGAGAACATTCCCGCGTTGTTTGGGAGGCACACAACGAGGCCTTCCGCGATCATTGGGGCAGCCACGATGTAACTTTCCCAGATTGGGAACACGGCAGGTTTGGGCGCGAGGACTTCGATCCCACGCTTTGGGTGATCGCATGGGACGGTGACCAGGTTGCAGGTTTTTCCCTGAATCGCTTCCGCATGGGAATTGGCTGGATCGGTACTTTGGGAGTGCGCCGCGCCTGGCGTAAAAAAGGACTGGGTCTGGCGTTGCTGCAACACTCGTTCAGCGAATTCCACAGACGGGGTATGAAGACCATTGGTCTTGGGGTGGACGCCTCCAACCCTACCGGCGCGACGCGTCTTTACCAGAGGGCAGGGATGTACATGGCGAGTGAATTTCTCACGTATGAGAAGGAATTGCGCCCTGGCAGGGAACCGGACGAGGAATAACCAAAAACCGATTCGCAGGTGAGGGGAAATCAGTGTAGAATCAGATATTCTCGTTTTCAAAGAAAGGCACCTGCCATGAACCTGCGTTGTATTTATTGCCAGACCCCGTTTACGCTCGCGCGCGGCGAAATGCTCTCCGCGATCGTACAAATGAACGAAAAGAACCAGAATCATTACGACGCGCACTGCCCGCGCTGTCGCCGCGCCAATTCGATCTCACGTCAGCGAATGGAACTGTTCTACCCGAACTGGCAGGAAGCCGCCAAACACCAGCCAGCCATGCCTGCCTCATCGCCTCCCGCTGGGTCGGCGTCCACTTCAACCACCCAGCAAAAAACGGAACCCCTTCCGAAAGGGGTGAAAACGGCGGCGAAAAAGAGCACTTCCAAACCTGCCGCGACCAGGACCCGTGCGGGGAAGAAGCCGGCAGCCAGGAAGCCTGCAACTGCAAAGAAGGCAGTCACAAAGCCCAAACCTGCAGCGAAAAAGGCCCCTGCAAAAGGCAAAAAGAAGAAATAAGTTCCTGATACAACAGACAATCTACAAAGCCGAAAAGACAGGTATCGTCTTTCACGGCTTTGTAATTTTTATGGGAGAACATATTCGTCATGACGGTGCGCGCAGTGTTCTTTGACTTTGGCGGTGTGATCATGCGCACCGAATACCAATCCCCGCGGCAGCAACTGGCCGAGCGTTTCAACATGGATTACGAAGAGATTGACAGGCTCGTCTTCAACTCGGAGTCGGCGCGGCGCGCATCGCTCGGTGAGATCACCGAAGAGGCGCACTGGCTGGGGCTGCTGAAAAGGTTCAAGCTGCCTGCTTCTGAACTGCGCGCTTTCAGCGATGCCTTCTTTGGCGGCGACGTCATCGACCGCGACCTGGTTCAATTCATCCGCGCGCTGCGCGGGAAATTTCATAGCGGGCTGATCTCCAATGCATGGGGCGGCATGCGCGATTTCCTCACGCGCGAAAAGCTCCTCGACGCGTTCGATACCGTCATTATCTCGGCGGAGGTGGAGGTCATGAAGCCCGATGCCAGGATATTCGAAATCGCGCTGGAACAGGCCGGGCTGCGCGCGAGCGAAGCGGTCTTCGTCGATGACCTGCCAGCGAACATCGAAAGCTGCGAAAAGCTGGGCATGCAGGGCGTCCTGTTCAGGGACTCGCAGGAAGCGTTGGAGCAATTGAATCAGATATTGAAAATCAGGTAAAATTCAGCCATTCTTTCACCAGGAGGTTCACCATGCCAGCTAAAATGAAAAATGTCGAAGGCGCGAAAGACATGGCGAGCAGCTCTTCATAAAGTTCGGCGAATCGATCCCTGTATTTGCCGACGGGGGATGAAGGCGCGTTGAAGACGCGCCACACGTGTTTTGTCCAACAAGCTGCCTTTGACATGAAATGATCCCACGGCGTTTTCACAACGCCTGTGTCGCTTTAAATCATTCCAAAAGGATAAACATGTTCCGCAACTTGAAGTTGGACGCAACCAAAGTCTATTTGTTCATTGAATTCGCGGCCTCGGCCTTCTTTTCAATGATGTTCGTAACGACGTCGTTATATGAGGCCACAGTCGCGGGGCTCACTCCATTCCAGCTTGTGATGGTGGGTACCACGCTGGAAATTTCCGCCTTCCTGTTCGAGATCCCCACCGGCGTTGTGGCAGATGCCTACTCACGCCGCACTTCGATCATCATTGGTTACTTTCTGATGGGCGCTGGTTTCCTGGTGATGGGCCTATTCCCGGCCTTCCTGCCGATCCTGCTCGCACAAGTGATTTGGGGATTGGGCTATACATTCACCAGCGGGGCTTCGCAGGCGTGGATCTCGGATGAGATCGGCGAACAACCGGCGAACAGGCTGTTCATGCGCGCTACACAGGTCGGGCTTGTGGCTTCCCTGTTTGGTATGGGACTTTCCGTGTTGATCGGCGCGAACAATGTGGCCCTGCCAATCATCGTCGGCGCGCTGGGTGTGCTTTGCATTGGGGTTGTGCTGATCGTGATCATGCCTGAGACCGGTTTTCATCCCACACCCAAGGAAGACCGCACCAACTGGCAGCATATGTGGCATACCTTCAACGAAGGCATGAAAGCGGTACGTGCCCGGCCGCGCCTGATCTCCATCCTTGGCGTCGGTTTGTTCTACGGCCTGTATAGCGAAGGCTTCGACCGTTTGTGGGTGAAGCATTTTCTCGATACGTTCGAACTGCCCATTTTGTTTGGGAACAACCCGGTGGCTTTCTTTGCCGTGCTTCGCATTGCAGGTTCTGTATTAACGATCTTTGCAGTCCGCTTTGTGGAAAAGCGCGTAGACTCTGGAAATTCGCTCGCCATCGGGCGCGCCATGTTGATCGTGACCGGTTTGATCGCGGCCGCGATGGTTGGTTTCGCACTCTCTTCGATCCTGCCCCTGACCATCGGCCTGTATCTCGTGATCGATGTATTGCGCGACGTCCGCAGCCCGCTAAATACCGCCTGGGTGAATCAAAAGCTGGATTCAAAGGTGCGCGCCACGATCCACTCGATGACCGGGCAGGTGGATTCGTTCGGTCAGATCGCGGGAGGCGGTGTGGGGTTCATTGCGCGCTTCTTCTCGGTCGTGGCCGCCATCACTACGTCTGGTCTACTATTAACACCGGCCATGTTCCTGATCCGCCGCGCCAATGCCCGGTCCACGCGCGAAGCGGAGGAAGAACCAGCTCTGGCTGATTGAATCTTGCAAAAAAAGGACTGGGCTCATCGGCCCAGTCCTTTTTTTATTATTCGTCGTTGCCCGTGCCCAGGTCGGGCAATGCGGATTCGATCTCTTCCGGGCTTTGGCCCGCTTCGAGCCTATCCACCACGTCGTCAAACTCGGGGGGCAGGTCTTCGCCCATTTGATGGCCCATCTTGCGCATCATCTTTCCGAGGGCCCTGGGGTCTTCCTCGATGCCGTCCATCCCGGAGAAATCGTCTGCCATGGAATCCATGCGGCCCTCCTCCGATTTTGCGATGCGCACCTTTGTCATGCGACGGCGCACTTTGTCACTGCCGCAGTGCTCGCATTGGACAGGTTTCTTCCCGTATTCGCTGAAGGTCAGGAACACATCGAAGCGTTTTTCGCAGGCGTTGCAGATAAAGTCATACGTTGGCATATCACTATTTTAACGCGAAATAGATCAGATTTGCAAAAAGATTTGCCACAGAGTCACAGAGACTCTGAGTTTTTCTCTCTGTGGCTCCGTGTCTCCGTGGCGCAACTGGTCCTGTCGAAAATCTCTTTGGTACAATAAACTGATGTCCACTGAATTCGAACTTCGCAAACCCGGTCCGCTGCTCATCGTCGTCTCTGGCCCTTCCGGCGTCGGGAAGGATTCTGTTGTGCAGCGCATGAAGGAACGCGAGCTGCCCTTCCATTTCGTGGTCACGGCCACCACGCGTGAAAAACGCGGGAATGAAACGAACGGCAAGGATTATTGGTTCGTCTCCAAGGATGAGTTTGCGCGCATGATCGAAGAGGACGAATTGATCGAGTATGCCATCGTCTATGGCGACTACAAGGGCATCCCGAAATTCGAGGTGCGCGAAGCGCTTGCAAGCGGCAACGATGTGGTGATGCGTCTCGATGTGCAAGGTGCAGAGACTGTTCGCAAACTTGCTCCCGAGGCGCTGTTGATCTTCATCACCTGTGAAAACGAGGATGAACTGGAGCGACGCCTGCGGGCCCGCAAGACCGAGTCCTCCGACTCGCTTGCCCTGCGGATCGCCACGGCGCGCAAGGAGCTCCAACGCATTGAAGCATTCGATTATGTGATCATCAACCGCGATTTTCAACTGGACGATACCGTCAATAAAGTGCGTGCCATCATCGAGGCGGAACATTTGCGCGTACAACATCGCAAGGTGAATCTGTGAACGAAACCCCCGCCTCGCCTGCGGACGTCGAACCTGTTACAGGACCCCGGATGGTGCGCGTCCCGATGCCATCGCTCGCGCCCACGGTCACACATGTGATCCTCGGGATCACCGTCGCGGTCTATATTTTGCAATTATTAAGCGTGGCGTTTCTTGGCCGGGCCGCTTCCGGGCTGGACCTGCTGGAGTTTTATGGTGCGCGTTTCAACGATGCCATCCGTGCCGGGGAATGGTGGCGATTCATCACACCCGCGTTCCTGCATGGCTCTCCAGCGCACATTTTCTTCAATATGTATGCTTTGCTGTCGATTGGCTCGTTCCTGGAAAAACACTTCGGCCATGGCAGATTCGCGTTGCTGTATTTTCTGGCTGCATTTTCCGGGAACGTGTTCTCTTTTCTGTTTGCGCCTGAAGGCGGATACTCCGTGGGTGCTTCCACAGCCGTGTTCGGGTTGATCGCGGCGGAATGGATCTTCTTTTACCAGAATCGAAAATTATTCGGCAATTTCGCGCGGCAGGCGATGAATAATACGGTGTTTCTCATCGTTATAAATCTGGTCATCGGTCTGTCGCCCGGCATCGATAACTGGGGACATGTGGGCGGTTTGCTTGGCGGCGCGATGTTTGCATGGTTTGCGGGGCCGCGCTGGCAGGTGCTGGGTGCCCCTGCGGCCATTGAATTGGAGGATGAGCGCGAAACCCGCGAGATCATCACCGGTGCGGGGCTTGTCATTTTGATCTTCGCAGGGCTGGCCGCCTGGAAATTATTATTTTGAAAAACGATGGACACACCGTCCCGAAGGTTGTTCTCAGAAGCTTAAATTAGTTGAAACAAACCTTCGGGACGTTTTCTAAAGTAAAGCGGACCTGAATTCAGGTCCGCTTTTTATTCTGGTTGAATATTTCCTCGCGCAAAACCACCTGCAGGCTTTTTGCCAGATGCAGCATGTCACCTTCCTCATGTTTCACTGTGACGATCACCCTTAAACATTCCTCGCCTCTTTTCACGGTGGGGAAATTTACCGGCTGCAGGTACACGCCAAATTCACGTAACAAGCGGTCCGCGATCTTTTTGCACAGGGCAGAGTCCCCGATGGGGATGGGTGTGATGTGGGAAGGGTTGTCACTGTATTCAATTCCATGCTGTTTCAGCAGGTCACGCAGCTGGGCGACCTTTCTGTGAAAGGACTTGCGCAAGGCGTTATCTTTCCCTACTAATTCGGTGCTTTTTATCGCCGCCGCGCATACGGCCGGTGGAAGCGACGTGGTAAAGATAAACCCGCTGCCAAAACTGCGAATGGCATCGACGATATTTTTGGAGGCGGCAATATAACCACCGATGACACCGAAACCCTTTGCCAGTGTGCCGTTGACGATGTCGATTTCATTCTGAAGGCCCAATTGTGAGGTAATGCCCCCACCATCATCGCCGTACAGGCCCACCGCGTGCACTTCGTCCAGGTACGTAAGACAGTTGTACTTTTTCGCAAGGGGAAGGATCTCTTTAACTGGCGCGATCGCCCCATGGATCGAATACACGGATTCAAAGGCGATGATTTTGGGCTGCTCCGCGGGCAGTTCTTTCAATAACTCTTCCAGATGTGCCACATCGTTGTGCCTGAAGATCACTTTCTTACGCCCACTGGCCCGCATGCCTTCGATCAGCGAGGCGTGGTTTTTTTCATCGGATAAAAAAATGGCGTCCGCAAATAGTCTTCCGAGCGTACTTAATGTGGTCAGGTTGGCAAGATAGGCGCCGCTGAAGAGCAGGGCGGCCTCCTTTTTGTGCAGGCCCGCCAGCGCATTCTCCAGTTCACGGTGATAGACCGTGGTGCCGGAAATATTGCGGGTGCCGCCGCTGCCCACGCCGCTGTGGCCCGCCACAGAACGGAATCGCTCGATCACCAGCTCATGGACGCTCATGCACAGATAATCGTTGCTGCACCAGTTGACCGCCGCGTTTTCCTGCCCGTTCTCGTCCTTGTAATAAAAGCGCGGGAAGTGCTGCGCGCTTTTATTGATATCCAAAAAATAACGATAGCTGCCGCTTTGTTTCAGTTGTTCCAATTGTATGGATAATAGTTGGTTGTAGTCTGTCATGCGAAGATCCGCTTTTCCTGGCTGGAAAGTCTCGAGATAATTCTCCAACTCATTGATTATAGCAGTTGCCCCTGACTTCGGTGTATTCGATGAAAATAAAAAAATGCGACCCTGATTTCGGGTCGCATTTTAAATTCGATCAACCGTTAACTCATGTGAGCCAATCTTGGGTCAAGCGCGTCGCGCAGCCCGTCGCCGATCAGGTTGAATGCAAGTACCGTGAACATGATCGCAAAGCCCGGGTAAAAAACGAGATGCGGGGCGGTAAAGACCTGGTTGCGTTCCGAACCAAGCATGGCGCCCCATTCCGGTACGGGTGGCTGCGCACCCAGGCCAAGGAATGAAAGTGCGGCCGCGTCCAGAATGGCTGTTGCGATACCGAGCGTGCCCTGCACGATCAGAGGTGTCAACGCGTTCGGAAGGATGCGGGTAAAGAGGATCTGCATATTGTTGCCACCCAGTGCGCGGGTGGCGGACACAAACTCCATTTCACGCACGGATAAGACGGAGGCGCGCATCACGCGCGCGTAGGCCGGGATGGAGACGATGCCGATCGCAAGCAGGGCATTGATCAGGCCCGGACCGAGAACCGTGACAATCGCAATGGCCAGTAAAAGTGAGGGAAATGCCAGCAGCACATCCATCACGCGCATGATGACGTTATCGACCCAACCACCAAAGTAACCGCTCAGCGCGCCGAGCACCGTTCCGATAATAATGGCAAACGTAACAGTGGAGAAACCAACCATCAGGCTCAAGCGGGCCCCGTAAAGTAATCTGCTGAACTCGTCGCGGATATTTCCATCCGTTCCGACAATATGTTGCGGCTGGTCCTGCGGGCATCCAAATAAGTGGATGCATGGAGCGGAACGCTTTGACAACTGTTGGGGAGGATTTACATCGAGCATGGAAAGCGTGGGGTCATAGGGGGCAAGCCATTGCGCGGTCAACGCGATAAACACCAAAACTCCCAGGATCACGATGCCAAGGACTGCGGACTTTCTACGGAATAGCCTGCGCCAGGTGATCTGCCAGAGGCTCACCGACTTAAGAGAGATGGCCTCGGAATCCAGTTTTAGTGGAGGTAAGGTTTGTGCGGTCATGTTCAGGCTTTAGTCCAGGCGGATGCGAGGATCGAGGTAGGCATAGGAGATGTCCACGATCAAATTCAAGGCCACAAAGAAAAATGCAATCACCACGGTAAATCCCTGCACGATCCCATAATCGCGGGCCGTGATGCCATCGTATAGAATGCGCCCGACGCCGGAGATGTTGAAGACGGTTTCCGTCAATACTGCGCCGCCCAACAGGCCGCCCAAAGATAAGCCGATCACAGTGGCCAGGGGCAATAAGGCATTGCGAAATGCATGTTTCATGACCACGGCACGGCGGGCCAGGCCCTTGGCGCGCGCTGTTCGAATATAGTCCTGCCCCAATACTTCAAGCATGGCAGAGCGTGTCATGCGGGCAATAAGTGCCATGGGAATGGTGCTGAGGGCGAAAGCCGGGAGGATCAAATGAATGATCGCGTCTTTCAATGTCTTCCAGTCTGCAGCCAGCAGGGAATTGGGAATATTCATGCGGCTGATAAAATCAAAAATAATAAAGGCGAAACTATCCTTGCCCAGTTGCATCCCCCAGGCCTCAAAAAACGGTACAGTGATAATCCCTGGGCTAAGACGGCCTGACGGAGGCAGTTGAAATGGCGTATCTTTTAGTGCAAGCGCGAAAATATAAGCAAGCATCAATCCAAGCCAGAATACAGGCATGGATACACCGATGTTGGCCCACAACATGGTGACCACATCCACCCATGTATTGTGACGAACTGCGGAGATCACGCCCAATGGAATGCCAATGATGATGCTGATCAGCAGCGCGGCAAAACTTAATTCAACGGTGGTGGGCAGGCGTTCTATCAATAGATCCGTAATGGGTTTTGAATAACGAAAGGAGCGCCCAAAATCTCCCTGGGCGATCTCGTTAACATAGATCCCAAACTGAACGGGAATGGGCTTGTTCAAACCATGCCGGTTATTGAACTCATCACAGACCACTTTGGTGGCTTTTTCTCCCAACATGGCGCGGCATGGGTCGCCGGGGATCAAGCGCGCCAGTGCGAAAGTGGCGAATAAAATGCCAAATAATACCGGAATACTTAGAAGGAGTCGTCTGAGGATATAAGTGGCCATCACGGTTTGGGTAGACCCCCGTCAAGATGACTCTTGACGGGGGTCTGGTAGATCACTAAATTCTGGATTTACGGAGCAGCTGGCGGGGCGTTTAGGAACGTGCCAAAGAGGCCACTCCAGTAAGAAAACGCACCAGTGTTACCGGTGTGGAGGGCGTTGTGCGCATCCCATTGAATGGCGAGTGATGTGACAACATCATTCGCATCAAGCGAGGAACCATCGTGGAACAGTACGCCCTGACGCAGGTGGAAGGTCCACTCGGTCAAGTCATCATTCACTTCGTAGGACTCGGCGAGGGCTGGCTCCACCGCTGTGCCACCGGTTTCATAGCTCAACAGGGACTGTGTGATCTGTTCGCAAGCGCGCAGTGATTCACCATCGGTCTCATCAGCACAATAGAGTGAGATTGGTTCGGCGTTCTGCATCCAGACAAAGGTATCGGTGCCATTGGACATGACAGAGAATTCCTCATTGCCGAGCGGGCTGGCGAATGCACCTACCACCGAAGCCTTGAAGGCCAGGGCAGAGCCACCATGGGCAACAGGGATCATCGGCACATGTGTGCGGATGGCGTTGTTGGCGGTGGTGTAGAAGGGTTCGCGATCAGAATCGGAAGCTAATTGTGCACCACTGGTTAGTGCACTGGTAATGTCATCCCAATGATCGCCAAACTGTTTGGATGCACCGGCACCGAAGTGATAACCAAGGAAATTGGTCTGATCCGGATAATCTGCACCCCAGCCGAGCAAGTGAATGCCCTGCAGTTGGCCGGCATCGGCCGCCGCGAGGAAGGCACCCGATTCCATCACTTCAATATTGACCGTGATGTTCAGGTTGTCTTTGAGCTGGGCTTGAATATCCTGCGCTACAACGTTCGGGTCGGGCAGGTAACCGCGCACAACATCGCGGTAGTTCAGTACGGTCTCGAAACCATCCGGGTAGCCGGCTTCGGTCAGGAGTGTCTTGGCTGCTTCAGCATCGAAAGCGTACCATTCATCACCTACGCAGCCATTCGGAATGGTGCAAGGCGTGAAGTGGGATGCAACCTCAGAACCAGCAGGGTAGAAATTATCCACGATACGCTGGCGGTCAATGCCCATGGCGATCGCCTGACGTACCTGTTCGTTGGCCAATGGGTTCGTGGTGTTGTCAAAGCCGTCAACCTGCGGATTATTGTTGAAGCCGACGTACATGACGTTGAGAGCCGGGCGATTGTATAAAGCCAGGTTCGAATCACCTTCAACCGTGGCGAAATCATCCGGGCCTACATTGTCGATACCATCTACGGTACCGGATTGCAGTTCGAGCAGGCGCTGGGCAGATTCGGTGCCCCAGCGGAAGACGAGGGTATCAGCGCCAAGATTTTCACCCCAATAATCGGGGAAGGCCTGAAGGACCAGCTGGTTACCGCGTTCCCAGGACTGAACCATGTATGGGCCGGTGCCGATGGGCTTCTCGAGAAGTTCGCCATTGCCGCCGGTCGATTCAAGGTATTCGGCAGGCTGGATCGCAAAGGATGTAAAAGCGATCTTTGATGGGAAAGCAGGATCAGGTACACATAATGTGACCTTGACAGTCAGTTCATCTACAGCTTCGATGGACTTGAACTCGCCGCCGTATTCACAATCTGTCGAGGAATAGCTGGTGTCGGTGACAACAGCGTGATCCACGAAGGGAACTTCGGTCGGGGCTTCAGTAGCGGGCGCCTCAGTTGCAGGCGCTGTGGTCGCTGGGGCTTCTGTGGGGGTACCCCCACAGGCTGCGAGCAAGAGGCTCGCGAGCACAACCAGCGAAAGCAAAATAGAAAGGTTTCGTTTCACGTTTCTCCTCCATAGAGAATTTTAGGGTTTGATTTTCAGGGGGATAGAAATCGGCACTCTGCTAAAGAACGCACCTCCTTCCAAATGAGTATTGGGATTATACACTCAATGTATTTGTAAAGGATGACCAAATCCATTAACCCTACCTGGGAGGGGTTCATATCTCGCCTGGGATGTTCAGACATGTTTCAGGATAATAAAACGCCCACCATGATTTATGGTGGGCGTTTGAATTTTAATATTGGGATGAATTACACGTGTTTATTGCTGCGCGGGTCGAACGCATCCCTCAAGCCGTCGCCAACTAAATTGATACATAAGATTGTGAATATAATGAATATGCTGGGGAAGATCCACATCCACCACGACCCCTTTTGAATGAAAGTTTGAGCCGCAGTCAGCATGTTTCCCCAAGAGGCGGTGGGTGGTTGGATCCCCAGCCCAAGGAACGAGACATAGGCTTCCAAAAGAATGGCGCCCGCCAGCCCCAGGGTGGTGGAAACGATGATCGCGCCCATTGTATTTGGGATCAAATGCCGGTAAAAGATGCGCATGTCGCTTGAGCCGAGGGATTTGGATACGGAAATATAATCCATTTCCTTGAGCGAGAGCACATTAGCCCGCACAATGCGCGCCAGGAACATCCAGGATGTAAAACCGATCACAACGATCACGATCATTACGCTTCCGCTGAAATCCTTTCCGAAGAGGGTGATCGTTTGAATATCTCTACCGATAAACTTTCCAAGTACGATCAACAAAAAGAGCTGCGGGATCGAGAGCATGGCCTCGGTAAAACGCATGAGCAGGGCATCCACCCAGCCTCCAAAATAGCCTGCAAGCCCGCCGATCAAAGTGCCCAAACTGACCGAAATCAACACAGCGGTTATCCCTACAAAAAGGGAGATCTGCCCGCCATGGATGATACGTGAAAAAATATCGCGCCCCGTGCTGTCCGTTCCCATCCAATAGGTTGCCGATGGAGGGCTTAAGCGCGCCTTTAAGTCGATCGCATTCGCCTCTTTTGCGCTTATGATAAGCGAACCCACGAGGATAAAGAGCAGTAAAAGGCCAAATCCGATCATGCCGAACACTGCCATGCGGTGTTTGCGAAATCGCCTCCAGACCAGTTGGCCGGGTGTAAGAGGTTGATGAGCCGCTTCATGCCCGAAGGCGGGACTATCCAGAGATGCAATATCAGTAGCAGCCATGATGATTTACTCCCATTAAGCGAGCCGAATACGAGGGTCCACGAAGGTATATAGAACGTCGGTAATGATAGTGAATGTCACAACGGCAGTTGAAATGATCAACAAAACACCAAGCACCACCGGGTAATCGCTGCGCTGGGCATACTCCCAGAAAAGCCTTCCCATCCCGGGCCAGGAAAATACCGATTCGGTCACAATCGCGCCGCCAAGCAAAAAGGGAATATCCAGGCCCACAAGGGTCACAAGGGGCAAGGCAGCGTTGCGCAAGGCGTGTTTATAAAGCACCACCTTGCTGGTTAATCCTTTTGCACGGGCCGTACGGACGTAATCCTGCCCCAGCACTTCCAACATGCTTCCACGCACAAAGCGGGCATAGCCGGCGGTCTGGACGAGCACAAGGGCGGAAACAGGGAGAATTAAGTTTCGGATGTATTCGACCGGATCCTTTTTATCCCATACGGCCGCCCCGGTTGGCAGGTAGGGCAACCCCCATTCCTTGAACTGCACGGCAAATATTAACATTAAACCCAATGCGCTGAAAAAGATCGGAATGGAAAACCCGATAAAGGAAAATGTGGTAATGATATTGTCTGTGATGGAATATTTCTTTACTGCTGAAATAATACCGAGCACAAGTGCAATGCTTACGGTAATGATCTCGGCGGTGAACATCAGGATCAGGGTATTCGGCAGGCGCGTGGCAATCATCTGGGAGACAGGCTGTTTGGAAAAGAAGGAATTCCCCAGGTCACCTTGTAGCGCCAGCCCAAGCCATTTGAAATATTGCACAGGCAGGGGTTGGTTCAAGCCAAGTCGTTCACGCAAAGCCGCCTTGTCCTCGGCGCTCATGCGTGGGTTGGCTGCATACTGCGCGATCGGGTCCCCTGAAAAGCGTGTCAGGAGGAAACATAAGACCGTGATGATCATTAATGTAAAGAGAGCTTGAAGAGCGCGTCGCGCTAAGTAAGTCCACATTGGATCCTCCGGTAATTAACCTGTAACGGGGATGAGCTTGATACTTCGTTAAAAATAAAAATAATTTCTTGAACAAGAGGCAGGGGATGCCCCCTGCCTCTTGTTTCGAGCTTATATTACTTTTACCTTGCCACTTGCTAGTTCTTTACATCCCAGACTTCGGCATTCCAGTTCAAGCTGCTCTGGTCGCCGTTCGGGCCGGGGATAAAGCGGTCTGTGTGTCCATAGACATCGGCGCGAGCGTACATCATGATGACGTAGTAGTTGTCGAAGATGTAAGCCTGGGCTTCGTCGAGGATGACCTTGCGTTCCGCAGGATCTGCCGTCGCAAGCAAGCCATCCATCAGATCAGAGAGGAACGGATCGCAGTTGTGGTACCAGTTGGTACCATCGGGCTTCTCGGCATTCGGGACCGATTCGCACTGGTAGTTATCGGTATAGGGATCCGGGTAGAAGCCGGTGGTGTAACCGCCTATGTCGTAATTACCGGTGGTCAAAGGGCCGCCATCCACGTACTGGCCGAAGAAGGTGCCAGCGGGCGTGAAGATCGGGTTAAATTCGACACCGATCAAGGCAAGATCCGCCTGGGCGGCTGTGGCGATGTCAATGCGAATCGGGGCAGTGGTGGTCTCGAAGTTGAAGGAGAGAGGGGTCTGCTCACCATTGCACTCACCCACACGAATGCCATCTTCACCGAGCGTGTAACCGGCTGCATCGAGCAAGGCGGCGGCAGCATCAGGATCATAGCTATCAACGGTCAGGTTGGTGTTCGTCCAGGAGGAATTCGGCCACTGGCTTACTGGAACGGTGGTCTTTCCTTCAAGCAAGGCATCCACAAAGGCCTGACGATTGATGCCGAGGGTGATGGCCTTGCGAACGTTTACGTCCTTGAATGGGCAGAAGCCTTCATTATCGGCTGCACCGCGGCCATCCACACCTTCGGTGCGACCGAGGTTGAAGAAGTAGTGCTCAAAATCGGCGCCAGGGACTGTGATCAGGTGAACATCCGGTTCGAGCGCGGCGATCGTAGAGATGTCGGCTTCAGAGAAGTTCGGGTACCAGTCCACGTCACCCGTTTGCAGGGCGGCGAGAGAGGCGGCTGAATCAGCAACGAAACGGATTTGGACCCGGTCCAATATTGGGCGGCCAGAATGGAAGTTCGGGTTGGGGAGCAGGGTCATGTAATCGCCAGCGATCCATTCGGTGATCACGAACGGGCCGGAAGCAATGTTCGGCTTGTGGATGAAACCACTGCCTTCGAGAGCGGCCTGGCCCTCAAGGATATGCATGGGGAGGATCGCGCCGCTGTTGTTCGGGCCCTGTGTGAACAAGGTCTGCCAAGGCGGGTACAGCTCAGCGAAATTGATCACCACAGTTGTATCATCGGGTGTGTCAATGCTGGCGATCTTGTCGTAACCAGTGCGGGATGAAGGTGCATTGCCGGGATCCATTACGGCATCCCAAGTGAACTTCACGTCTGCAGAGGTGAGCGGCTCACCATCGGACCACAGGAGACCGGGCTTGAGTTTCCAGGTAATGGTCAGGCCGTCTTCAGAAACGCCACCGTTTTCGGTGGTGGGAACTTCAGCAGCCAGTTCAGGCACGAAGTTGTTCTGATCATCCCATTCACCGAGACCCACAAGAGTGAGCTGGGTAACCCAGATGGCGAAGGACATCTGGCTGAAATATGGAACGATGCTATCCGGCTCCTGATCCCAGGCCCCAGTTACACTTTTGCCACCTTCTGGAAAGGGAATAAAGGAACCATCCGGGGGCGGGGTAAAATCAAAGGTTACAGGGGCTTCAGTGGCTTCGGCTTCAGCAGTTGCGGCCGGGGCTTCGGTCGCTGAGCCAGCCGGAGCCTCAGTTGCCGGGGTGCCGCACGCGGCCAGTACCATACTGGCGAGTACGACAAGGGACATCAACACATACAGATTTTTCTTCACGTTTCTCCTCCTTGAGAAATGATGGGGTTTAAGACACAGGGAAAATTGACTTTTCATGTGTCTCGGTAGGATGCAAATTATACAATAAAACGCATATTACCATACTGGCAAAGGTTGACCAATCCCGTTTAACCCTACTGTGGAGGGGTCTTTTGGCCACAACCCGGGGATCGTTTCGTGGCATTGCGGGCATCTGCCCTCGCCCGTAATTCTATACTCCAGGATGACATACCCACTTCTTTTTACAAGCCGGTAGCTGCATTGTGGACAATGGGTATTTTCGTACTCCCCAACCGTGCCCGGCAAATTCCCCGCGTAGACGTACCTCAAGCCAGCTTCGCGCCCGATCTCCGCTGCGCGCATTAACGTCTTTGCGTCGGTATTCTCCGGGTCGGTCATCTTGTAGTCTTTATGGAAGGCAGTCACATGCCAGGGGATGTCGATTGATAGACCTGCGAGGAAGCGTGCAGCCTCCCATAGCTCTTCATTTGAATCATTGAAACCGGGGATGACCAGTGTGACAACCTCGACCCACAATCCTGCTTCTTTTGCACGCTTGATTCCATCCAATGTATTCTGTAACACACCGCCCAATGAACGATAATTCTTGTCGTTCATAGATTTCAGGTCAACCTTATATGCATCCAGATACGGACGGATATATTCCATGACTTCAGGCGTGTTATTTCCGTTGGATACATATGCACACATCAACCCCACCTGCTTTGCCGCCTTGAAGATCTCGACCCCCCATTCGCTGGTGATCAACGGCTCATTATATGAAGAGACTACTGTCGAAGCATTTGTGCTCTGAGCGTGATTCACCATTTGCTTCGGGGTTATTTTTCTTATCAAATTCAATGAAGCGTCCGATGCAGGGTCGCGCATGGCCTGCGAAGTCACCCAATTTTGACAGTAACCGCAATGATAATCGCAGCCCATCATGCCGAACGTGAGCGCATTGGTGCCGGGCATTACATGTGAAAAGGGTTTCTTCTCGATCGGGTCGCTTTGTAAGGCGGCTACATATCCCCATGGCACGCGCAATTTTCCCGCCTCGTTGAATCTCACCTGGCAGATGCCGCGCTTGCCCTCGCGGATCAAACAGCGATGCCCGCAGGCGAAGCAGCGTACCGCGTTGTCTCCCAGCGATTCGTATAACTCGCCTTCGACCGTCAAAGCATCCAGTACATTTGCAAGCGAACTCATTTTATTTTAGGACTGCGGACTTAAGTCCGCGCTCCGTTTCATAAAATCCATCTATAATATATCCATGTTAACCATCGTCGTGCAGGCAGGCGGACAATCTTCGCGCATGGGAGAGGACAAGGCTCTCAAACCATTTCTTGGGAGACCTCTCATTCAGCGGGTGATCGAAAGGCTCTCTCCGATCGCGGATGAAATCATTGTAACGACGAATCGCCCTGCGGACTATACTTTCCTTAAATTGCGTTTAATATCGGACCTCAAGCCTGGGCGCGGCTCCCTGGGCGGGCTCTACACTGCCATCGCTTCGGCCAACTCTCCCTTCGTGGCGGTCGTCGCCTGTGACATGCCCTTCGCCAGTGCCCCTCTCCTTGAAAGCGCGCGCAGGCTGCTCGCGGAGGAAGAGGCGGATGTCGTCATCTATAAAACGGAAGAAGGCTATGAACCGTTCCACGCCGTGTATCGCCGCGAGACCTGCCTGGCTGCCATCGAAGCCGCCATCGAAGCGGACCAGTGGAAAGTGATCGCCTGGTTCCCAAAGGTAAAAGTCCGCACACTCACGCCCGAGGAAGTAAAAGTGCTCGACCCATCCGGATTATGTTTTTGGAACCTGAACACGCCGGAAGAATTTGTAAAAGCGGAATCAATTGCGAGCACATAACTCATCCATCGCAAAATTGCCTCTTAAAAACCCCGAAGGGGTAAAACATTTATCGAATTGCAGGATGGAAGGCAACCCAACCCCGAAGGGGTGTCAGAGATCCCAAGAGAAACCCATGACATCCCATCCCCCTGCGGGGACCTTCGGCGGGACTGAGTTCTTAAGCATCGTATTGTTATAATCTTTTCACCCTTTCAAGGTTGATGGCATTTGGTCGACACATAAATTCTAAACAGGAGTTCACAATGCCGTTTGATCTGAACATTATTCGCCAGCAATTTCCATCACTGGAGCGGCCCGCGGTTTTCTTCGATAACCCGGGTGGGACGCAAATTGCGAAACCCAGCCTGGATCGCATCAACAAATATTTGATCGAGAATAATGCCAATCATGAAGGTGCGTTCGAAACCAGTCGCAGATCCGATGAAATCCTGCACGAGGCACATGTGGCCATGGCCGATTTCCTCAACGCCCCGCGGCCGGAGGAGATCATATTCGGCAATAACATGACCACGCTCTCCCTGCACATCTCGCGCTCGCTGGCGCGTAATTTGAGCGCCGGCGATGAGATCGTTGTGACTCGTCTCGATCACGACGCGAATATTTCTCCGTGGTTATTGGTGGCAGAGGACAACGGCTGTAAGATCACCTGGGTGGATATCGACGTGGAGGATGGCACGCTCAAAGTGGACGAGTTCGCCAAAGCCATGGAAAGCAAACCGAAGATCGCCGCCTTCGGATACGCCTCGAATGCGTTGGGCACAGTGAACCCGGTCCGCAAGTTAACTAAAATGGCGAAGGATGCAGGTGCGCTGGTGTTTATCGACGCGGTGCAGTACGCGCCGCATGGACCCATCGATGTGCAGGATCTCGGCTGTGACTTTCTGGTGTGTTCTTCATATAAGTTCTTCGGCCCGCACGCGGCCGCATTATATGGGAAATATGATTTATTGAATGAATTGAAGGCCTATAAAGTGCGCCCTGCTTCCAATGACCTGCCCTATAAATTCGAGACGGGCACCCAGAACCACGAGGGGATCGCGGGTGTGCTCGGTGCGTTGGAATACTTCGAGTGGATTGGGGAGCAATTCGGCGTGGAGCAGGCCGGGGCGTGGAAAGAAGCCGGCTTCTCCGGCCGCAGGCTGGTCTTCAAGCAGGCCATGTCCGCTTTGAAGGCGTATGAGTTCGAGTTATCGCGCGCACTGATCGAGACGATCCAATCCGTGAAAGGCACGCGCATCTACGGCCTCACCGATATGAAGAGATTGGATGAACGTGTATCTACAGTTTCATTTACTTTGGAAGGGAAGCATCCAAATGATGTGGCAAGACAATTAGGCGACGCAGGCTTTTACGTATGGGACGGTCATTATTACGCCCTGGCTGTTGTAGAAAGATTAGGTTTGCTGGAGAGTGGCGGGATGGTGCGCGTGGGCGCCGCGCATTACAATACAGTGGATGAGATCGCGCGCTTCGGCGAGGCGTTGAAAGGGATCGCGCGATAATAGGTTGATGGAGATCAAAGGTTTTAAAAACCTTTAGGTTCTGGATACACCCATGACCAGTCCAACCCCCCTGCTGTACGATACGTATTACCATATCTATCACCGCGGCATGGACCGCGCAGATATCTTTATCGAAGAGCGCAATTACGAGTTTTTCCTGAACCTGCATTTCAAATATATTGAACCCATCGCGGAGACCTTCGCATATTGCATGCTGCGAAATCATTATCATATGCTGGTGAAGGTGAGATCCGAAAAGGAAATCGAGGAGTTTCTACGGTTTTCGGAGACGAACAAGCCCCTGGATGCCGAATATCCAGGCAGGAAATTCTCGGAGCTATTCAAGGCCTATACCAAAACGATCAATGACGCCTACGGGAGAAGCGGGGATTTATTTCAGGATGCATTTGGGTATGTGCCGGTCACGACCGATCGTCAATTCTGGAAGGTGATCGCCTGCATTCACCAGAACCCGCAGAAACACAAGCTTGTGAAGGATTTTCGAGAGTGGAAGCACTCCTCGTATGATGTAATACTTTCCGACGAGCCCACGAAATTAAAGCGCGATATGGTCCTTGAATGGTTTGGTGGAAGAGATGAGTATTTGAAGCTGCACGAGAAATCGGGTACCGATACAGACAGCAAATGGTTTGCAGAGGATGATTACGATTGAGAAAACCCTAAAGGTTTTCAAAACCTTTAGGGTTTATTCCACTTCTTGACTCTCTCCACCTCAAATGATAAACTCGCATCATCTTATTTCTGAAAGGAGGCACATAAAATGAAAACCATCTTGTCATGCACTATCCTGTTGAGTGCGCCTCCTGAAGGTGAGATGTAATCGCGGAACATTTTCCGTTGACGGAACTTTCCGTTTCGATTGTCACATCACCGCAGGCGCATCCCGGCCTGCGGTTTTTTATTTAAGACGTGGAACGTCCCGAAGGTTTCCTGAAAAACCTTTGTCAACGCTCCCAAACCTTCGGGACGGTGCTTAACAACGTTGTTAGTTTGAGGAAATAAAATTTCATGAATTCCCGTACAAGGAAGTTCCTGTCGTATTACAAACCATACCTGGGATTGTTTTCTGCAGACATGGCATGCGCATTCATCGTATCGGGGACCACGCTGCTGCTCCCGTTATGCACAAGATTTATCACCAAAAATATCCTGGAGGGAAACGACCCCAATGCGCTCGGCCAGATCTATATGATGGGTGCAGTGATGCTGGTGCTGCTTGCCGTTCATATCCTGTCTAACATGTTCGTGGACTATCAGGGACATATGATGGGTGCCATGATGGAAGGCGACA
>CAZJYB010000019.1:0-36155 GCA_964549865.1 uncultured Anaerolineaceae bacterium
ATATCGATCAGGATGCGGTCGAAGAGCTCGGGGATGGTGGCTGTGGCAGCGATGGCGCGCCAGTTGGCGAGCATGCCGCCGAAATCTGCGAGAGGCAGCGCGGCGCGGCCCGTCAAGGATTTGTAAAAAGGTGAGTCTGCGCCGCGCGCGAGGTCGAGAAGCACCGCGCCGGGCGAGGTATTGTTCTGGCGCGCGATCAGATGCAGCGTGGTCAATGTTTTTTCACCCACACCGCGCGGCGGAATGTTGATGATGCGGCCCAGGCTGGCTTCGTCGGACGGGTTGTGCACAAGGCGCATGAAGGCGATCACATCCTTTACTTCGCGGCGCCCATAAAAACGTTGTGCACCCACCAGACGATACGGAAGCCGCGCTTGCAGAAAAGCCTCTTCAATTAAACGGGACATGGAGTTGGTGCGATACATCACCGCACACTCGCCCGGTTCGAATTGACCACCTGCAACGAGCTGAGCGATGGTATCCACAACAAAGGAGGCTTCCCCGTAATCGTCGCGCGCCTCGAAGAAGAAGATCTTCTCGCCGCTGCCGCGCTCGCTGAAGAGATGTTTCTTGCGGCGGTTGCCCGCGCGGTCGATCACGCCCATGGCGGCATCCAGGATGTTTTGATGGGAACGATAATTTTGTTCGAGCAGGATCGTCTGCGCGTTCGGGAAATCCTGTTCGAAACGCTGGACGTTGCGCCAGTCTGCGCCGCGCCAGGCGTAAATGGACTGGTCCGGGTCGCCCACGCAAAATATATTTTTATGATGCGAAGCGAGATGTTTCACCAGGGCATATTGCGCAAGATTGGTATCCTGGAACTCATCCACCAGCACATGGCGGAATCGCTGGGCATATTTATCACGCACAGCAGGCACATCTTCCAATAAGCGCGCTGTATAAACGAGGATGTCATCGAAATCCACGGCGTTGCTGGCGATCAATCGTTTTTGATATTCAACATAGACGCGTTTGACGACTTCATCGCGATAGGTGCTGATCGGGTAATCGTGCGGGCCGATCAGCTCATTCTTTGCGCGCGAGATGGCAGCATGCACGCTGGCGGCGCGGTACAGTTTGTCATTCAGGTTGAATTCGCGAATCACTGTCTTGACGATTCTCTCCTGGTCGTCCGAATCGAAAATGACAAAATTCGATTCGATCGGAAGGTGCTCCGCCTCGCGCCGCAGGATGCGTGCGCAGATCGAGTGGAAGGTGCCGAGCATAATGCCTTCAATCGCCTGATCTGGCAGTAGATGTTTGACGCGTTCCCCCATGGAACGTGCGGCCTTGTTGGTGAACGTCACGGCAAGGATCTGCCATGGGCGCACGCCTTCGTTCGCAATCAGGTGTGCGATGCGTTGTGTAAGCACCCGCGTCTTTCCGGAGCCCGGGCCGGCCACGACCAAAACGGGTCCGTCCGCGGCTGTGACCGCGTTGCGTTGCTGGGGGTTGAGTTTGTCCAGAAAATCCATGATGTGATTATACGCGCTCTGGCGGGGTCGAAGACCCCGCCAGAGCAAAAAATATTTGAGTTATTTTACTTTATCTCGGATGTGCAGTTCGGGCAGCGGGTTGCTTTAATGGAAATGGTGCTGAAGCAGTATGGGCATTCTTTGGTGGTGGCGTCCGGGGGCGGCGGGGCCTTCTTTAGATTATTAATGCCCTTGACGATTAGGAAGATGACAAAGGCAATAATAAGAAAATCAATAATGGCTTGCAGGAACGCTCCCCATTTCACCACTGCTGCGCCGACTGCAAGGGTTTTTTCGGCGAAGTTCACACCGCCCATTACAAGCCCGAGAAGAGGCATGAGCATGTCACTGACAAGAGAACTGATGATCTTGCCAAACGCGCCACCAATGATCACGCCAATGGCGAGGTCCAATACGTTGCCGCGCATGGCAAATTCCCTGAATTCTTTTAACATGTCTTTCTCCTTGAACAAGGATATGTGCGAGTAGATTCTATGTGAGGAGGCAGGGGGTGTCAATGATGGGACGCAATTTGAGGTGTGCTGAGTCGGGGCAGCCTAAGCGCAGGGTTTGCCCTTCGACGTCTCGCACCGTTCGTGCCGCGCTCAGCGGCGGCACGAACGGTGCGAGACGGCAGGGTGGTTCGAGACGGCTTGTTTCGCAGAAGTATATACAAGCAGTTCTCCAGAGGGGTTTTTCTATAAAAGTACAACTATATTAGTCAATGCTTAGAGTGGGTATGTTGACGCTCCTAAAGAATTAGGTATAATTCAACTCTTTCTCTGAATATAGCCATACGTACAAACTGGTTCGCTAGTACTGATATCAATGTAGAAAAGGACCTTGTGGATGCCTGATCTCTTGTTGGATGTTAAGGGACTTGAAACTCAGTTCAAGACCCCCGAAGGGATTATTCACGCAGTAAATGGGGTTTCTTTTGGCTTGAAGGAAGGTGAGACGCTGGGGGTGGTGGGGGAAAGCGGTTGTGGAAAGAGTGTAACGATGCTTTCGGTGTTGGGGCTGATACCATCACCTCCAGGCAAAGTTATTGCGGGGGAAGCGTTTTTTTTCGGCCAGGATCTTCTAAAAATGACAAAAGAAGAAATTCGTCATGTGCGCGGCGCGCAGATCGCGATGATTTTTCAGGACCCAATGACTTCTTTAAATCCTGTGTTAACCATTGGCCGTCAGTTGGAAGAGCCGTTGATGCTGCATATTGGCATGACCAAAAAACAGGCGCAGGAACGCGCGGCAGAATTGTTAAGCATTGTGGGCATTCCAAATGCCAAGGATCGACTTAATGATTATCCTCATCAGTATTCCGGCGGTATGCGCCAGCGCGTGATGATCGCCATGGCGCTGTCTTGCAGTCCGCAGATCTTGATCGCAGATGAGCCTACCACTGCTTTAGATGTGACCATTCAGGCTCAGATCATGGATCTGGTTAAACGTCTGCGCAATGAGCTTGGCATGACCATTATCTGGATCACACATGACCTGGGTGTGGTTGCTGGGCTGGCTCAGCGTGTGATTGTTATGTATGGCGGCCTTATTATTGAGGAAGCGCCAGTCAATGAGTTGTTTGCCAACCCATCCCATCCCTATACACTGGGTCTGATCGGCAGTCTGCCGCGTGTGGATAGCAAGCATCATGGCCGTTTGACCTCGATTGATGGTCAGCCGCCCGTTCTTTACCAGAAGCCGCATGCCTGTCCATTTGCGCCGCGTTGCAAGTGGGCGCTGGAGCATTGCTGGAAAGAGAACCCAACCCTTGAAACTGTTGCCGTTGAACATCGTATTGCCTGCTGGGTTGATATCAAGACGGGGAGACACCGCTAATGACCGCTAATGATGATATCTTATTGCGGGTAGAAGACCTCAAAATGCATTTTCCGATCTATCGTGGTGTGTTTCAACGGCAGGTAGGCGCTGTTCATGCGGTGGACGGGGTTTCGTTTGATGTTATGCGCGGCGAGACACTGGGCCTTGTAGGTGAATCAGGCTGTGGCAAATCCACAACTGGGCGCACCATTTTGCAATTGTATAAACCCACTGCCGGAAAAATAAATTTTGATGGCGTGGACCTTGTCTCATTAAAGGGCGAGGAGTTGCGCCTGATGCGCCGCAAGATGCAAATGATCTTTCAGGATCCGTATGCCAGCCTGAATCCGCGTATGACTGTCGTTGATACCGTCGGCGAACCACTCATAGTTCATAATGTAGCCACGGGGAAAGAGATCCAGGAACGTGTGGAACATTTGCTTGAAGTGGTGGGGCTCAATCCTGCTTTTGCCAGCCGCTATCCCCATGAATTTTCGGGCGGCCAGCGTCAGCGCATTGGGATTGCGCGCGCGCTTGCCCTACAACCTTCATTTATTGTTTGCGATGAACCGATCTCTGCGTTGGACGTATCCATCCAAGCGCAGGTTGTGAACCTGCTTGAGGAACTTCAACAACAATTTAATCTTACGTACCTTTTTATTGCGCATGACCTTTCAATGGTTCGTCATATCAGCAGGCGCGTGGCCGTAATGTATCTGGGGGTAATCATGGAGTTGGCAGATCGTGATGACTTGTATCGTGAACCGTTACATCCTTATACACAGGCCCTGCTTTCCGCGATTCCCATCCCGGACCCGATAGCGGACTCCATGCGCAAACGAACCATCCTCGAAGGCGACGTGCCTTCACCGGTGAATCCGCCTTCAGGTTGCCGCTTCCGCACGCGTTGCCCGATTGCCGAGAAGATTTGCGCCGAGTCGCGCCCGGAATTTCGTGAGATAAGACCAGGCCACTTTGTAGCCTGCTTTTTCGCAGAACGATTTTTACAGTAAGTATGATATTTGTAGACTTGAAAGGAGGTGGTTGTTTTTAGTGATATTTATAAATCACTGCAAGTGCACATTTGTAAGTTCAAATCAATCCACTAAATTTCTGTGAGGAGAAGAAAAATGCGTAAACTATTTGCTTTACTGAGCCTTCTCGTCGTCGCCAGCATGCTGCTTGCAGCTTGCGGCCCGACAGGCACCCCGGTCCCTGGTGAACCCGTCGAACCCGCGGAACCCGCGGAACCGGGCGAACCCACCACCGGCGGCGCTGCATCCAAGGATCCGACCACCTTCATCTCGGTATCCTTCGGCGAACCAAACTCATTGGACCCGGCCTACGACTATGAAACGGCTGGTTCTGAGGTGCTTGGGAATACCACAGAGCCGCTCGTGTTCTTCGATGGTAACTATGACACCAAATTCGTGGCTGGGCTTGCCGAATCGTGGGATGTTTCCGAGGATGGTATGACCTATACCTTCCATATTCGTTCAGGTGTCACTTTCCATGATGGCGCTGAACTGACCCCCTCGGATATCGCTTTCAGTTTTCAACGCGGTTTGCTGCAGGGCGGCACCTCTTCGCCCCAATTCCTGCTCTTCGAACCCTTCTTTGGCATAGGCACAATTGATGTCGCTGAGGCAGTCGAAGTAGCCGAGACTGCGGGTATTGAAGCTCTTGCTGATGGTATTTCACAGGAAGAACTTGGCGGTATTTCCGGAGCGCTCTACGATGACGTGGAGGCAATGGGGGCCAAAGACCCAGCGCTGCTTGCAGGCGTCTGCGAAGCCGTGAAAGCCCGCATTGTTGCCGATGATGCCGCTGGGACCGTTACCATGCACCTGGCGACGCCGTTCGGCCCTTTCATTCCCGCCATCGCCCAACCCTGGGGTTCCGCTTTGGATTCTGATTGGGTTGCCGCTAATGGCGGCTGGGATGGCTCCTGTGATACCTGGCAGAATTGGTATGCTATTGGACCCGAGACCAACCCGCTCAACGCCATCGTCAATGGCACCGGCCCCTTCAAGCTCGATCACTGGACCCCCGGTGAAGAGATCGTTTTGGTCCGCAACGACAACTACTGGCGTGAGCCTGCCAAGCTCGAACGCGTTGTCCTCCAGCAAGTGGACGAGTGGAGTACCCGCTTTGCCATGATGCAAGCTGGAGACGCTGATTTTGTCGTGGTTAACCCCGAAAATCGCTCACAAATGGACGAGTTGGTCGGCGAGGACTGCCACTGGAATGGTGATCCTGCTGTCTACGACTATGAATGCGAAGTCATTGACGATAACTTGCCGTTGAGACGGACGCTCGACAAACCCGGCATCACCCGCAGCGATGCGTTCTTCAATTTCAATGTTGCCAACGCGGATGGCAGCAATACCTATCTGGGCTCCGGCCAGTTGGATGGCAATGGCATCCCGGCTGATTTCTTCGCCGATGTGCACATCCGCAAGGCGTTCAACTACTGCTTCGATTTTGATACCTACATTGCCGACATCTTCAACGGTGAGGCTGTTCAATCGAAGAGCCTTGCGATTCCCGGCATGCCCGGCTATAACGAGACTGACCCCACTTACTCCTTTGACCCGGAACAGTGTGCGGCAGAGTTCAAGCTGGCTGACGCTGACAAGGATGGCACCCCCGCCGGTGAAGATCCCGAAGGCGATATCTGGACCGTCGGCTTCCGCATGCAGGGTACCTACAATCAGGGCAACACCACCCGGCAGACCATTGCCGAGATTCTCTCTCTCAATCTGAACACGGTCAATGAACTGTTCATCCTTGAGACGGTTGGTCTGCCGTGGCCGGCTTACCTGCGCTCAGTGAACGCCCGACTGGCCCCGATCTTCTTCGTTGGCTGGCAGGAAGATTACGCCGATCCGCACAACTGGTATGTGCCCTATCTGGTGACGACCTATGCAGGCCGCCAGAGTATCCCTGCCGAGATCCAGGACACTTTCACACCATTGATCAACGAAGGTGTGACGTTGGCCGATCCAGACGCGCGCAATGAGGTTTACAAGCAGTTGAACCAGCTTGTATACGATAATCCTCCTGGGATCATCATGGCCATCGGCACCAGCCATGGTTTCATGCCGCGCTACGTCAAGGGTGTTGTTTACAATTCGCTGTATGGCGGCTTCTACTACTATCCGATGTTCGAAGAATAAAGATAGCCGCAGTGTAAAGTCTTTATGGGGAGCCTGGCAACAGGCTCCCCATACCTTACATCAATAAATGATTTTGTTCTGCGGAATGTGGCGAACATTTCTTTCGCCATTTTCCGAATAACACAATCTTAAGGAGTAGGCAAAATGGTTACTTATATTATTAGACGTTTACTGCTCGTGCCAGTCTTGCTCTTTGGTGTAACTGTGTTGATATTTGCCATGCTTCAGTTTCTCTCACCGGTTGAGCGTTCGGCGCTCTACGTTCGCGATTTCCCCAGGAATGATAAGGTCCTGGATGGGATCATCAGGAAGTATGGTCTGGATCAGCCAATGTATGTTCAATATTGGCGCTGGCTCACAGGCGTCATTGACCCGCGTACAGGCGAGCGGGACGGCGGCATCCTCTTCGGCGATTTTGGTTATTCGCGGGTCGGCTCTCAGGAAGTCGCCGAATTGATCCGGGTACGTTTCCCCAACACCCTGGATCTAACTGTGTGGGCGGTCGCGCCCGTCATTCTGGTTGGGATCTGGATGGGAGTTCAAGCCGCCGTGCATCACAATGGATTCATTGACCAGGCCGCGCGTGTCTTCAGTATCGTTGGCACATCCTTCCCCACCTTTGTTTTCGGCCTCTTGATGTTGCTGATCTTTTATGCCAATCTGCAGTGGTTTCCGCCCGGACGCCTTTCAGACTGGGCAAACGCAGTTGTCACCAGCGGTGAGTTTCGAACCTATACAAACTTGCTGACATTTGACGCATTGCTGAACGGCCGCTTTGATATTTTCTGGGATGCCTTAAGACACATGATTTTGCCGATCCTGACCCTTTCCTACCTGAGTTGGGCGACTTTCCTGCGCGTGACGCGTTCCTCCATGCTGGAGGTCCTTCGCCAGGAATACGTCACCACAGCGCGCGCCAAAGGCTTGACTGAGCACGATGTGATCTTCAAACACGCCCGGCCCAACGCGATGATATCAGTCGTAACCCTGGCTGGATTCAGCGTGGTTGGCTTGCTGGGCGGTGTGGTCATCACAGAAACAGTTTTTGATTTTCCCGGGATTGGCAAGGCAGCTGCCGAGGCGGCCGCCGCGCTGGATGTCATTACGATCCTCGGGTTTGCTTTGTTCAACGGAGCGATTCTCATCGTTGCCAACCTGGTCGTGGATGTGATCTACGCGGTCGTTGATCCACGCGTCCGCCTGTCTTAATTCCATCAAGGAGAAACACCATGTCTGAAATTGCAACCACCCCCCCTGGTGATATCGGTTTGGAGCTCGGAGCGGCCCCGCTTCGGCAGATTGGTTGGCTGGAACGTACCCTTGGCCCGGAAAATTACCGCATCGTGCTGGGTTTATCGAAGACGCCTGCATCGATCGCCGGTTTCACATTAATCATGTTTTTCGTGCTGGTCGCCGTTTTTGCGCCTGCCATCGCGCCTCCACCCAAAACTGGTGATCCGTATAGCATCCCGCGCGACGGGTTTAAAGCCCAGCCCCAACCTATGGGTTCTGAATGGAAAGTCAGACCACCGCCTTTGCCTTTCTGGTGGAAGCCCATCATGAAGACTGATCAATGGGTGCACATCTTCGGCACTGCGCAGGGTCAGTATGATGTGTTCTATGGGATCATCTGGGGTACACGCACGGCCTTCAAGACCGGCCTGGTGGTTGTTGTTGCAACCTTGTTAATCGGATTGCTGGTCGGTTCGATATCGGCTTATTATGGCGGCATAGTGGACAACATCATCATGCGCATTGTGGATATCTTCCTGACCCTGCCCTTTATCCTGGCGGCATTGATCCTGGCCGCTGTGATCACGCCTCGGTTTGGGAGAAGCCTGTTTCCCGCGATCATCGCGCTGGTCACATTTGGGTGGATGGGGTATGCACGTGTCATCCGCGGTGATATTCTCTCCACCAAAGAGCGCGATTATGTCATGGCCGCACGAGTCATTGGAGCGAAAGACAGCCGCATCCTCTTCAGGCACATTCTCCCCAACGCGATCTTTCCCACGTTGGTTTTGGCATCTCTGGCAATTGGCGATGTGGTTCTAAGCTTCGCGGCGCTTTCTTTCCTGGGCATTGGCACCGATGTTGGTTATGCGGATTGGGGCCAGGTTCTGTCCTTCGCGCGCAACTGGATCATCAGCCTTGATGAATACTGGTACATTATTGTCTGGCCAGGCTTGACGCTGGTGCTCTTCGTCATGGGTTGGAATCTGGTCGGCGACGCCCTGCGTGATGTGCTCGACCCACGCATGCGCGGCAAGACGTAAACCTGTGCAACGAAGATATCCGCTTTCAATCTTAATAATAGGCTTTGGAATAGCCCTGCTTTTTGCAGGGCTATTCTTCGACATAAGTGCAGCAACCTCCAGGCAATTACAAACGGCAGAGACTCCTGTTTCAATACCAACTATTGACCGCTTGGCAGAACCTACGCTTCCAGCCTCTCCATCACAAGCTGATATGGGCGCACAAGTTTATTGGCTTTATTGTATGCCTTGCCACGGGGACGTGGGTCAGGGGTTGACCGAGGAATTCCGCGATACTTATCCGTCGGGAGAGAGCAACTGTTGGGAATCAGGTTGTCATGGCGATCGCCCCTACGAAAACGGCTTCACCCTGCCTGAATACATTCCGCCCATTATTGGCCGGGGCGCCCTGCAAAAATTTTCTGATGCGGCGATTCTTCGTTCTTTTATATTTGCTGCCATGCCATATTGGAACCCGGCCAGTTTGACGGAGGAACAAACCTTGCAGGTCACGGCGTTCCTCTTGCGTCAAAATAACCTGTGGTCCGCCCCGCAGGAGATTACCTTATCCAATGCAGGCCAAATACCGGTTGGCCCTCCCCAGGCGACCCCTACACCTCAGCCTGTGCTTGCGACCGGGACTAAATTCTACGCGCCATTCCTCATTGGGCTTGTTGTGTTGATCCTGTTGGTGGTTATGCAAAGATTATTCCGTAAAAAATAAGTTTCTGATGGTAGGCAGCCTCCACAAAAGCCGCCTCGTGTATAATCGGAGATACTCTTTTCACAAAATGGTTCGCCAGGATTTTGTCTTTCCTTTTCGTCTTTCTCTTATACTCTCTGCATGCGGATTTTTCATTTCTAAGCTGGAAACGACGGAAATCCTGACACAGATTACCCGTGGCTACTGCACCGCGTGTGGACCGTCTACCTCCGGGTGAGGAACCGAACATACTCTATCCTGTCGGTGGGTCGAACGTGGCCGCACGCAGCTAGTGGAAACAACCATGACAAACTCGATCAGCATCATTATCGTAGATGACCATGAGGAAGTCCGCAAGGGATTACGTGCCTACCTCGAAACGCAATCTGACTTCAAAGTCGTAGGCGAAGCGGTTTCTGGGGAAGAGACCTTGGGGCTGGTTTCCGAACTCATCCCCGACATTGTCCTGCTGGATCTGATCATGCCTGGCATGGATGGCTTCGAGACCATTCGCAGGGTCAAGCGAATCAGCCCCCGCACGCAGATCGTTGTGCTTACCTCTTATCACAAGGATGAGCAGATCTTTCCCGCCTTGAAAGCCGGGGCGATCTCCTATATTTTGAAAGACATGAAGATGGAAAAGTTGAGAGACGTCCTACACTATGCCATGCAGGGCGAAGTGACACTTCATCCAGGCGTGGCTGTGCGAGTGCTGCAAAACGTCCGCGGCGAAGAAAGCGGTGAATGGGCCCTCTTCGCTGAATTGACCGACCGCGAAATGCATGTACTCAAACTCATTGCCGATGGCCAAACCAATGGCCAGATCGCCGAAGAACTGGGTATCAGTGAAAATACGGTCAAGGGCTATGTTATCAATATCCTGAGCAAACTGCATCTTGTTGCCCACATGCAGGCGGTGGTTCACCCCTAGCCGCAAAGGCTAAACAAGGATTTCGAATTCAAGCCGCCCGCCGGGGCGGCTTCTTGTATAATGGACCAATGCTCTTTTCAAAAAAGGACGTTGCCATGCTATTTTCAAAACGCTTTGCAGGGATTCTGTCCCTTCTCTTTACCTTTTCTGTGATCCTGACCGCCTGCAGGTTTTTATCCTCCGAGCCACAAGCGACTGAAGTCGCCACAGAAATTCTCCCCTCTTTGCCCACTGCGACTCCTGCGCCTCGCTCCTTGACCGTTTGCCTGGGACAGGAACCCAATACTCTCTACCCGTTCGGCGGACCGAATGCCGCGGCGCGCAGTGTGCTGGCTTCCGTCTATGACGGCCCGATCGACACGATTGGTTATGAATATCAGCCGGTCACCCTCGCACAATTGCCTTCGCTTGAGAACGGTGACGCGCAGATCGTCAGCACGCCGGTACAGGCTGAAGGTCAGATCGTGGATGCGGATGGGAATCTTGTTTTATTGAAGCAGGGTACGCGCGTTCGCCCGGCAGGCTGCCGCGGTGACGACTGTATCCTGACCTATGATGGTACGACCGCGCTTGAGATGGACCAGATGGTCGTTACGTTTCGCATGCGGCCAGACGTCACCTGGGCAGACGGCACGCCGGTCACTGCAGATGACTCGGTCTACGCCTTCGAGCTTGCCTCCGACCCGGCTGCAATTGCAAACACCTTTTTGATCGATCGCACACAGACCTATGAAGCCGCGGATGCGCAAACTGTACAATGGTGGAGCAAGCCCGGCTTTATCGACCCTGCCTATTTCACCAATTTCTGGCCGCCCGCGCCGGAGCATATTTGGGGCCAGTTCCCGGTGAATCAACTTTCAACCATCGATGTTGCTTCACGTTCGCCGCTGGGTTGGGGACCTTATGTCATCCAGGAGTGGATCGCGGCAGACCACATCACATTGACGAAGAATCCATATTACTTCCGCTTGGCAGACGGTTACCCAAAATTTGACTCACTTATATTCCGCTTCATTACGAACCCGGATACCGCCCTCAGCGAACTGGTGGCCGGCCGCTGCGATATTCTCGACCCCAGCATCCGGCTCGATAACCATGCGGGTTTATTGCAGGAGATGCAGGCCGGCGAACAGGCACAGGCCTTCTTTACGCCCGGTATGACCATCGAATGGCTGGGACTCGGCGTTTTCCCGGCCACCTATGATGATGGGTATGAGACACAATTCCAAAAGGACCGCCAGGATATTTTTTCCGACGCGCATACGCGCCAGGGCATTGCGTATTGTCTCGACCGTCAATCGGTTGTGGATACCGTATTGTTTGGCCAGACGACCGTTCCCAGTACATATGTTCCCGTGGAACATCCCCTTTACGATCCAAATATCGATGCAATTCCGTTCGATCCTTCAGTCGGTATTTCTTTGCTTGAACAGGCCGGATGGAGGGATACGGACGGAAACCCGGCGACCGCGCGGCTTGCAGTTTCCGTTGCCAACGTGGGAGCAGGCACGCCTTTACAGCTTTACTACTACACTACTACTGCCACACAACGCAGGCAGGTTGTGGATATCCTGACGCAATCTCTGGCGCAATGCGGCATCGGCCTGAACGTGCAATATTTTTCACAGGACGATCTCTACGCGCCGGGCCCAAATGGTCTGCTCTTTGGCCGCCGCTTTGACCTGATCGAATACGCCATGGGTGTGAACAGCATCGAACCTCCATGTGGCTGGTTCACAACCGATGAAATTCCCACAGCTTCCAACTCATGGATCGGGACGAACGTAACAGGCTATCAGAACGAACAATACGATGCAGCCTGCCGCACTGCGCAGCTCTCCCTGCCGGATGAACAGGCCTACACAGACTCATATCGTCAAACCCAGGTGCTCTTCTCGACGGAGCTTCCGGCGATCCCACTTTATTATCGTTTGCGGGTTGCCGCGGCGCGCCCCGATCTCTGCCACTTCGATCTCGACCCCACCGCCAATCCCTTATGGAATATTGAGGCGATCGATATGGGCCCAGCCTGCCAGAATTAATGCGACGGAACCTGCGCTTCATTCTGTTCGGGGCTTTTCTGCTCGCCTCTTGCGCACCCCAACCTGCTCCTGTTTCTACCAGCACTCCCTCCCCGACGGTCGTTCCAGTTACGCACGCACCCGAGATCCGTTTCGCGTTGATCGGTGAGCCGCGCGACGTGAATGTATGGGAATTGTTCGATGAATCGGGCGCGAGCTATGCAGATTACGCGTTGCGCTTCGAATACTGGCCGCGCTTATATCATCTTGCGCCACCAGATCTTAAATTTGAAACACTTGCCGCGCATGGAATGCCCTCCTCTGTAATACAGGAAGGCGAACTTTATTCCGCTACTGTGACCTTGCTCACGGACCTCAAATGGACGGATGGCTCTCCCTTCACGGCTGAGGATGTTGCGTTCACAGTGAATACCGCGCTTGCGTTTGAGCTTGGTTTCGACTGGAACGCGTATTATTCGCCGGAGTATATCGATCGGGTTGAAGTCGTGGATGTGTCCACGGTGAAATTCATCTTCAAGCAGCAACCGAACGTAAGCGTATGGCAATACGGCGCGCTGCAAGGACCCATCGTGCAAAAAACATATTGGGTAGCGCGCATCCGTGAGGCAACTGCTTTTTTACCGGATGATGTTTTGCGTGCAGAACTCGATGATGCGCGCTCGTATCTTAATTCAATCCAAACTCGTGTGAATGACCTGAGTGCCCAAGCCATCGCCATGGCATCCAGCGGGCAGGATGACCGCGCAGTATTGGCCGAGTTGACCAAAAAACAGAATGAACTGATCTTTGCCCAAAATACGCTCGACAAGGCCATTGAAGAATCTACAGGGAAAATAGGGTCTGCGCAACAAGCCTTGTATGCAGTGGACGATAAGAGCGAACCTACACTCGGCACATGGATTCCCACTGGAAAACAAAATGACGCTTGGGTGAACAAGGCCAACCCGGATTTTCCGTTCATCCAGCCGAATTTTGGCCGTGCTACTTATAAGGTCTTTGAAGATGTAACCGCGGCTGTTGAGGCTTTTGAAAATAATGATATTGATGTTGTTCTCAGCCCGAATGGTCTTTCATGGGATCTTGCGCCTGCTCAAATCGATGGCGATATCTCTTTGGCAAAAGGTTTTGAGCAATCATCCGGCAAGAATTTTCTCGTAATCAACGCGGCTCACAACACTCTGGTAGAGCCAGTGCTTCGGAAGGCACTTTTTTGTGCCCTTGGAGATTTGCCTGCACGCGTTTTTCCTCTGCCAATCAGATCGTTTGTGCCTCATGGCAATGGAAACTGGTTGAATCTGGATGACCCGGTTTCTTGTGGTAACGCACTGGGCCGATTGAATGCAGTGGAAATTTTGAAATCTGCAGGATATACGTGGATCAAGGAACCAACGACCGAGGATGCTGGTGAAGAATTAATTTTGCCAGATGGCAATCCCTTTCCCGCGATTGCATTACTCGTGCCCGAAGTCGCTCCTGAGCATACCAAGGCAGCCCAATATATCGAAGGAGAAATTCGCGCCCTTGGCATTCCTTTGACAATGAAGCTCGTAGACGCGGCAGATATTCGTTACTCGGTTTTCAGCAGTAAAAAATATGACATGGCCATCATCGGCTGGAATTTGAGCCTGTACCCGGGCTATCTTTGTGAGTGGTTCGGGCCGCAGGGACAGCTCGAGTATGGCAGTGACAGGCTTGGGTCTGAGTGTGAGGCACTGGCGGTTGAGTCCGACCTGGATCTGGCGCGTCAGCACATTTCTCAGATCCAGTCCATTCTAATGGAGGACTTGCCCTTCATCCCGCTTTACGCAGACGTCAGGTATGACGCCTATCGTAATATCCGTTATCCGTTCGAAAACGTGCTTGGCGGGCTGCCTGGTTTGTACGGTGCGCCCTCTTTTGCTATGCCTGCACAGTAATCTTTGATACAATTCCCCCATTCCATCTACGGGAGTTGGCCATGGCCAAAACGGATCAAAAGCCTCTGCTCGAAGTGCGCAACCTGAAAACATACTTCTATACCGAAGATGGGGTGGTGCGTGCGGTGGATGGCGTGAATTTCGAAGTGTATCCCGGCGAAGTACTTGGCATCGTGGGCGAATCAGGCTGCGGGAAGAGTGTCACATCGCTTTCGATCATGCGCCTGGTTTCCGCTCCCGGAAAGATAACTGAAGGGGAAATATTGCTCGACGGCCAGAACCTGCTTAACCTCACCGAAGAAGAAATGACAAAGATACGCGGCAACAAGATCTCCATGATCTTCCAGCAGCCGCAATCTGCACTGAACCCGGTCTTTCAGGTAAGCAACCAGATCGCCGAGGTGCTGAACATCCACAAGGATTTCGGCAGGGAGGCTGGCGAACAACGAGCCGTGGAATTGCTCAAGATGGTGGGCATTCCAGACCCAGAGCGACGTGCCGAGGCCTATCCCCATGAACTTTCCGGCGGCATGGCACAGCGCGTAATGATCGCAATGGCGCTGGCTTGTGTGCCTGAGTTGTTGATCGCAGATGAGCCCACAACTGCATTGGACGTGACCATCCAGGCGCAGATCCTGGACCTGATGCGTGATTTACGCGAGAAAATGGGCACCTCGGTCATATTGATCACACATGACCTGGGCGTGGTCGCGGAACTGGCCGAACGTGTGGCGGTCATGTACGCGGGCGAGATTGTGGAACAGGCGGAGGTAAATGATCTCTTTGATCAACCCTTGCATCCATACACACAGGGGTTGATCGGTTCCATCCCCATATTGGGACAGATCAAGGAACGTTTGGCTGTGATCCCCGGTTCGGTACCGAATCTCGTGAACCTACCGCCCGGGTGTCGTTTTGCACCGCGTTGTGCGTCGCGTGAAAAATTCGGGCTTACGATCTGTACAGACGTCAAGCCTGAGCTGAAGGAAGCCATACAGGATCATCAGGTACGTTGCTGGTTGTATCACGATCATGAGGCTGAGGGTCATAAAGCCCCATTGAAGTCAAAATAACATTGTCCCGGAGACAATAAACTCATGAGCGAAAAACCAGAAACATTTAACGGAGAAGACCTCGTTCAGGTCGAGCATTTGGTGAAGTATTTTCCGGTGCGCGCCGGGTTGATGCAACGCGTGGTCAACTGGGTGAAGGCGGTGGACGATGTATCCTTTAATGTAAAAAAAGGTGAAACCCTCGGCATGGTGGGCGAATCCGGATGTGGAAAGACCACCATCGGGCGCTCGATGCTCAGGCTGGTGGAGCCAACTTCCGGGTCGGTGCATTTCGAGGGCAAGGATGTGTTGAAGCTGCGTGGACGCGAACTCAAGGATGTGCGCCGTCATATGCAGATCATCTTTCAGGACCCATACGCATCGCTTGACCCGCGTGTGCCCATTGGCGAATCCGTCATGGAAGGTCTGCACATCCACAACATTGGTACGCGCAGTGAACGTTATGACCTGATGATAGACACCCTTAAGAAAGTGGGTCTTGAGGATTATCACGCTCGTCGCTATCCCCACGAATTCTCCGGCGGCCAGCGGCAGCGTATCGGAATTGCACGTGCACTTGCATTGCGACCCAACTTCATCATCTGCGACGAACCCGTCTCTGCACTGGATGTATCCATTCAATCGCAGGTGCTGAACATTTTGAAAGACCTGCAAAAGGAATTTGGCCTCACCTATCTTTTCATTGCGCACAACTTGAGCGTGGTGGAACACATTTCGGATCGCGTGGCCGTGATGTATCTCGGCAAAATGGTCGAACTGACGGATCGCGAGGAGCTTTTCAGGAATCCGCTGCATCCCTATACGCAGGCGCTCATGTCCGCCATTCCGGTGCCAGACCCGAAACTCAAACGCCAGCGTACCATTCTTAAAGGCGATGTGCCAAGCCCACTCAATCCTCCCTCAGGCTGCCGCTTCCATCCACGCTGCCCGATCGCCATGCAGATCTGCTCGGAACAGGAACCGGAATTCCGTGAAGCTGCCCCCAACCATTGGGTGGCCTGCTGGGCAGTGCCATAAATTAACATGGATCGCACAATTTTGATCGTCGATGATCAGCGTGACATTTTAAAGCTCCTGCGCGCCACGCTGGACTCGCTCAAGAATCCGGAGATCAAGATCCTTGAGGCGCCGTCGGGCGAGGAGGCGATGCTCGAATCTTCGCGTCACAAGATAGACCTGCTGGTGACCGATTACCTGCTGCCCGGCATGACCGGCGTGGAACTCATGCACAAGATCCGTGCGCGGCACCCGGAGGCCAAGGTCATTCTCATCACCGGCATGACCGACCGCAAGGTACGCGATGAGATGCTGAATGCAGGTGCCCTGGCGATCTTCGATAAACCCATTCCCCTTGCCGATTTTCTCGATGCGGTTGAACGCGGTCTCGGTCTCGTGCGTACGATATTCCCTCCCGAAAAAACAGACGATAAAACAGAAGCGCGGCACGGCAGGCTTTCAGACCTGCTTGCCAACTTCCGGCAGGATTACAACGCGCAGACGGTTTTTCTGATCAACGACCGCGGCCTCGTACAGGCGCGTGCCGGTAGCCTTCACGATGGCAGCATGGAAGTATCGCTGGTCTCCACGCTTACCGCCATCCACAATGCAAGTTTGAAGGTTGCGCGTCATAACCATCAGGAAATGCTCGAGTCCTATCATATCTTCAGGGGCGGGGATCACGATATGGTCTTCATTCCCGTTAATCCCATGTATGCCCTGCTTGTGGCGGGCAACGGGCTGGCCGCGGAAGATCGCATCCTCGAAACAGTGAACGGATTCCTGGCGCTAAGAAGAGATGTGGAAAAGGCTCTTAGATCGATCGGTGCGACGGGCGAACTGCGTACTGTTTCACCGGCAATGGAAGTTCCCGCCGCCTCAGCCACCCCCGAGGTTACACCGACCAGGCCGGCCAAAAAATTAACCGACAGGCTGGTTCCCGCGGCAGTAACTGCCGCCCCTGCCCCGGAGATGGAGGCGCTTCTCAAAGAAGCGACAACGAACAAGAGTGAAACGAATAACATGGACGATTTTTGGAATCAGGCTGCAGAACAGCACGGGAAAAAGCCGAGTAGTTCAGATGTGATCTCGCTCGAAGAAGCGCGCAAAATGGGGCTCGCCCCTGGCGATGGAAAGTAAACGATTTGTGATACAATCCGCACGATTTTGGGGCATGGTGCAATGGCAGCACACCGGCCTTTGGAGCCGTGGATCTTGGTTCGAATCCAGGTGCCCCAGCTATGCAAATTTAGTCTCCGCAATTGCGGGGCTTCTTTATCTAAAAGACAGGTTGTGCCCCACACGAATGGATGCACAGGCCTGTTTTTTTTATTGAGGTGAAACCATGAGAGTAACTGCGATCCTGCTTGCCGCCGGGCAAGGCACACGAATGAACTCCGATCTGCCAAAGGTATTACATCCGATTGCCGGCCAGCCGATGATCTGGCACGCGCTGGAGGCAATCAAAGCGGCTACAACGGAAAAGCCGCTGGTGGTCGTTGGCCATGGCGCGGATGAAGTGACCAGCTATCTTGGTGATTCTGCACAGACTGTTTTACAGGAACCTCAACTCGGGACGGGCCATGCAGTCATGCAGGCAGAATCCCAGCTCAAAGGGAAGACCGACCTGGTCGTGGTCTGCTACGGCGATATGCCGTTGTTGCGCGGCGAGACCCTGCAAAAGCTGGTTGAAACGCAGGTGCATAACAAGGGTCCGCTTTCGATACTGACGGTGATCGGGGATGACCCGCGCGGTTTTGGGCGCGTCATCCGCAAGGCCGATGGAACCGTGGAAGCCGTCGTGGAGGAATATGTGGCCACGGCGGAGCAGTTGCAGGTTAAGGAATTGAACGTGGGCGGATATTGTTTCAATGCCACATGGTTATGGGACGCGCTGCAGCGCATTCCGAAGAATCCCAAAAAGGGCGAGTATTATCTTACCGATATCGTTGAACTTGCATCGAAGGACGGCCTGCCTGTTCAAGCTACCGTGATGGACGACGCGGAAGAGACGATCGGCATCAATACGCGTGTGCATCTTTCGGAAGTGGAAGCTGCCATGCGCAGACGTATTAACAACGGACACATGCTCCAGGGCGTTACCATGACGGACCCTCTTTCCGTTTATATCGACGTGGATGTGAAGATCGGCAGGAATACCGTCCTTATGCCAAATACATATCTCCATGGAAAAACAGAGATCGGCGAGGGCAATGTGATTGGTCCGAATACGATTATCCGTGATTCGAAGATCGGGGATCGCTGCAAGGTGCTGGTATCCGTGATGGAAGGCGCGCTGCTCGAAGATGACGTGGATGTGGGCCCGTTCGCACGATTGCGGAAAGGCGCTCATTTGGGGAATCATGTCCATATGGGGAACTTTGGCGAGGTCAAGGATTCTCATCTCGCCGAAGGTGTGAAGATGGGTCACTTCTCCTATATTGGCAACGCGACCATCGGCGCGAATACGAATATCGGCGCAGGGACGGTCACCGCCAATTATGACGGGGAGAAGAAACATGCCACTGAGATTGGGGAGGATGTGTTCATCGGGTCCGATACGATGCTGGTCGCGCCGCTCAAGATCGGTGACCGCGCGCGGACCGGCGCCGCCGCGGTGGTGACGAAAAACGTGGCAGAGGATACACTTGTGGTGGGCATGCCAGCGCGTGCCGTCAAGAAATTGGAACGCAAGTCCAAAAGGAAATAAAATCAAGGATAAAGAATGACCATCAGCAAAGAAGAACGTCAGTCCCTGATCGACCTTGCAAATGAAGCACGCCGCCGCGCTTATGCCCCCTATTCCAACTACCCGGTCGGCGCCGCGCTGCGCACAAAGTCCGGCCGGCTCTATACAGGTGTGAATGTGGAGAACGCGGCGTATCCGCATACGATGTGCGCGGAACGCGTCGCGATCTTTAAAGCGGTTTCAGAGGGTGAGACCGACTTCGAAGTGATCGCGGTGGTTACAAACAACGGCGGCTCTCCATGTGGTGGTTGCCGGCAGGTGCTGGCAGAGTTCGGGCTGGATACGATCGTTTTGATCGCCGACGGGGAGGGAAAATTGCAGAAGGTGGTGACCGTTGCAGAGTTGCTGCCCGAGGCGTTCACCCCCAAGTATTTAAAGAATGCCTGATTTCCGTTCCTTTCGCGCGGCCTCGGTCGTGATGCGTCATAGTGACTGGGGCGAAGCGGACCGCCTGCTCACGTTATATACGCGCGAGCAGGGCAAGGTGCGTGCCCTGGCGAAAGGCGCGCGCAAGATCACCTCGCGCAAGGGCGGGCATTTGGAACCCTTCACTTACGTTACTTTGCAGCTTGCGAAAGGACGTGACCTGCTGATCGTGACGCAGGCCGAAACGGTGAACGCGTTTTTGACCCTTCACGACGACCTCGTGAAGACTGGGTACGCTGCCTACATTGTTGAGCTGCTTGACCGTTTTACGCATGAAGAAGAGGGTGGGAACCCAACGCTCTTTAAACTACTCGTGGAGACGCTTGACCGGATAGAGAAAGATACAGACGCGTGGCTTTCCGTCCGTTATTATGAAATGAGACTGCTGGATTTCATCGGGTTCCGGCCTCAATTATTCGAGTGTGTGAATTGCGGGCGCGAGATATTGCCGGAAGATCAGTTCTTCTCTTTCCTGGCGGGCGGCGTGATCTGCCCGCGCTGTGGTGTGGGATTGCCCAACCTGCCTCCCATTTCAATCGAGGCGCTTAAATATTTACGCCATTTCCAAAGATCCAGCTACGGAGATGCCTCTCGGGCACGCACCAGCCTCGAGGTCCAGAAGGAAACGGAAGTCCTGATGCAGGGATATTTCACCTATTTGCTGGAGCGCGAGTTGAACACACCGGGCTTCATCAAGCGCGTCAAATCATGAGTCTGTGCGGAAGAATTTATCCTTCAGGTCTATTAACGGTTTTTCAAGCAGATAAAAGCTTAATGTAGCGATCAGAAGTGTGGAACCGAAAGCCACGAAGAACATCTGGGGGGAACGCAGTGAGAAATCGAGTTCATATTTTCGCACCAGGGCCGTCCAGATCGCGATCACGCCGTAATGATAGATGTACAACCCGTACGAAATCCTTCCCAAATAACGGAACGGCGCGCTCTCCAGAATGAAGGTGAGAAAATTCGTGCGCGCCACGCAATAGATCAACACGGCAAACAGATAGTTCAATAACGTGTATCCCCACACTTCCTTGTAAAAGCCGGTCATTGGCAGGTCATACCCAAGCGAGAGGGTCAGTGTTCCCTTCGAGATGAAGTCGGTCAACAAGCCGATCGCGGGAACGATGATCGCGAGCGCAACAAGCTGCAAGCGCGGACGCGGGATCTCGAAGCGCGAGATATACGCGCCGAACGCGAAGGCGTCGAGGTGTGAAAACGGCAGCACGTTCACTGCCTGCTGCGGGTCGCTCAATAAAAATGGAAACAACTGCGCGCGATAGATGAGTGTGATGCCAAGCCGGAAGACCAGGCCAAGCCCGATGGCGGTAAAACACAGCCCCTTGAATTTTTCGCGCGGCGTAAGGAAGATCAGCAGGGGCCACAATAAATAGAATTGTTCCTCCACCGAGAGAGACCACAGATGCACAAAGAACCGACTGCGTTCGAAAAACGCGGTGGCGTGGAAAAAATCATATATGTATAAGGCAGCCACCCAGATCTGGTTTAAGTATTCCCTGCCAAGTTCCGCATTCAATGCTCTCAGGTCGAGGTTGGGCAATAGGAAGATCAAGCCTGCGAGCAAAAGCAGATAAAAATAATAGAGCGGAAAGATCCGCAGGAATCGCCGCCCGTAAAATTTGACGAAGAACTCGCGGCGCGGTAATTTCTCCTTCATGCGCAGCAGGATATCGGTGATCAGAAATCCCGAGAGCACGAAGAACAACTGCACACCCATCCAGCCGAAAGGCAGGTGGCGTGTGTGAAAAAAGAACACGATCAGGAATGCGACCGCGCGCAGCCCGTCCAGCCCGGGGATCATCGGTCTCTTTTGTTACGCATACGCCCCGGACCAGGTCTCGAATTGACGCCCGTCGTGTTCATCTTCCGTATAAAAGGTGAGATAGGTAAGCGCCTGATAAGGGATGAATTTCTGGTCTTTCAGGTTGCGGATCGCCAGGTCGTAATAGGAATGCCATGTGCCGGAGTTCAGGTACAACTGGCTTTGCACATTGGCCGTCGAATCCAAGGGCACGATCTCATGTTGGTGGGTATGACCATAGATCACATGGCGCGCGCTCCCATCGAGAAAGGCGGGCTCCTGCAGCGCATGCCCGGCAAATGAACGCTGGCCTCCCAGCATTTTTTCGTGCACCCAGATGACGATATCGTCGATCGTGGAGAAGGAGGTGCTGCCCGAGATCCGCACCATCAATTTCATGGCATCCACGATGTCAAATTCAAAGGCCCTGTCCAATTGGCGCACGTATTCAAGCTGCAGGAATTCCTCGGCGATCCCATCCCATACTTCCTTGAGGTCCTTTTCGAGCCCGGGGCTGCTCGTGTGGTGGCGGATCTGGCCGCTGATCCATAAGGGGATGGCGAGCACGGGTCGGATGTTGGTGATCTTGCGCAGGCTTTCCACCAGATTCGGGGAGAGCTGGTCCTTGTAACGTTTTTCCACTTCGACGGGGAAACGATTGCACACGTCCATCGTGAAAACATCGCCAAGGGCGGCATGATCGCGTCCCTTCTCGCGGTCGAAGTTGAATTTATCGTAGCAGTCACCATGCCGCGCCAGGACCTTGTGCCGCGCGAAAAGGTCCTTTAAAAATGGATCCTCGTCCGGGTCATACGGGAATGGGGAGGCTGAGTTATACAGTCCCATGGCATCGATCATTTCCTGGCGGATCTGGTCGAAGGCCTTGCCTTTCAAGTGATAGTACCAATCATGGTTGCCCACCATGTAATGGATGCGCAGCTTCACCGGGATGCGGGTCCTGGTCCTTTGGTCAGGCGTGCCTCTTTTGGTCGCGGGCGCCAGTTTCAACAGTTCACCGCTTGCACAGCGGCGCAATATCGCCATGGACTCTTTATTCTTTTCGAGGATCGCGCGCGTAACCTTGAGCAGTTTCGGTGCGAAAAGGGGGTTTGCCGGGTCGCTCCACGGGCGGATGTAATCTGCATCGCCGGGCATGGTATTCAGCCAGAGCGTGGAATGAAGCGGGTCGAGGATGTCGCCCATTAAGACGACGTCCACGTATTCGATCGGGCGGTATTTCCCGTCCCTGTGAACCGAGGCGAATTGAATAGTCTCCTGCAGGCGGCCTGCAAACAGATTGAACGCATTGGATGAAATGGAGTTGGCGGTGGTCCCATCCCCGAGATGTAAATCGCTGACAATGAAGAGCATGATGTTTCCCTGTGAAAGATGTACGATCGATGCGAATTATAGTCGCAATGCCTGTATTTATTAAAGAAAAAACACGCGGACATGGTCCCGCGTGTTGTATTTCCTGATCGTAAAGACTTGTCAGTCGGTGTTTTCGGATTCGTCTTCAACGGTCTCGTCGATCACGTCTTCCTGCTGGTCATCCGGCCGGGTAAAGTATCTATTTTTCATGGGAATTCTCCTTTCTCTATAGGATAAAAATAAATGTTCGTTTAATGCCAAGTATATGAAGCGTTCTTTAAGAGGGGATTATGCAGCCGTTAACAGCTTGAAAGCATCTGGTAAAGAATATTGGGGACCGGATCATGAAACCTTAAAAAACTCAAAATTTTAATAATCATCTTGACTTAGAACATACGTTCTAATATAATACCCTCGCATGTTTCTACTTCCGGACCGGCTTAAACGTTTGTTACAACGCTTGAAACGCGGTAAAGGCGCGCGTCTGTTTTTACAGGATGCGGAAATGGTCACGTTGATCAGAAAGGTTGCGAAAGAACAGGGCCGCTCTGAGGATCAGTTCATTGAAGACCTGATGAAGGCCGGCCTGGATTCTCTTGCGATGGAAGAGCAGATCGTAAAGAACTGGGGATCCCTGTCTCATCGTGAACAGGAGGTTGTGGCGCTCACCTGCCTGGGTTATCGAAATTATGAGATCGCGGAGACGTTGAATATCGCGCCCGAGACCGTGAAGACCCACCTGCAAAATATCTTCGGTAAATTCGACCTGCGCAGCCGCAAGGAACTGCGGCTGGCCATGAAGAATTGGGACTTTGCCGGTTGGTGGAAGCATGACCACGGCTAGGGATGTGCCTCGTTTGATTCACCATATCTAGGTCAACCACAGGTTTACATCTTTAATCCACCGCGATATCCACCGTCGGTGGATTGTTCTTTAAGTGCTCCCCGATTAATCTAGTAGCGAGGATGCACCCATGAGAACATCGAGACCTTTACAAGTATTTCTGGCACATGCGCGCGAAGATGAGAAGCGCGTTTTGCGCCTGTATCGTCGTTTGACGCACGACGGCATGGATGCCTGGCTGGATCAGGAAAGATTGCAGCCCGGGCAGGATTGGGACCGCGAGATCCGCAAAGCCATTCATTGCAGCGACGTCGTGATCGTATGCCTCTCAAGGAGATATATCCACAAGCGCGGCTACTGCCAGAATGAACTGCGTATGGTGCTTGACGAAGCGAACCTGCTCCCGCCGTATGCGACGTTCATCATCCCAGCGCGGCTGGAGGAATGTGAGATGCCCGAGGCATTGCGCCGCTGGCAGCGCGTGGACCTGTTCGAGGCCGGAGGGTATGGAAAGTTAATGAGTGTTTTACGAGAACAAATCGAATCGAAGTAAAATTAGACTTATAATATTCGATATGAAACAGGATGCAGTTCTGCGAATTTTGAAACAAAAAAACGCTGAAATGGAAAAACAGTTCGGCGTGATATCCCTGTTGCTGTTTGGTTCGGTGGCAAGGAATGAAGCCACTACAAGCAGCGATGTGGATTTGCTCGTGGAGTTCAACCGCCCAGTCGGTTATTTTGGCTTGTTTGCTTTGCAGGATTATCTTGAGAAATTGCTCGGCTGCTCAGTAGATTTGGGGACTCCTGACAGTTTGAAGCCATATATTCGAGATCGTGTCATGGAAAATTTGATCCGTGTCGCCTAGAGATTGGAAGCTATAATTGTTGCATAGTTAGGAGTCAAACCATGTTTACTCATATTGCTTATAACCCCGGGATTTTGAGTGGCAAACCGCATATTCTGGGCACGCGCTTGAGCATTGAATTTATTCTTGAACTCTTTGCCAGCGGCGCGACCAAAGAAGACGTGCTTAAATCATATCCGCAATTGACAGCCGAAGCTGTCGAAGAGGCCTTGAAATACGCTGCGCAATCCGTGAAAAATGAAGTTTTGCTGGATGTGAAGGTCGGGGCGTGAAGGCTCTTGATTTTCCATTACTTGCGGACGAGAATGTTCATCCCGGTGTAATTGCATTTCTGCGAGAGGCGGGATTGGATGTTGAATCCGTCGCAGAGCAGGGAAGTTTTGGTCTCCCAGACACACAAGTTTTAATGCAAGCTACTGAATCAGGCAGGGCGGTTTTGACCCACGATAGTGACTTTGGCGGACTTGCCTTAATGGGTGCTCAGTTCATCGGGATAATTTATATTCGCCCGGGCCATATCCATGCGGACTTTACTGTAAAAACTTTGGAAGCAATTAGAGATAATGCTCCTGATGTGACGCCGCCTTTTATCCTCGTCGCAGAGCGGACAGGAGATACTGTGAAAATCAGAGTTCGACAACTGTAATCAAAACGACGCGTCCGTAAGTGGACGCGTCGTTCGTTTTTAGACCTTTGATGTACTTACCTGCTGTATCGAACGTACGAAGTGCCCGAATCCATGCGCCGCTGACAGCGCGTGGACCTGTTCGAGACGGGAGGACATAAAAAATTGATGCGTGTCTTACGGCTGCAGGTTGAATCGATGTAAAACGGGTTTGATATAATCTTCAACATGAAAATATTTAAAATTCTCTCATGGATCAGCGGGTTTTTCCTGGCGGCATTTACGTTTGGCTTTATTTACCAGCTGCCGTTTGCAATTCAGACCTGGCCGTGGAGTGTTTCACCATTGACCTATCTCTTTATCGGGTCGATCCTTGCGGCTGTCTGTGCCTCCTTATTCTGGATCCTTTTGACGGAGGAGTTTGGCGCAATGCCCGGCGGCATGTTGAATGTATTTGGCATCGCGCTGACCACCACCATTTATTTCTTTTCCCTTACCATAAACGATGATCGCGTGGTTTTTCTACCGTACGCGCTTGTCGGAATATTGATGATGCTCCTGAGCGCAGCGGCGTTTCTGCGGGGCCGGCGCATTCCGTTGAAAGACCCGCGTCCCACGCCGGGATTTGTATTATTCTCATTCTGGGTATTTTTAGTTGCCCTGACCCTGGCTTCGGTCGCGTTGATATTCAGACTGCCGATCTTCCCATGGCCTTTGACGCCCGAATCGTCGATCGTGTTCGGCTGCATCTTTCTCGGGGACGCGTTATTTTTCGTTTATGGGCTGCTCCATCCACGCTGGCACAACGCCGCGGGGCAGCTGCTCAGCTTCCTTGCGTATGACCTGGTGCTGATCTTTCCCTTCCTGCGCCTGTTCGGTACGATTGAACCTCAATTCAAGCTCAGCCTCATTATCTACGTGGCGGTGTTGATCTATAGCGGATTCGTTGCCATTTATTATTTGTTCATTTACAAAGACACACGGATTTGGAAGTCTTCACGAGCTGCCGCGTAGCAAACAGAATTTGCCTGTTATTTAGAAAAAAAGCCAGTCCATTATGGACTGGCTTTTCATTTACGCTTTCACCAAATTCATGTCCTTTGGCATCTCATCCCAGATGCGAGCTTCGGGGGCCTTTTCTTTTGTGCGAAGCGTAATCATCCGTGGTCTTTTCAGTACGGTATAATTTACTTGCTTCAACAAATTCCCAATCGAATCGAAAACATAAATGAAGAAATCATCCTTTCAGGAAATCATCCTCAAACTACAAGACTTCTGGGCCGCGCATGGCTGCCTGATCACGCAGCCATACTACACTCAGGTGGGCGCGGGCACGATGAACCCGGCCACCTTTTTGCGCGTGCTCGGACCCGAGCCGTGGAACGTGGCGTATGTGGAGCCCTCGGTGCGGCCGGATGACGGGCGCTACGGCGAGAATCCCAATCGCTTTCAATTGCATACTCAGTATCAGGTGATCCTCAAGCCGGACCCCGGCAACCCGCAGGAGCTGTACCTCGAGTCGCTTAAAGCGCTCGGCATCGACCCGCGCCAGCACGATATCCGCTTCGTGGAGGACAACTGGGAACAGCCTGCCATCTCTGCATGGGGACTCGGCTGGGAGGTCTGGCTCGACGGCCAGGAGATCACGCAGTTCACCTACTTCCAGCAGATGGGCGGCGTGGCGCTCGACCCGGTATCGGTTGAGATCACCTACGGACTCGAACGCATCCTGATCGCGCTCAATAACGCCAAAGCCATTTGGGATGAAGAGTATGGCGCGGGCATCACTTATGGCGAGATACGCCGCCGCGAGGAATTCGAACATTCGAAATATTATTACGAGATCGCAGACGTGGACCGCGCCCGCAAGATGTATGACCTGTTCTCTGCCGAAGCCGATGCGTGTCTGGCACAAGGACTGATCGTCCCCGCGCATGATTATGTTTTGAAATGCTCACACGCCTTCAACATCCTCGACGCACGCGGCGCGATCAGCGTTGCAGAACGACAGGCATTTTTCAGAAGGATCCGCGAACTGGCGCGCGGCGTTGCAGAAAGTTACCAAGAGCAGCGTAAAGAGCTGGAGTATCCATTACTTCGAGAGAGTAGAGAACAGAAAACAGAGACCAGTCGCGCCGCGAAGATGGACTACTCTCTGCTCTCTACTCCCCAATCCCTTCTACTTGAAATCGGTGTGGAAGAATTACCTGCGAACGATGTCGACTCTGCCCTCGCGCATTTGACGACGCGCGTGCCAGCTCTGCTGAAGGAATTGAATCTGGCACATGGCGACGTCCGTATCCACGCGACCCCGAGGCGGCTGGCCGTTTCGATCGACTCGCTCTCCCCGAATCAACCGGACCGCGACGATGTGGTCAAGGGTCCGCCCGCGGATAAGGCCTTCGATAAGGATGGGATCGCCTCGCCTGCCGCGATGGGCTTTGCCAAAAAGAATGGCGTGGACACGAAAGACCTCGAAGTGCGCGAAGAAAATGGCGGCAAATACGTCTACGCGGTCGTCAAACAAAAGGGACGCCCGACTCCTGAAGTATTGGTTGAAGCATTGCCAAAGCTGATCGAGGGCATCAAATTCGAGAAGTCCATGAAGTGGAACGAAAGCGGCGTCGCGTTCTCGCGCCCGATCAGATGGTATGTGGCTTTGCTTGGTGACACTGTGATCCCGTTCGAATATGCTGGGGTGGTGTCAGGCAATGTCTCACGTGGACTGCGCCCATATGATTCTCCCGAGATAAAAATCCCATCTGCCGATAAATACTTTGACGTGATCCGCGAAGCGGGAGTTATTCTCGATAAGGAAGAACGCAAAGCCTCCATTGTAGAACAGGTCAAACAAGCCGCGGCCCTGGTGGGTGGCGAAGCCCTCTTTGACGAGGGTTTGTTAAATGAGGTCACGAATCTGATCGAGATGCCCACTGCGGTAATGGGTGGTTTTGATAATGAATATTTGTCTTTGCCACAGGATGTGCTTATCTCTGTGATGAAGAAGCATCAAAGATATTTTCCCGTTGAAAAGAAGTCAAAAGTCGAAAGTCAAAAGTCAGGTGACGGCGCGACCTTCGACGTTCGACCTTCGACCCTTCTGCCGCATTTCATCGCCATCCGCAACGGCGACGACATTCATATCGACCTGGTGCGCCAGGGAAATGAACACGTACTCGGCGCACGCTTTGCCGATGCGAACTTCTTCGTACGCGAAGACGTTAAACACCCATTGGAATATTATCGCGCCGGGCTTTCCGGGCTTACCTTCCATACCAAGCTTGGCTCGATGCTGGATAAATCCGAGCGCATAGAGAAACTGGTCAATGAGTTGATCCCGATGCTGAGACTTGAAAAAGACGAAGCAGTTTACGCGCGACGCGCGGCACACCTGGCGAAAGCGGACCTGGTCACTCAAATGGTCACAGAGATGACTTCATTACAAGGCATCATCGGGAGCGAATATGCGCTGCGTTCCGGCGAACAAAAAGATGTTGCCATCGCGATCGGTGAACAATACCAAACCCTTCCACGGACGAAGGCTGGCCTCGCAGTTGCACTGGCAGACAGGCTGGATTCATTGGTAGGTCTCTTCGCCGCGGGACTCGCTCCCACGGGTGCGAAAGACCCGTTCGGTTTGCGCCGCGCCGCGATCGGTGTGGTCCAGCCATTGATCGAACAGGATGTCGATTTCGATCTATCTGAAGCAATAAAAAAGTCCGCAAAGACACAGCCCATTAAAGTTAGCGCGGAAATACAGGCACAAATTCTGGATTTCATCTCAGGACGTTTGAAAGTCGTATTGAGTGATCTGGGTTACAAACACGATATTGTTGAGGCTGTTCTTGCGGCGCAATCCAGCAACCCGGCGGGAACGCTCCGGGCGGTGAAGCAGCTATCGGCATGGGTCGCGCGCGCCGATTGGTCCACGATCCTGCCTGCATTTGCGCGCTGCGTCCGCATCACGCGTGCTGAGAAAAATACATTCAAGGTCAATGAAAAGCTGTTTGCGGACGCCGAAGAGAAGGACCTGTTCAAAGCCCTGGAAAAAGCTGAAAAGACGAAGCGGGCCGATGGCTCCGTGGACGATTTTTTCAACACTTTCCTGCCCGTGATCCCCACAGTGACTGCCTTCTTCGATAAGGTCCTGGTCATGGCGGAAGATAAGAAAGTTAAAGAGAACAGACTTGGTTTATTACAAAGGATTGCCGCACTGGCAGACGGAGTTGCCGACCTGAGCCAGCTCGATGGGTTCTAATCTAAGAAAAAGATTAGTTAATGGGACTTATTGTTGCCAAATCGACTGCAAGTGGGTATAATTTTTTTTGTAGATTAGCGGGGTATTTAAGTTGTGGCCGGTCCTCACATCGCACCCATGGCTTTCATTGGTCATGCCGCCGGAAGCCTGCTTCGTCGCATAAGACAAATTAGTAAGGAGAAAAATACCATGTCCAAGCCAGTTACTCGTGTCGTTTTTTCTGTGCTGATCGCTCTTGCGCTTGTCGTGGGAGTGTACACCAGTGTGCAAGGCGCAAAGAGTGAACAAGCTCAAGTGGGTGCCGGCGTAAACCACGGTCTAAGCCGCAACCGGCCTTCAATCGATCAACTTGACAGTTCAAGGACTCAAGCCGACACCCAGCATAAGAGTGAAGGTGGTTGCGATTCTGAATCCAAGATCGATCCATACGATTAACATTTCGTCCGACATTGCGGGGCGGTCCATGGACTGCCCCGTTTTTTTGTTTAATGCAAGATTTGCCATTCCCTTCAATCAAGCCTATAATTCCGTTATATGTGCGCCATTGCTGAAATCAAATCCCAAATCGATACTGTCAGATCTTGTTTCGCAGGCTGGGATTCATAAAAAGGACCGCGCTCCTTTCCGATGGCTAGCCGACCTTTCCAAGCTGGAAGGTTTTAGCCAAAACTGGACATTTGTTTCATAACAAATGTAACCTTCCCCCGTTTATATTAAAGGATAGTAATAATTAAGACCACTCAATCTAACCCACCAATGCCGCAGGAAGCGGGCCTGATCCGCAGGGCTCAATCTGGAGATAATGAGGCATTTGCCGTGCTGTATGATGCCTATGTTGAGCGCGTCTATCACTATATTTACTATCGTGTTACAGACGAAATGACCGCGGAGGACATTGCGTCCCAGGTATTTCTCAAGGCATGGGAGAACCTGGATCGGTATCAGATCGGAAAATCGCCTTTTATCGCCTGGCTTTATACGATCGCCCGCAATCAAGTGATCGATCATTACCGTACCTTTAAGGAAACGGTGGAGTTGGATGAAGCCCTTCATCTGGCTGATGACCATAAACCTGATGAGGAGGTGCAAGTCACTTTTGATGTCGAAGTGATCCGGAATGCATTGGAACTGCTCACAGACGACCAGCAGCAGGTGATCATCCTGAAATTTGTCAGCGGATTGACAACCGAGGAGATCGCCCAACAACTGGAAAAACGTGAGGGTGCAGTACGCGCCCTGCAAATGCGTGGTTTGCAAACCCTCGCAAAGTATTTAGAAGAAAAGGACCTGTTATGAAGAACAATCTTGAAGGGATTCTGGAAACCTGCCTGGATGACCTCCAGCGCGGCGCATCCACCCTGGATGAATGCCTGGCGCGTCATCCCGAACATGCGGCACAACTCAAGCCGCTTCTACAAACTGCGGCCCGCATCGAGCGCGGCGGCAGGGTCCAGGGACCGTCGGCCGCTTTCAAAGCGCGCGCCCGCGCCCAATTGACCCAACACATGAAGGCTCGTCCACGCCGCAAGCGCGGGGGTCTTTCGTTGCCTCAGAAACTCGCGCTTAATTTCACTGCGGCGGTCTGTACCTTTCTGATCGCCGGTACAGCCTATGCTCAAAACGTATTGCCGGGCAATTCCTTTTACCCATGGAAACTGGCCAGCGAACGGGTTTGGCGCACGGTTTCCTCGGACCCCGTCTCTACAGATATGCGGGTTTTTAATCGCCGTACCCGTGAATGGATCGCGGTGGCAAATGACCCGGCATTAAGCAACAAGGCGCTCGAGCGTTATCACGAAGCGGAAGACACTTTGAAGTCATCAGTTAATGAAACTACAGAGTCACGTATTTTTCTGCTGCTCGAGTCGAATCATAAACTGCTCGAGGAATCCGGTATAACCGTAAATCCGCTCAACCTTGAATCCGTTCCATATGATGGAGATGGAGTCAAGGAAGGGGCAGCCACTCCACCTCCCATACCCTAGAATTAGAATAAACTTATGTGGTGCAGCCCAAAGATTGGGCTGCACCCTTTTTTATTCCAACACCCATGGATTTGCGATTCCTCCCAATCAAGTCTATAATGCCGTTGCATGTCAACCATCGATGAAATTAAATCCAAAATAGATATTGTGGACCTGGTCTCGGAGACCGGTGTCAAGCTGCGCCACGCGGGCAGGAACTATACCGGCTTCTGCCCCTTCCACGAGAACAAGCACACGCCTGCATTCGTGGTCTGGCCCGAGTCCGGGACGTGGCGCTGTTTTGGTCAATGCAATGAGGGCGGTGATATCTTCAAGTTCGTGATGAAACGTGAGGGGCTCGATTTTAAAGAAGCCCTGCAAAAACTGGCGACGCGCGCCGGCGTGGAATTAAAGGAATACCAGCGTGAGACACCTCAGCAGAAAGAAGCCTATGAAAACCTGCGCAAGGTGCTCGAAGACGCGCTCATTTATTACCGCACGCAACTTTTCGATAACAGGGAACTTCTTGCGTATCTGCGCGAAAAACGCGGGTTGACCGATTCGACCATCGAAACCTTCGGGTTGGGATATGCACCGAACGGGTATGACAACCTCATCAAACACTTTACTGCCAGGGGATATCTTGAACAGGATCTTGTAGACGCAGGCATGCTTTCAAAGAGGGATAACGGCGCACATTACGATCGTTTTCGCAACCGCATCATGATCCCGATCCGCGATGAAAATGGCCGTATGGCCGGTTTTGGCGCGCGCATCATCGACCCGAACGATATGCCAAAGTTCCTGAACTCACCGGAAACACCGATCTTTACCAAAGGCCACCTGCTTTACGGCCTGGACCGCGCCCGCAAACCGATCCGCGCCGCAGACCAGGCTGTGATCGTGGAGGGCTACCTGGATGTGATCGCCTTGCATCAGGCAGGCTATGAGAACGTGGTCTCACCGATGGGAACTGCACTGACAGAAGACCAGCTCCGTTTGCTGAAGAAATCCACGCGGCGCATCGTCCTTGCGCTGGATCCGGATGCGGCCGGCCAGAAAGCCGTGCTGCGTGGTCTCGACGCGGCACGATCTGCCATGGATCGTGAAGGTGAGTTGGGCTTTGATGCGCGCGGCTTATTAAAGAATGAAGCGCGTTTGCAAGCGGATCTGCGCGTGGCCTCCATGCCGGATGACCTCGATCCGGATGAGATCGTTGCGCGTGACCGGGAGGAATGGAAGAAGATCATCGAGGGCGCCAAGCCGATCGTCACGCACGTGATGGATTCGCTCGCGGCCGGGCAGGACCTGAACGATGCAAAAGTGAAGAATCAGATCGCCGCGCAGGTGCTCCCATTGATCGAAGACCTGCCCAATGCAATGGAACGCGATACGTACCGTCAGGCGCTGGCGCGTATGCTGCGGGTGGATGAACGCGTCTTAACCGCCTCGCAGGCCGGGGGTCCGGTAATGAGGCGCAGGCCGCGTACAGTGGATCCGGTTCAAAAGATCCAGCCATCCCTGGTGACGCTCGATCCGACGCTCAAGATCGAGGCGTATTGCCTGGGCATTTTATTCCGCCGGCCGGAGATGTTATATCGTTTGGACCGCAAGCTCGAAGAGTTCGGGCTGAGCGCGCTGGCTGTGGAGGATTTCGGTTATACTGACCATCAACTGTTGTTCGGTTTTGTGCGGCAGGCAGTGGAGCAGGACGAGAAGGATCACCGGCATTTTATGTCCATGCATCTGCCGGAGGCGCTGGACGATCTCTCCAAAGAACTGCTTGCAAAAACCGAAACACTCGACCCCCTGGAAGATCGCGTGCTGGAAGATCTGGTAAACCGTTGTATCGATCTGCGCCGCACCGTGGCACAGGCAAGTATCGGTCAATTGCGCTTTCTGCAGGAAGATGAGCAACAGCAGGGTGGGACAAATATAAAAATATATCAGGAACAGACCACACAATTTTCACGCCTGCTGCAGAGCCTGGATCGGGCAAAACGCAAATTATCTTCAAAGCGGCAGGCGTAATTACTTCATAGTTTGGTGCCATCAACCTGAGAAAGGGGGCAACAAATGTCCGACAAGGCAAAAAAAACAAAAACTAAAACAAAAATGAAACAGAAGGCAGGCGGCGCGCCAATCCCACAGGATGCCGAAGACGCACAAAAACCTCTGTCCGTGGACAATGTGATGGCGTTCGCAGGGGATGAGAATTTTTCGTTCAATGGGAACACGGATGGAATGGTCGAGCCGGATGAGTCCCTGCTCGCACAACAGGAGGCTGAGCTCGAGGAGTTTCCCATCCGCAGCCAGGAGGTCGCGGCAGAGATGGCCGAGGATCCTGTGCGTTTGTACCTGCGCGAGATCGGCCTGGTGAAATTGCTCGATGCCGATAGCGAGTTCCGTCTTGCAACGCTCATTGAAGCAGACCGCCTTGTCGCCACACTTTGCAAGTTGAAACCCCGTAAAGGCCATACGCTCGAAAAATCCATTTATTATTCCCTGCTTTCGGAAATGTGCGCAGCCTGGGATCGCCTGATCGAGGATACCGAACAGCTCGACCATACCCTGCCCGACCTCGCCGTGTTGATCGCCGAGGCGCAATCGCTTCACGCGGGATGGGAGTTCGATACTCCTTCCTATTTGCGTGCCTACCTGGATAACGGCCATTGGGGGGTCGATCAACTATGGGACAGGCTTGCGCAGCATGCATACAGTCTCTTTCTCAGCCTGTACCTGCTCCCGTTTAAATATGCACAGTGGCTGCTCGAACATGTTCGCACAAACCGCGCGCTGCCCGGGCAGCGCAGCCTGTATGCCAACCTGCCAGCGGATGAGGAGTTTGTCAGTGAAATGGACTCGGCTCATGCCCGCGCGGTGGATGCCAACCAGGCCATTACACGTGCAAATTTGCGTCTGGTGGTGAGCGTGGCCAAACGATATCTCGGGCGCGGCATTTCATTTCTGGACCTGATCCAGGAGGGGAACATGGGGTTGTTGCGCGCCGTCGGAAAATTCGACGTGCGCCGCGGCTTTAAATTCAGCACCTATGCAACCTGGTGGATCCGCCAATCGATCAATCGTTCGATCGCCGAACAGGCGCGCACCATCCGCATCCCCGTGCACTTGTTCGAATCCATCTCGCGTATCATGCGCGCGCAGAGACAGCTTACCCAGGTGTTGGGCCGCGATCCTTCCAATGAAGAGCTGGCGCTCGAAGTGGGATATCTCTCTGCCACAGATGTACAAATTATTTTACGGGCACATTCAGAGGGCAGCGAGATCAACCCCGAATTGCAGGCCCGGCTTTCCATCGCCACGCAAAAAGTGAACCGTGTGCTTCGTTCCGCCGAGGAACCGGTCTCGCTGGAGGGCCCGGTGGGAGATGAAGACTCCAGTTCATTGGGAGATTTTATCGAGGACGAGGATGCCCTCTCGCCCATGGATGCCGCTGCCCGGGAGATGCTGCGCGAACAGGTGCAGCATGCGCTGGAGGGACTTTCAGACCGTGAACGCGAAGTCTTGGAATTGCGCTTTGGCTTGAAGGACGGGAAGGAGCACACCCTTGAAGAGGTCAGTCGCTATTTCGATGTTACGCGTGAGCGCATTCGCCAGATCGAAGCGAAAGCGCTGCGAAAGTTGAGGCATCCTACACGGGGGAGTGAGTTGAAGGACTATTTAGGGGATTAGTTTGAGCACGCAACAAAAGGGGCGATTTTAGTTCAAGCAATTCTCTTCCATGACATGTTTCCCGAATTTTGTGAAAAGTGGCACTTTCTCTAGCCTGCTAAAGTCTCTTATGATATACTGGGCCGAACGTGCCATATTTCACGTATCAATGAGGTGTCCATGTTGTTGGAATACATCGCCATTGCGGTCATGATCGCAATCGCCACCTTGATCGCGTTCATCGCCATCGGGATGGGGGAATTATTCGGGCCGAAGAAGGATAGCGCGGCCAAATCCATTCCCTATGAATCGGGCATCGTTCCGATCGGCGCAGGGACGCGGCGCATGCCTGTTCGTTTTTATCTCATCGCGGTCCTGTTCATCCTCTTTGATATTGAAGTGATCTTTTTCCTGCCCTGGGCCATTGTATTTCGTCAGCTGGGTATCTTTGGCTTGATCGAAATGACCATATTTATCGTTGTTTTGCTGATCGGGTACGTGTACGCCTGGAAGAAAGGAGCGTTGGAATGGGAATAGAACAAAAACTTGGAAATATGGGCGTGGTCACTACCTCGCTTGAAAGTATGGTCAATTGGTCGCGCACGAATGCCATGTGGCCGATGTTGTTCGGCCTGGCATGTTGTGCGATTGAGATGATGTCTGCACAGGCTTCGAACTACGACATGAGCCGCTTTGGTATGGAACTGATGCGCGCCAGCCCGCGCCAATCTGACTTGATGATCGTGGCGGGACGCGTCTCGAAGAAAATGGGCCCCGTCCTGCGTCTTTTGTACGATCAGATGCCCGAGCCCAAGTGGGTGATCGCGATGGGCGATTGCGCCTCGTGCGGTGGTGTCTTCAATAACTATGCCATCTTTCAGGGTGTCGACGAAGTTGTGCCGGTGGATGTATATGTAGCCGGCTGCCCGCCGCGCCCGGAAGCGTTGATCCACGGCGTAATGACCGTGTACGAAAAAGTGAAGGGCGACAAGTTCAAGGATCTGGCAACAGGATAACGTCATTGCTGTAAATGTCGTTGCGAGTCTTCGAGAAGCAATCTCCTTATCAATCGAGGATTGCTTCGGGCAAAGGATAAGAGCGCCCTCGCAAAGACATATCACAATGACGGGGTAAAGACCATGGATAAAAAACTCGAACCAATTG
>CAZJYB010000020.1:0-36108 GCA_964549865.1 uncultured Anaerolineaceae bacterium
GCCGTGCAGGAAAAATTCAACGCGACGCTCGAAGAGTTTCGCGACGAAGTGCATCTGTTCCTGAAGCCGGAACAGATCGTCGAAGTGCTGACCATTCTGCGCGACGAGCACAACTTTGAACTGCTTTCGGCGTTAACAGCAACAGATTACTGGCCCCAGGCGGCACCGCGCTTTCACGTGGTGTACCAGCTTACATCGCTGGCGAAAAACCTGTCGCTGCAGGTGAGGGTGCCGGTCAATGGAAGCGATCCGAAAGTGCCAACCTCCACCGGCGTTTATGCGGTGGCCAACTGGCGCGAACGTGAATTGCTCGACATGTTCGGCATCGAGTTCGAGGGTCATCCCGATCCGCGCCGCATTTTGATGCCCGATGATACCGAAGGTCATCCCCTTCGAAAAGATTTTCCCCTGGGCTATGAAGAACCGCAGTTCACTTTTAACCTGGAAGAGATCGACCTGCGCAAGCCCTACGCAAAGGAATAGCCATGGCTCAGATCGAAGAAGTCAGTATAGATCAATTTAAACATCTCGTATCCGAGCGTGCGCTGACGGGCGAGACCATGCTCTTGAACATGGGGCCGCAGCATCCGTCCACACATGGTGTGCTGCGCCTGCTGCTCGAGCTGGACGGCGAGACCGTTGTTAACTGCATACCGGATATCGGTTACCTGCATACGGGTATCGAAAAGAACATGGAAGCCAAGACCTACCAAAAGGCCGAAGTGATGACCGACCGGCTCGATTACATGAACACGATGGGGAATAACCTCGCGTACGTCATGGCCGTTGAAAAACTGGTGGATGTGGATGTGCCCGTCCGCGCGCAGGGACTGCGCGTGATCCTTGTGGAACTCCAGCGCATCGCCTCGCATTTGGTCTGGCTCGGCGCCTTCGGCCTCGACCTGGCTGCGATGTCCGTCTTTTTATATTGTTTTCGCGAGCGCGAACTGATCCTCGATATTTTCGAGATGGTCTCCGGCCAGCGCATGATGACGACCTACATCCGCCCCGGCGGACTTTGGCGCGACGTGCCAGTGGAGTTTGAAAAGGCCGTGCGCGATTTTCTTAAGATCTTCCCGAAGCGTATCGACGAATACGAAGCCCTGATGACGAAGAACCCGATCATGCTGGACCGTTTGCTGGGCATTGGTTATCTTGACCCGGCAGTTGCCCTGCAATACGGCGTGACCGGCCCCACCCTGCGCGCCAGCGGTGTGGATTGGGACCTGCGCAAGTCGCGCCCTTACATGGGCTATGAACAATATGATTTCAACATCCCCATACGCACGGAAGGCGATACGTTCGCGCGCTACATCGTGCGCATCGATGAATTACGTGAGTCATTGAAGATCATCGAGCAGGCGATGAACAAACTGCCGATGGGCCCGGTGCGGTCGGAGAATCGCAAGTTCGTGCCCCCTCCGCGTTCGGAGCTCGGCACGAGCATGGAATCGTTGATCCATCACTTCAAGTTGTGGACCGAGGGTTTCCCCGCCCCAAAGGCTTCCATTTACAGCGCGGTCGAATCGCCGCGCGGTGAACTGGGTGTCTATCTCGAAGGGGACGGCGGACCCAAGCCTCATCGCATTCACATGCGCACTCCCTCCTTTGATAACCTGGCCGTCCTTCCGGAGATCGTAAAGGGACATCTCGTGGCGGACCTGGTCGCCATTCTTGCTTCCATTGACATCGTTCTCGGAGATATTGATCGATGAGCCTCGAAAAGACCCATCCGAAGGAAGTTAAACAGATCCTCTCCAAATATCCTCCCGAGGGAAAACGCTCGGCGGTCATGCCGCTTCTTTTCCTCGCACAACGCGAGCAAGGCTATATCACAAAAGACGCGATGCAGGATATTGCACAATTGATCGGCATTACCGAGACCGAGGTCGCCGCGATCGTCGGTTTTTATACGTTGTATCACGATGAAAAAGGCGGCAAATATCGCATGCAGGTCTGCACGGACCTGCCGTGTGCCTTGCGCGGCGCGGATGAGTTCCTCGAAAAATTGTGCGATCACCTCGGTATCAACGTCAATGAGACTACAGCCGATGGCGTACTGACCCTCGAAACAGTGACCTGCCTGGCAGCGTGCGACCGCGCACCCATGTTCCAGACGCAGGGGCCGGATGGCATCAAGTATCACGAGAATATGACGATCGACAGAACACGCGACGTGATCGCGGGCCTTAAGTATGCCAGGGAGGTGAAGTAATGTCTTACGTTGTTCTTCGCCATCGCGATATCCCTGATCTCCACAAATTCGACACCTACAAAAATAACGGCGGCCTGGACGCGTTCAAAAAAGCCGTCACCAACATGAAGCCGGCAGATGTGACCGATGTGGTCAAGAACTCCGGCTTGCGCGGCCGCGGCGGCGCGGGCTTCCCCACCGGCATGAAATGGTCCTTCATCGATAACAAGAACTGGCCGCATTATGTTGTGGCCAATGCAGACGAATCTGAACCCGGGACATTTAAAGACCGCGAGATCATGGAGAGTAATCCCTTTCAGTTTTTGGAGGGATTGATGCTTGCTTCCTACGCGGTCGGCGCGAACGTTGCCTATGTCTATTTACGCGGCGAGTTCTGGGAGATCGGCGCCGCGCTCGATGAAAAGATCGCCGAACTGGAAAATGCCGGCTATCTCGGCGACAAGCTTTTCGGGACCGATTATTCACTTCGTATTTATACCCATCTCGGTGCGGGCGCTTATATTTGCGGCGAAGAGACGGCTTTGCTTGAATCCCTTGAAGGCAAACGTGGCCAGCCGCGCGTGCGCCCGCCGTTCCCGCCTTCATTTGGGTTATATGGCAAGCCCACCATTATCAATAATGTGGAGACCTTTGCCAATGTGCCGATGATCCTCGCCAACGGCGCGGATTGGTACAAGACCATCGGCACAGCCGATAGCGCCGGTGTGAAGATCTTCTCGCTCTCCGGACGCGTGCGCAGGCCGGGTAATTATGAACTGCCTTTTGGCTCCACCTTTCGTGAGTTGATCTACGGTGAAAAGAACGGCGCGGGCGTGCAGGATTCGCGTCCGGTGAAAGCGATCATGCCTGCGGGCGCGTCCTCCTCGCTGATCGTTGTGAACGGCGATGAAAAAATACTCGATACCCCCATGGACTACGCCACCGTCCGTACGCTCGGCGCGGACCTCGGGTCCGCTTCCATTATTGTGCTGGACGATACGGTGAGCATGGACTGGCTGGTTAACAAGACCGTACATTTCTTCAAACACGAATCCTGCGGCAAATGCACTCCCTGCCGCGAAGGAACCTATTGGATGAAGAACATCACCGAGCGCATTCACGACGGCGATGGCACACAGGGTGATGTAGATCTGCTCCTGAACGTGGCGAAACAAATGCAGGGCAAATGTTTGTGCGCGTTGGGAGAATTCGCGACCATGGCGGTCACCACCGGCATCGAGCGCTTCCCTGATGATTTCAAAAAGGCACTCAAAGCATGAAGTACATTTACGCACCGTCCCGAAGATTTTATCTCGTCAACAAGGTTTTTCACGGAAATCTTCGGGACGTTCTGCGTTTGGAGTATTGATGAGCAAACAGGTCACACTCACGATCGATGGTAAACAAGTCACCGTTCCGGATGGAACGCTGGTGGTCGATGCTGCCAAGATGGTGGACATCGATATCCCTGTCTTTTGTCATCATCCAAAACTTGAACCCGTGGGTATGTGCCGTATGTGTCTCGTGGAGATCGGCCGCCCGATGGTCGATCGCGCCACCGGCCAGGTGGTGATGGAGAACGGACAGCCCAAGATCCAGTTCATGCCCAAGCTGGAAACCGCATGCACCAACCGCGTTTCCGATGGCATGGTCGTGTTGATGCAATCTGAAAAGGCCAAGGAGGGGCAAAAGGGCACGGTTGAATTCCTGCTCACTTCGCATCCCCTGGATTGCCCGATCTGCGACAAGGGCGGCGAATGCCCGCTGCAGAACCTGACGATGGCGCACGGCCCCGGCAAGAGCCGCTTCATTTACGACGAGAAACTGCACCTCGACAAACAAGTGCCTCTCGGTGAGTTGATCTACCTGGACCGCGAACGCTGCATTCAATGCGCGCGCTGCATTCGTTTTCAGGATGAAGTGGCCGGTGAATCCGTGCTCGGTTTTGCCGAACGCGGCCGCGCCATGCAGATCGTTTCCTCATCGGACCCCGGCTTTGATTCTGTTTTCTCGGGCAATACCACCGACATCTGCCCCGTCGGCGCGCTGACCACAGCAGACTTCCGCTTCGAGGCACGGCCCTGGGAGCTGGATGCGCAGGCTTCCATTTGTACGCAGTGCCCGGTGGGATGCAATACCACGCTCAATACGCGCCGTGAAGCCAGGTCCGGCGGTGATATCGTCGTCAAACGCGTGATGCCGCGGCAGAACGAGGAAGTCAACGAGATCTGGCTGTGCGACAAGGGCCGCTTCGCCTATCACTACACACAGAGCAAGAAGAGACTGACCCGGCCCCTGGTTCGAAAAGACGACAAGCTGGTGCGCGCCTCATGGGACGCGGCCACAAAACTGGCTGCAGAAAATTTTTCAAAAGCAAAGAAGGACTTTGTTGTGCTGGCCTCCGGCAGGCTTGCCAATGAAGACCTGTTCAACCTGAAGTCCCTTGCAGACCATGCAGGCGGCACTGCCATTTTGTATTCAGACATGGGCGGCGGCGACCTGACCTCGCTCGTAGGTGTGGGGGCCGGCACGAACATCGCTGCAATGGGTACAGGCGACGCCATCCTGGTTGTAGCTTCCGACTTATATGAAGAAGCGCCCATCTGGTGGCTGCGCGTGAAGCAGGCTGCCGACCGCGGCGCGACTCTGATCGTTGCGAACCCGCGCGATACCAAGCTCGATCGATTCGCAAAACATGTCATCCGTTACGCGCACGGTGAGGAAGTCAAGACGGTGAACGATCTCGGCGGGAAAAGCAAGATCGCGGATGAATTTGCGAAAGCCAAGAACGCGATCGTGTTCTTCGGCAGCGAAGGCATTGGTCTGACCGGTTCCTCCGCGGTGGCGTCTGCGTGTGGGACCTTGTTGAAAGACACCGGACATACGGGCCGCGCCAACAACGGTTTGATCGGTGTATGGCAGCGTGCGAATGATCAGGGTGCATGGGAAGTCGGTTTCCGCCCGGAGCCAGATCTCGAAAAAGCGCTTAAAGGCAAGGCGGTTTATATCGTGGGTGCCGACCCTGTGGGCGATGACCCCGCGCTGGCGAAGGCCTTGCAAGGCGCGAAGTTCGTTGCCGTTCAGGAACTTCTTGAAACCGCAACAACCGAGATCGCAGACGTGGTCCTTCCGGCGCAGGCCTTTACCGAACGCGACGGCACATACGTTTCCGGCGAACGCCGCGTACAACGTTTCTACACGGCCGTGGCCCCAAAGGGAGACAGCAAAGCGGACTTTGCGATCACTTCTCAGGTCGCGAAACAAATGGGCATCATCCTCGAAGGTTCATCTGCCTCGGTGGTCTTCGATATTCTCGCGAACTCAATAGACGCGTTCGCCGAATTAAGTTATGCGCGGCTTGCCGAAACAAAGGAACAATGGCCCATCGTCGGGCGCGGTGACTTGTATTACGGCGGCACGACATATGAAAATATACACGGCGTGGGCGTACAACTCATCCCGATCGCGCAGGTTGGGGGACCGGTGCGCATCCCCAAGGTCCGCAAGGAAGCGGTTCTTCGTCCCAGGGAAAAGGAATTAATGGCGGTGCCGGTCAACAAGTTATATGACCTCGGCGTGACGGTCGCCATGGCAGAGTTGCTTGCACTGCGCATCGGTGAACCGATGATCTCGCTGCATTCCATTGCTGCGAAGAAACTTGGCGTGGAAGCCGGACAAAACATAAAGATCAGCTTCGATGGTGTCAGCGGCGAAGCGGTTGTGAAGATCGACGATGGTATTTCGACGGGTGTGGCGCTGGTGCCGCGCAGCATGGGCATTGCCATCCACGAACCCGTGATTGCACACGTCCAGACGCGCAGCGGGTCTGGGAAGGTGAAGTGATATGGACTGGGTGATGTGGCTTGAGTGGATGCTGAAGGGATTGATCCTTTGTCTGATCCTGTTGGGAGGCTTTATCGTCCTTACCTGGTTTGAACGCCGTGCCCTGGCGCGCATGCAGACGCGCATCGGCCCGAATCGCGCAGGTCCATTCGGCCTGTTGCAGCCGTTCGCGGATGCGATCAAGCTCGTCTTTAAGGAAGAATACACACCCGGCAGTGTCTACAAGGTGGTTTTTATCCTTGCGCCGGTGTTGACGGTGGTGCCCTCGCTCATTCTCGCGGCGGTGGTGCCGCTCGGTCCTTCATTTGAATTGTTCGGCCGTGTGATCCCGATGTATGTCGCCAACATCAATGTGGGTGTTCTATACATCATGTCGATCGCTTCGATCGCGGTATATGGCATTGTGCTGGCCGGCTGGTCGAGCAACAACAAATACGCCATGCTCGGCGGCATCCGTTCCTCCGCGCAGATGATCTCGTATGAATTGGCGCTTGGGCTGTCCCTGGTGGTTGTGATCGTGATCGCCAATTCGATGAATCTGGTCGATATTGTTGAACAGCAAAAGGGACTGTGGTTTGTTGTCATACAACCTGTGGGTGCCCTGATCTTTTGGATCGCCACCCTTGCCGAGGTCAACCGCGCCCCGTTCGATATGCCGGAAGCCGAACAGGAATTGACAGCCGGGTATCACTCGGAATACTCCGGCATGAAGTTCGCATTATTCTTTATGGCCGAATATCAGAAGATGATCGTGATCTCGATGATCATGGCGACGTTGTTCTTTGGCGGGTATCTTGGCCCGGGGGTTGAACAATATCCACTGCTTGGACCCTTGTATTTATTCGCCAAGGTCTTCGTCCTGCTCTTTGTCATGATCTGGGTGCGTGCCACCTGGCCGCGCATTCGTTATGACCGCTTGATGTCATTCGGCTGGAAGATCCTTCTGCCGCTTTCCCTGGCAGTGGTCTTTATTACTGCGACAGGCATTTTGCTGGATGAGCTCTATAAAAACCAGTTGTTCATCGCGGGCATTCCCGTTCTTTCCATCATCTGCCTGCTGGTGGCAATTGCCTTCGTTTATCGTGACTTGAGGAGAAAATCTCATGGGCGTGCTTGATCCATTAATTCAACTTTCGCGCGGCCTCTGGCAAACGTTCAAGTCCATGGCAGAGCGGCCGGTAACCGTGCAATATCCGGAACAGAAACGGCCCGTCAGCCAGCGCTTCCGCGGCCGGCACGTATTGAAGCGTTACGACAACGGCCTGGAAAAATGCATCGGCTGCTCGCTGTGCGCGGCAGCCTGCCCTTCGGACGCGATCTTCGTGGAATCCGCCGAGAATACGGATGACAAACGCTTCTCGCCGGGCGAACGATATGCCTCGACCTACGAGATCAACATGCTGCGCTGCATCTTCTGTGGGTTTTGCGAGGATGCCTGCCCCACCGAGGCCATCATCCTCGGCGATAACTATGAACTCTCATTTACGGATCGCAAGCAGGCGATCTACCCCAAGGAGATGCTGCTCGAACCTGTTGCGTCGGTTGAGTTGCTTACCCCGCAAAAGGTGCCACCTGGTATTTATACGCGTTCCGTTCCGGATATGAAAGACCCCAAGGATTAGGAACGATGACCGTTGACCTGATCGTCTTCCTCGTCCTTGCGCTTGTTGCGATTGCTTCCGGCCTGGGCATGTTGTTCAGCCGCAACGCGGTGTACTCGGCGTTGTTCCTGGTCTTGAACTTTGTCACGGTGGCCGTGTTCTACCTGCTGCTGGGCGCGCCGTTTATCGCGATGGCCCAGATCACCGTGTACGCCGGCGCGATCATGGTGCTGTTCCTGTTCGTGATCATGCTATTGGGAACGGATGAACTGGCCCCGTCCAAGTCCCTGCCGTGGCAGAGACCGCTGGCTGCGCTGCTGGCCGTCATCCTCACCGTGGAATCCATTTACATTATTTTCTCGCGCGCACAACTGAATGTGACCACGACATCGCCGGATGCCTCGTTGAATTCGATGGAGAGCCTGCGCAAGATGGCCCTGAACCTATTCGATCAATTTCTTCTGCCTTTTGAAGTGACCTCCATCCTGCTATTGGTTGCGATGGTCGGCGCGATCGTTCTGAGCAAGCCGGAAAAAGGAGCGCAACGCTGATGGTGCCGGTCGATTATTACATTGCCCTTTCCGCGGTGCTGTTCGTCATCGGCGCGCTCGGTGTGCTCATCCGCCGTAACCCGCTGATCATTTTCATGTCCATCGAGTTGATGCTCAACGGCGCGAACCTGGCATTCGTGGCTTATGCCAGCGTATATGATAGTTTCAGCGGCCAGATCTTCGTGTTCTTCGTCATTGCCGTGGCTGCCGCGGAAGTGGCCGTGGGCCTCGCCTTACTCGTTCAGATCTTCAAGGCAAAGAAGAGCATCAATATCGACGAGTTGAATTCCTTGAAGGGATAATCCATTTTGCTCAAGGCGGCGTCTCGCCGCCGAGGACGGCGGCAGGAGCAGCCTGATTACGGATAAGCATATGCATTTATACGAAACGCTCAATTCAGGATTTTTCTTTTTGGCCCCGTGGCTTGTTTTCTTTCCCGTCATTGGCTTGCTGATCAACGCCATCTTTGGCAGGCGGTTCAGTGAGAACACGATCGGCGCGGTCGCGAGTGCTGCTTCCGGCGCGGCGTTCGTCGTTTCGGTACTGCTTGCATATTCTGTATCTGTTCATCATGGCGAGGTCATGCGCTGGCAGCTCGCAGAGTGGATCCATATCGGGAACCTCAGCCTCGATTGGACCTTCCGCATCGACTCACTTTCCACCACGATGATGCTCGTTGTATCGGGTGTGGGGACCCTGATCCACATCTATGCGATCGGCTATATGCACGAGGATGTGCGTTTCAAGAACGACGTAGGCCGTTTCCGCCGTTTCTTTATTTATTTGAATCTCTTTATTGCCGCGATGATGATATTGGTCAGCGGTGATTCGTACCTGATGCTCTTCGTCGGTTGGGAAGGCGTGGGGCTGTGCTCGTTCCTGCTGATCGGCTTCTGGTTCGAAATGGACACACTTGCACGTCCATCCTGGGCCAACTCGGATGCAGCCAAGAAGGCCTTCATCGTCAACCGCATCGGCGACTTCGGTTTTCTTATTGCTGGCTTCCTGATGTTCTGGCACCTGGGGAACAGCTTTCAGTTCGATGCCGTGTTCGAAGCCGCAAAGACGGCCCCGCCGGAAATCATCCTTGCGATCACGCTTTTCCTACTGGTGGGCGTGGCTGGCAAGTCCGCACAGATCCCGTTACATGTGTGGCTGCCGGATGCGATGGCCGGCCCGACGCCCGTCTCGGCATTGATCCATGCCGCGACCATGGTGACCGCGGGTGTGTATCTCGTGACGCGTTCCGCTCCTCTTTATTCACTTGTGCCTGAGGCACAGCATGTTGTGGCCATGACCGGCGCGATCACCGCGCTGTTTGCCGCGACCATCGCCGTAGGCCAGTACGATATCAAAAAAGTACTGGCATATTCCACCATTTCACAGCTCGGCTTCATGGTCGCCGCGGTAGGCATGGGTGCTTATGTAGCGGGCATGTTTCACCTGATCACGCATGCCTTCTTCAAGGCCTTGTTGTTCCTCGCAGCTGGCTCGGTGCTGCTTGGGCTCGAGCGCGGTCATCATCATCTCGCCCATGCACATCACGATGAAAAGCCAAAGCGAAAGTTACTCAAAAAGAAGGACGAACATCACGCCGACGCGCACGACGAACACGGTGAAGTATTCGACCCAGGCGATATGCGTAACATGGGTGGCGTGCGCAAGACCATGCCGGTGACATTCTGGTTGTACATGATCGGTACGCTGGCGCTGGCCGGCATCCCGCCGTTCGCGGGCTTCTGGTCCAAGGATGAGATCCTGCTCGACGCCAGCTTGCATTTCCCGGCTATTTATATCCTGCTGACCATCGCTGCGTTCCTCACGGCCTTTTATATGGGACGTCAGGTGTGGATGGTGTTCTTCGGCGAGCCGCGCACGGAAGCCGCCGCGCACGCAGAGGAAAGCCCGAAGGTGATGACGGTCCCGTTGATGATCCTCGCGGTCCTATCCATCTTTGGCGGCGCGCTCAACCTGCCGTTCGACGGCTTTCATAACCTCGGTCACTGGCTTGAACACACCATCGGTGAAGTGGAAGCGCTTGGGCTTGACATGACCATTGCCGGCATCTCCACAGGTCTTGCATTGCTCGCGATCCTAATCTCGTGGTTTATTTATGGGCGCAAGCCGTTGGCGAAGCCCGATCAGGCGGACCCGCTGAAGAAGCCGCTCGGCCCGATCTTCATCGGAATGGAAAGCAAATGGCTTGTGGACGAGGTCTATCAAGCCCTCATCGTCAACCCGTTCACGAAGATATCCTATTTCCTCGCGGACGTGATCGACTGGCGCTTCTGGCACGACTTTGTGCACGACACGGTCATTACTGGGAGCTATAACTGGTTCAGCGATACTATATTGAACCGCTACGCCGATCAGAAGGGCATCGACGCCTTCTTTAACAGTTGGGGCTCGGTCACACAAGGGGTCTCGGCGGCCCTACGCAAGGTCCAGAACGGATTCGTGCGCTCGTACGCGCTCTCGGTCTTATTGGGTGTCGTCTTAATTCTGGGATATTTATTGTTGAAGTAATCTCCGCCCCGCTCGTCAGGGGTCTCAGACCCCGACGGAGCAGGGCAATTGAGGATAGAACATGGAATTTATTTTACAACCTCTTACGCTCGTCACCTTCTTCCCGCTCCTGGGCGTGCTTGTGATCCTGTTCATGAACGCAGAGTCCAAAGCTGCGATCCGCTGGACGGCGCTGGGCACGTCATTGGTTACGATGCTCATTTCATTTTGGGTGCTTCAAGGGTTTTATGCAGCCGAGGCACAAGCCCCGGGCATCCTCCATCTCGAAGCCAACTATCCGTGGATCCAAGTAGCAGGCTGGAACATCAATTATTACCTCGCCGTGGACGGCTTGAGCATCCTGCTCGTGCTGCTGACCGCGATCCTCACGCCGATCTCGATCCTGTGCACATGGACCGCCGTCGAAGACCGCGTCAAGGACTTCATGGTCTTCTTCCTTTTGCTCGAAGTGGGCATGACGGGCGTGTTCCTCGCGCAGGACCTGTTCCTGTTCTACATCTTCTGGGAGTTCACACTTGTACCGATGTATTTCCTGATCGGTATCTGGGGCGGCCCGCGCCGCGTGTACGCCGCGATCAAGTTCTTTCTCTATACCATGGCGGGCTCCATTTTGATGCTGGTCGCCATTTTATGGCTCGGCATATATGGAAAGACCTTCTCCGTTCCGGAATTGATCACAATGGGTGGTATTGCCCCAAACGTTCAATTATGGTTGTTCCTGGCCTTCACTGCCGCCTTTGCCATCAAGGTGCCGATGTGGCCGCTGCATTCGTGGCTGCCCGACGCGCACGTAGAAGCGCCCACGGCCGGCTCGGTGATCCTGGCGGGTGTATTGTTGAAGATGGGTACATATGGTTTCCTGCGCTTCAACATCCCGTTATTCCCTGAAGCAACTGTACAGGCAGCGCCATGGATCGCGTTGTTCGCGACCATCGGTATCATCTACGGCGCGGCGGTTTCGTACGCGCAAACGGATATCAAGAAGCTGGTCGCGTATTCATCAGTGAGTCATCTGGGTTTCGTGATGCTTGGCCTGTTCGCGCTCAACGAAGTAGGGGTTGCCGGCGCGATATTACAAATGGTCAATCACGGCATCAGCACCGGCGCGTTGTTTTTGCTGATCGGCATGGTCTACGAACAGACGCATACACGCGAGATAAAAGTCTATGGCGGGTTGTGGAAGATCATGCCCGTTTTCGGGAGCATCATGTTGATCGCATCGCTCTCCTCGATGGGTCTGCCCGGCCTGAACGGTTTCGTCGGTGAGTTCACCATTTTGCTTGGCGCCTTCGGTGCAGGTTTGGATAACGGTGCTTACTCAGCTTTTGGTGGACCCTGGTTCGCGGGCATCTCCGCGCTTGGCGTGATCATGGCTGCGATCTACATTCTGTACATGTTCCAGAAGGTCTTCCTCGGCCCTCCCGGTGAAGTGACACACGAGCACGCACTCAGGGACCTGAACTGGCGCGAGATCATCACAATGGTCCCGCTAATCATATTCATGTTCTGGATCGGCCTGTATCCCGCGCCGTTCTTCAACATCCTGGCCCCAGCCGTAGGCAAACTGCTTGCTGGTTTGCCACTGGTTCCTTAATAGCCACTAACTAAAAGCTAACGAGCTAACATGCCGCAACTTACGATTGATGATTATTCCACCATCTTGCCGCTGATCATTCTCATCAGCTGGACCACCTTGCTTCTGTTGGTGGACCTCTTCATCCCAAAGGGTTGGAAGGCCATTACAGCAATCCTTTCTGTGGTGGGCCTACTCGGCACCTTGATTGTCACTATTGCGCAGGTTGGACAGGAGAATACTGGTTTCAGCGACATGGTGGTCCTCGATGGTTTCTCCACGTTCATCAATATCATCCTGCTGTTGAGCGGCTTGTTTGGGATCGCGGTGGCTTACGGATATGCCCGACGCATGGGTATTGAGCGCGGCGAATACTATACATTGTTGCTCTTCAGTGTGACCGGCATGATGCTCATGGCGCAGGCCACAGACTTGATCATGGTCTTCCTCGCACTCGAACTGCTTTCCATCCCGTTGTATGTGCTGGCCGCGTTTTCTCGGGACGATGCATCGGAAGAAGCAGGTGTGAAGTATTTCATGCTGGGTGCGTTCGCGACCGGCTTTGTAGTGTATGGAACTGCGCTGATCTTCGGCGCGACAGAGTCGACCTCGTTTAGTGGGATCATCGCCGCTTCCAACGGGACCCCCAGCCTGCTCCTGACCATCGGCGCGGCCCTGCTCCTGATCGGTTTCGGCTTCAAGGTGGCGGCGGTCCCCTTCCACATGTGGACCCCGGACGTGTATCAGGGTGCACCCACCCCGGTGACAGCGTTCATGTCTGCGGGCGCGAAGATCGCCGGCTTTGCCGCCTTGTTCCGCGTATTTGTCACGGCCTTCCCATCCCTCTCGGCAGATATGACCGGGGTCTTCTGGGCCATGTCCGCATTGACCATGATCGTCGGCAACGTCGTCGCCATCTCACAGACAAATATCAAACGCATGCTGGCGTATTCCAGTATCGCGCATGCCGGCTACATCCTGATGGCCTTCGTCCCCTATGGGAATTCGGCCGTCGCCGCGGATTCGGTCGCGGCCGGTCTGTTCTATCTCATCTCGTATGCGGTGACGAACTTCGGCGCATGGGCCGTTGTGATCGCGCTTGAAAAAGCGGGGGGAGTGGGACTCGAGATCACAGATTTCGCCGGCCTGGCGCGCAAGTATCCGATATTGGCCGCGTCGATGGCTGTATTTATGCTCTCGCTGATCGGTTTCCCTCCCACGCTTGGGATGGTGGGCAAGTTCTATCTTTTCCGCACGGCTATTGAAGGCGGGTTCATTGGCCTGGCGGTCATCGGTGTGCTGACCTCGCTGGTCTCCGCTTTTTATTACCTGCGTGTTGTCGTCAATATGTACATGCGCGAAGGGGAGCCTCTTGCCGAACGCGACTTTGGGTTGAATTTCACCGTGATCTCCACTGCGATCGCAACCGTGGGGCTGAGCCTCGTCCCGCAGTGGCTGTTCCTGCTGGCAAGCACTGCGCTATTTAAATGAGATAAATTTCAAATGTGTATCAGGCAAAGCGGAGATCATGCATCTCCGCTTTTTATTCCTGTATAATGGAAATTATTCGGCAGGTTACAAGGAGGCGCTCATGTCTATTACCTTCACAGTTGAGGGAAAGGTGGCTGGTCAGAAGCGGCCCGTCTTTTCTGATTGGCGCATCGAATTACCACCCGCGCGAGAAAATAAAGGGGATAGCCTGAAGTTGCGCGACCTTATCAGTTCCATAGTTGCCAGGGAAGTGGATGCATTTCGGACCCGGCAACAGGAACGTAAGCTGGCGCTGGTGATGAGCAGGCAGGATATCGAGCAGGGTGCCAAAACCGGCAAGGTGGATCCAGGAGAGCGCGATCTCGGGCAGACCGTGGACCTGGAAGAGGCGGTGGGTGTGGCCTTGCAGGCCTTTATGGATGGTTTGTACTTTGTTTTCATTGACGAGGTCCAGCAGACCGACCTGGACCGCGAAGTTTTTCTAAAAACCGACAGCAAGGTTGTTTTTCTGAGGTTGACCGCTCTCGTGGGAGGTTAAACCGATGATCTCCAAAGAGGAAGCGCAGGAGCGGTTAAGATCGTTTTATGATCCGGATTCCGCAACCAAACAACTTGCCAGGCTTGGAAAATTACAGACGGATATTTCGTCCATGGGCCAGATCCTCATTCAAGCCGGGCCGGTCTGGGAGAAACTTTATCAGGAATACGGCTGGAATTGGCATGCTCGCAGCCAGCCGTTGGATCAACTCGCAAAACTAAACCCAAAGAATAGACAGGCCTTGTTCGCGGCATTGTTTCCCGGGATTGCCTCTTTCGCGGAGGCGACCTGGGATTTTTTCGACCATCTTCCCTATCAGGCAGGTCATTACCGTCGTCCATTTCGCAACCCCGCACAGAAATTGCTCGAAGCAAGAACTGCATGGTTGCAAAGGCTTGCTCATCTCACAAAGGGATATGAGCATCAGGACGTGGTGTGGTTTGCTTCATGGGCGGCTCATTTGGGGTATTTGGCCCCAGACGTGTTGGGAACCCTGTTCGCCGCGACCATTGATGCAGGTGGGAAAACGGGCGATGAAACGTTCGAAATTTTGATCTCCTCTGCAAATGGGACGCATGAGACGGGCATGATGGGCCACCATGTTGTCAGAGGGCTTCTATGTTCCGCGCGCGCGCAGGGTTGGGAGCATGTCGAAAGAATGCTGCTCGCCGCGCAGAGGGAGGAAGGTCTTCGTCAGGTGATCCTTGAGTCAATTGATGAAGCACATTCGCAGGCTTTTCGCAGCATGTTGCGGGTCGTGGTGGATAACAACCTCAGCCGTTTCAGCGCGTCGATGCGGGCCTTCAGCGTCTGGTTTGGCCTGCCTTTTGAAGGGGTGAATCCAAAAGTCACAAACAGAACTCTGGGGCAGCTTCTTCACTACCTGGATTCCCGGTCTGAATGTGAACAGGCGGTGAAGACGGGAGAAGCGCAGGACATTTACTATGCCTTGTGGGCTCTGGCGTTTGACGATGTGTTGACCGCGCTTCCGCTTGCCGTGGATCTGTCCCATTCAGCCGATGTTGAAAAAAGATTTGTTGCAGTTCACCTGCTGGCGCAAATGAATCTGCAGGAATGTCTTCCGGAACTATTGCGCGCGCTGGACGATGAAGATCTGCGCATTCCGGCCCGCGCCCTTACGAATTTAAACGTATGGGATTACGGCAATGACCTGCTTTCCGGCAGCGACCTGTTCGAACGCCTTGAGCGACTGCTGCCTCGCATCCAGCACAAGCAAAATAATTTGAAGCCGCTTGTTTGGGAGTGGCTTCCGATCTTACTTGACCGTGAGGAGGTTACCGGGAGATTGATCGATTGTCTCGGGAAGCGCTCTGCCACGTGCCTGATCCCTTATTTATCGACGATGAACCCACGCGATCGCGGAAGGGTTGCCCATCTGTTGACGGAGTCCAGGCAAAAGGATGGAGAGATTTTGCAAACCCTGCTATCGCTCGTGGGTGACCCAAGCCCCGGCGTTCGTGAAGAGGCCCTGAAGGCGCTGAATGGAATTGCTTTGAGTGAAACAGACGCCGTGAAGCTGGAAGGTCTGCTTTCGCGGCAATCCCAGGACCTGCGAAGAGGGATTATTCAGCTTTTGTTGAACCTGCCAGATAAGCAACTGGTCGAAAGCCTTCACAGGCTGATGCGGCATAAAGGGGAGAAACAGCGGCTGGCCGCGCTTGAGCTGTTGAGGGAATGCAAACAAAAGGATCGCATCCTTGAACAAGCCCGATCGTTCGCTCTCGAACACCAACAACGCCAGGCTTTAACCGTCGCTGAAACGGTTCTGCTTGGTGAAATACTGGCAGAATCGGTTGAGACGTACACGCTTGACGATGCGCTTGGGTTGGCGGACCTGCAAAACCTTACGAAGCCCGTCCCTGTAAAACCTGGCGCGCTCACGCGTCTGCTGTCGAAAATAAAATTGGGGAGCCCGGCCGCAGTTGCATGTTTAAAGTCCATCGATACCCTCGTGCAGGAGCACCGAAATGATGTTGTAGAGATCGAGCAGGGGGATGTAAAAGCCACCGAACTGCTCGGCAATATTCGCTGGAGATGGATGCTGTACGGCCCCAACACCTTACTTCAAACCGATCTTTCCGGCTTTCCACTGAAGGATATTTCTGAAACATGGTGGCTGGCCCGGCCGCAGGACCTGCGCGACGCAGACGGGTTTGAATTGATGCGGGCGCTGATCGCAATATCCATTTTCAGCCCATCGAGGGTGGATTTTTCCCGGCCGGTGAACAATGGGATCACGAAGGAACTGCAGGGGCATTTCGACATTCCGTCGGATTTCAAGTTGAATTACGTCGAAATTATCCGTGCGATGGTTGAATGGCTGATCTGGGCGCATCCTGCGGCGGGTGAGACCGATTTTATTCTGGATGCACTTGAGGAATCTGTTGGCAGGATTCCATATTCGGAACTAACAGAAGTGAAGCAGGCGTACGGGAATGAAAAAAACCGCTCCTTGAATTACCATAAACTTGCCTGCCTGGATATTGCGCGCTGGCAGCGCGAGCTGCGTTTTGATTCATGGAAGGATGAACATCACGCGCGTTTGTGGAACGTTGTGCGCTGGCTGGATGAACCCGAGCCCGGCGTTCCGGGCGAGTATGCAATGCTTGATGACGCGTTGTTTGCATATCAGGCCGGCGCAGCCACGCGCGACGACCTGTTCCATATGTTCCTGGGGCCGCGCAAACTGGTGCGCTTTGGTGGATACGGGTTTTATCTCTTAAATCAATACAGTGTAAAAAGGCTGCGTTCCCAGCAGCTTGCCGATGTTGAGAGGTTCCCTGTCCTCAGGGAGGTGGTGGATGCCTGCCGTGAGCGCATCCTGGATGTGGAGTGCAGACGCGGCGAGCTGCCCACGGCGGCAACGGCTGCATCGCGCAGTATCCGATCTGTTCCGGGGATAAAGAATCTCTTTCGCATGCTGGTTGCGCTTGGGGATGCCGGTTTCGAACGCGGTTATGGGTACGGTCAAAGCCGCTCGGGAGTGTTCAGCCACTTGATCAGGAACAGCTATCCCGTCGAAGGCGAAGCGGTCGAGGACTTTGTGCGGCAGGCGCGCGATCATCAAATCCCCGAAGAGCGGTTGATCGAACTCGCCGTTTATGCCCCGCAGTGGGTGGGACACGTCCAGCGTGTGACGGGCTGGGATCATTTAAACGATGCCGTCTGGTGGCTGTACGCGCATACGAAAGACAGGCAGTGGACGGTGGAGAGCGAGATCCGTGAGGAGTGGGCCGCGCGCATCACCGAATATACCCCGCTCTCTGCCAATGACCTGATGGATGGGGCCGTGGATGTGGCCTGGTTCCATAAAGTGTACTCCGAGATCGGCGAGGAACGCTGGGATCGATTGTACAAAGCGGCTTTGTATACCTCGGGCGGTATCGGGCATACGCGTGCGCGTCTGTTCTCCGACGCGATGCTGGGACGAATGAACACCGAGCAGGCTGCCGAGCGGATCGTGAAGAAACGTCATCAGGATTCGGCGCGCGCCCTGGGGTTGATCCCGCTCCCGGATAAAAAGAGTCAAAAGAATGAGATCCTGCGCCGTTATGAAGTGATGCAGGAGTTTTTACGGACCGGAAAGAAGTTCGGCTCCCAGCGCCAGGCAAGCGAGAAACTTGCGGTCTCGATCGGGATGCAAAACCTGGCGCGCACTGCCGGGTATGCCGACCCGCAGCGGCTGGAATGGGCCATGGAGATCGAGGCCGTTGCAGATCTGTCGTCCGGGCCGGTAAAGGTGAACCTCGACGATCTTCAGGTCACGCTTGAGATCAACGACCTCGGTGAACCAAATCTCGAGTTTCACAAAAACGGCAAACCCGTCAAGACGATCCCTGCAGCGATCAAAAAGAACGAGAAGGTTGCCGCCCTCCTGGAAAGGAAACACAAGCTCGACCGCCAGGTAAGCCGCATGCGCATGTCGCTCGAGCAGACCATGTGCCGCGGGGATGAATTTACGGTGGCCGAATTGAAGACTCTGTTCCAACACCCGATGTTGAAGACGATGATCGAGCAGCTGCTTTTCATTTCAGCGGAAACCATGGGATATCCCATCCGCAACGGCGCGGCCTTGTATTCCCATGATGGAAAGGAGACCCGCCTGGCCGATGCAGACCGCTTGCGCATCGCACATCCGATCGATCTGCTGGAGAACGGGGAATGGGATCGTTGGCAGCGCGAGTGTTTTCTGGCAGAACGCATCCAGCCCTTCAAACAGGTATTCCGTGAATTGTACGCGCTGACCTCCACCGAAAAAGACGAGGGGAATCTCTCCCGAAGGTATGCCGGGCATCAGGTAAACCCGCGCCAGGCCGTGGCCTTGTTTGGCGCGCGCGGCTGGGTGGTTGACCCCAGCGAGGGAGTGCAAAGGACTTTTCACGCCGAAGGGATCTCCGCCAGGGTGGGGTTCCTGCAAGGGATGTACACGCCTGCCGAAGTGGAGGGCCTGACGATCGAAGCTGTTGTCTTCACAAAGCGCGGGGCATGGGAGCCCGTGCCTCTGGCGCAGATACCGCCGCGCATTTTCAGCGAGGTAATGCGCGATCTCGACCTGGTGGTGAGCGTGGCGCACGCGGGCGGCATCGACCCGGAATCGTCGGCATCCTCGATACAGGCGCGCGCCGCCTTGATGCGTGAGACCTGTACTTTGCTAAACCTGTCCAACGTGCAGCTATCTGAAAAGCATGTGCTGATCAACGGGAAGATATCGAATTACAACGTTAACCTGGGGAGCGGCGTGGTGCATAAACAACCGGGCGGCGCGCTATGCATCATCCCCGTCCATGCGCAGCAGCGCGGCAGGATCTTTCTGCCGTTCGTGGATAACGACCCCAAGACCGCCGAGATCGTATCGAAGGTGGTGCTGCTTGCGCGCGATGACCAGATCAAGGACCCGACGATCCTGGAGCAGATCCTGTAAGCGCTGCAATTGACACTCATTTTCTTTCGAGTATAATTTCCGTCCGCAAGAACGGCCGACTAGCTCAATTGGCAGAGCAATTGACTCTTAATCAATTGGTTCTGGGTTCGAGTCCCAGGTCGGTCACTCTTTGTTTCTGGGCCTCCGCAGGGGAGATGTTATTCGAGTCCCAGGTCGGTCACTTCTTTGTTTCTGGGCCTCCGCAGGGGAGATGTTATACCCTATCCCCCTCGCTCTGCTCGGGGGACCTTCGGCGGGTACGATGTTCGAGTCCCAGGTCGGTCACTGAAACATAATTATCCCCAAATCTAATTTTGGACGCTGATGAACGCGGATTTACGCTGATCAAAGCAAAAAATCCGCGTTTTCTGCGTTTATCAGCGTCCCCTTTGCCTTTAAAACAAAAACTCACCCGCGAAGATTAATTTCGGGGTGAGTCATGTTTTTTATTGTTGGTTCTGCGTCCCCGCCCTCTACGAGGACCTTCGGCAGGGGGGATATTTCGAGTCCCAGGTCGGTCACTCTACAAACAGTCTTCACAAGAGGCTGTTTTTTGTTGTTTGGTTCTGAGGTAGTTGGCGCAGATTAAATAAAGGGCAAGCGTATGAGGAACGGCGGGAACCACATTAGAATTCAGGTTGACTATTCATTCGATGGACCATATACTCTCACCCCGGAATTAGATTCCATCCCCAGGGGGTGTATGATCGTATGCCCAAAACCTGGAAAACCATTATTTAGGGAGCATTTATATGTCCAGGTTAATTCATGGCAGGAAATCGTTTTTAGCCCAATCTTTTTTTAAATTAATGCTCAACATCGTAACGACCGTCTCGTTGCTATTGTCCAATGTTGTTACGGTCACTGCGTTGAGTGCGGAATCGACAAAAGCTGAGGCAGATGCCCCAAATGCGGTACACACAAAAAACGTCCCTGAAACATACTCACAGCCAAGCCCGGTGACGGCTGTACGCCCGGATGATGAAAATACAGTAAAAGAGACATCAGCGGAAAAACCTGCGCAGCAGTCCGACTCCTTCGATGTATTGAGCTGCCCAGGCCAGGGATCCGGTGTAGTCTGCCAGATCATCGAGCCTGGGAAACACCTGCGTTTGACGTATTCAGGAGGCTATGGTAATTATTTCTACGCCTATCTGAAACCATCCAATGTCAATATTCCTGTCTCCTGGCGCGCGGTCGTTTCGCACAGCGAAACCTATTATTGCAGGGGCTGCCCAAAGAACAAGATTACCGATTATTTGAAATTCTTCGCCGTGAGCGGCAGCACCTATTACAACCAATTGATCGCGACCACGCCGGTGGCATACGTTGCCAGTTATTCCAACCTCGTTATCGAGTGGGAGGGAATGGCGCAGGTTAGATACCCGGATTATCGGTTCCGTTGGGATTTTACAAAAGCAGCAGACTGGCCCTCAAGTGACACAATGACCGTCCAGATCGATTTCTATTATGGAAATCTGCCGAAGGAGATACAAGACCAATCGGTCGACTTTGGAACGGATTACAAGTTCGGCAATGCCGGCGAATCGGATGGCAACATATCAACTACTTCCTGTGGCGGCACACAAGGGGAATGCGGTGACCCGATCAATACGCGCACCGGCGGTTTTTCATTCGGCAATGTGGACTTGTCAGTCCCCACGTCCGCGGGTGATTTGATCTTCCAGCGTCAATACTCTTCTTCAGCCGTAGATTCACACATCTCACCGATGGGTTACGGTTGGGCGAATAACCAGAATCCCAGGTTGATCTTCCCGGCCGAGCCGGGCGGGCAACCCGGCTATATCAGCATGCAGGGAAAAACAGGCAATCGCTACCGTTTTGAATATAAATCGAACGGGACGTTCGAGCCCGATCCCGGCGTACTTGCTTCTTTGACCTATGCAAGCAATGTTTATACGGTGACCGCCTCGGATCAATCCAAATTTATTTTTAATGCGCAAGGCAGGCAAACCCAGCGCCTGGATCCCGAAGGGCATGCCTTTAATTATGTGTATGACGGCAATGGCCGCCTGATCCAAATTAATGCGGATAATGCGCAGCGATATATCTCCATTGCATATGACGCTTCGGGAAGAATTAATCAGGTAAGTGATCATGCAGGACGGCAGGTCACGTACGGTTACGATGCAGCCGGTGATCTGGTCTCAACGACAGATGTGCTCGGGCAGACATGGACCTACGTTTACGATTCTGACCACCGCATGACACAAATGATCGACCCGGGTGGAGAAACGGTTGTATTGACCGATTACGATACCCTGGGACGCGCCTGGCGTCAGTACGACGGGGAAGGCAATTTGATCGCGCAAGTCACGTATAACGCGGATGGCAGCGCTACGATCTACGATGCCCTGAGTAACACACAGACGCACGAATATAATGACAAACATGCGCTTTCGCAAACAACTGACCCATTGCTTGGCGAAACCACCAAGACCTACGACACAAATTTCAGGCCGGCAACCATGACCGACGCGAATAACAACACCACGGACCTCACCTGGAGCGCGGACGGTTCAAACTTAACGCGTGTGCTTGATGCGGAAGGCAACCAGACGGATATCACATACAACTCGCTTAACCTGCCCACTTCGATAGTTGACCCGCGAGACTTTCTGACTACATTTGCATACACAGGTATCAATTTAACGGGCACAACGAATGCCCTGAACCAGACCACGACCTACACGTACACGGCCGAAGGATTCCTGGCGTCTGTAACAGACCCGTTGAATCATACGACTTCGTATACCTATGATTCGCACGGACAGCGCATCTCAATGACAGACGCGCTTGGCAATACATGGGGCTATTCATATGACTCGCTTGGACGATTGATCAACTCAACTGACCCACTGGGGCGCGTGACTCACAGCGAATACGATGCCGCAGGACGCCTGACGGGCATCACGCAGAATTATGACGCGAGCAAATCCCAAAACGAGGATGACGAATGGAATATCGTCACATCCTATCAGTATGACGTGCGAGGAAATCTGATTTCCGTCACCGATACGTTGGGCAGGGCCACGCGATTCATCTACGACAACGCGGGCCGCTTGATCACAGTCCGCGACCCGGATGGGAATATCAGCAGCAATGCGTACAATGCGGCGGGGCAATTGATCTCGACGACCGATGCGTTGAGCCACGCGACGGAATACGAATATGACGATGTGGGTCGTTTGATCACTACAACCGACGCGCTTGAAGGCACCACAACCACCCATTACAACCCGGATGGAACCGTCGCCAGCACGGTCGACACATTGGGACGGACGACCTCCTATACGTACGATTCCCTTAAGCGTGTGATTATGGTCATACTGCCGAATGGCGGCCAGACACATAACACCTATGATGAATCGGGCAATCTCGTCACAACAGAGGACGCGCTTGGTAATGAGACGACGTACGAGTACGATGCGTTGAATCGACTGATCCGCACCAGAGACCCGCTGAATAACGAGACCGAGAATTTCTATAACGCAGCGGGCCAGCTCATCCAAACTGTTGATGCGCGCGGCAATGCCACTACGTATGCTTATGATGCCGCTGGCAGGCAGATCAGCGTTACCGACGCACTCAACAACGCAACCACCTATGAATACGACACGCTGGGGCGGCGCATTTCCGTCACGGACGCGAACGGCAAGGAAACGACTTTTGCTTACGATGAACTGAACCGCACCGTGGCCGTGACCGACGCGCTTGATCACACCTCCACGACAACGTACGATGCGCTCGGGCAAACCCTTATACGCACAGACGCCAACAATAATTCAGTCTCCTTCGCGTACAACAACTTAAATCAACTTACTTCACAAACGGATGCGTTAAGCAATTCAACTTCCTTCACTTACGATGACGTAGGCAACCGCCTCACGGTCACAGATGCGAATATTCATACGACAACCACCGCGTACGATTTGCTTAATCGTCCGATCACCTTCACCGATGCGAACAACCTGACAAGCACAAACGGATACGATGCAGCCGGTAACCTGATCGTTTCGACAGATGCGCTTGGCAATTCAAGCGTGAATGCATACAACGCGCTTAACCAGCCGATCGTGTACCGCGATGCGCTTGGAAACCAGACGACACAGTCGTACAACCTGCGCGGCGAACTTGTTGCCACAGTCGATGCGGAAGGCATTGCAACGCATTACGAATACGATGCGCTTGGAAGATTAAGCGCCGTGATCGAAAACTATTCAGCTGCCCAACTACCCAACTACGAAACTAACGTACGCACGGAATATACGTATGACGAGAATGGCAATCGCCTGTCGATCCTGGATGCGAACGGACATGAGACGACCTTCGCTTACGATGAACTGAACCGCCTGATCACTGAGAGCGATGCACTCGACAATACCTGGACGTATGGATACGACAACGTCGGCAACCGCATCTCCCTGATCGATGCCAACGGTGCGACAACGAGCTATATATACGACGACGCGAATCGACTCACAGACATCGTCTATGGTCCACCGTCCACCGTCCACTTTACCTATGATAATGCCGGTCGCCGCCTAAGCATGACCGACGAATTGGGCACCACCACGTGGGCATACAACGCGCGGAATCAGGTCACTGCCATCACAGACCCGTTCGGGGAGACCGTGGAGTACACCTATGACGCGGCGGGTAGTAAAACCGCCATCAACTATCCTGATAGCACACAGGTGAATTATGCCTATGATCCGGGCAACCGCCTGACAACGGTCGAAGGTCGAGAGCCTGCACTGAGCGGCGGCGAAGTGTCCATCGTCCAATACACCTATGATGCTGCAAATCGATTAACGAATATCGCGCGCCCCAATAATATCAACACTGACTACGCCTACGATGATGCAAATAGACTCTTGTCAATCACCCATGCGCAGGGACTTGAGCTGCTGTCTTCGTTCCAATATCTTTACGATAATGTCGGCAACCGAGTACAGGCCATTGAAAGTGTGCACAATCCCATTCCGCCCACTGCCACACCTACCCCAACTTTCACGCCTACCGAAACCTCGACACCAACACTGACTCCATCCCCTACGGGGACGATGACGGAAACTGCGACACCTCCAGATACTGCTACACCGATAGAGATGCCTACCGAGACACCCACTGCTACCGCAACCTTTACCGCTGCACAAGCTGTGATCGCGGTTATGGATGAAGTCAATACCTATGTTGCGGATGGCAGTATTGAATCCAATTTGCAAAGCAGTTTGAATAGCAAACTCGATAATGCAGCAGACAACCTCGAAAGCAGACAGGTTAACGCTGCGATGAACCAATTGCAAGCCTTCATTAATCAGGTAGAGGCGCAGCGCGGCAAGAAGATCAGCGAAGCAGCTGCGGATGCCTTGATCGCGCAGACGCAAGCCATTGTTGCGCAACTGACACCTGCGGAGACATTGACACCCACCGCAACCCCATTGGCCCATCTCCCCGAGAGTGTTTTCCTGGTCTCACTGAAACTGCCCGCCTTGCAGCAGTTCAAATCGGACGCGCCTGCTTCTCTCTTCCAGCAGCAGGACACCATTACAACGATTGATTATGCCTACGATCCGCTGTATAGACTAACCTCTGCTGATTATTCTACGGGAGATTTCTATCACTACTCGTATGATTCAGTTGGCAATCGTCTGACGCAGGAAAGCACCGTCAACGGTCTGCCGTCCACGGTCAATTACCAGTATGACAATGCCAATCGTTTGGCAAGTGTGGACGGAGTCAATTACACGTTTGATGCAAACGGGAATCTCTTGAATGATGGACAGAATGAATATGCCTATGATTCTGCGAATCGGTTGATCTCGGTCAACGCGACGGATTCATATAGTTACAATGGATTAGGCGATAGGCTCACTCAAAACGGAGTTCAGTACACGCTGGATTTGAATGCTGGACTGACTCAAGTTTTGGATGATGGAGAACGTACCTATCTTTATGGGCTTGGACGAATCTCGCAAACGAATACTGAAACAGAATATTTTATGGGAGATGCTTTAGGAAGCGTAAGACAACTCACTGCAAACAATGGAGATATTGTCCTTGCAAAATCGTATGATCCGTATGGAGACACAATATCGTCCGATGGGAATGGACAATCCGTCTACGGATTTACGGGGGAAACCAGCGACGCGAATGGGTTGATCTATCTCAGGGCCAGGTATTACAACCCTGTAGATGGACGCTTTGTCAGCCGTGATACGTGGGAGGGAGATGAGCATCAACCTATTACATACAACAAATGGACATATGCAAATGCTAACCCGCTATACTATGTAGATCCAAGCGGTCAGATAGCTATTCCAGCAGTAGTCGCAGTAGCTTTGAGGATGTTAGGGGGAGCATTGGTAGCTGGTGCGATTGGATATGGCGCAGGATACCTTTATGGTTGCATGACCTATGATCTTGCGCTCACCGGAAAATGCGGATGTGAAATGCAGAAAGATGCGTTGAGCATGTCGCGAGATGAATGGAAAAAGCACTTTGCGGTAGGAGGAGCAGTTATAGGCGCTGCATTTGGTGCATTGGGCGCAATAGGGCCTAGCGCCTTAATTGTAGTTGGCCTTGTCGGTATGGGTATGTCTTTATATGATATATACCAGACTTACAAGATAATAAGAAACGAAACAGGATCAACTCTATGCACAACAATACGCATACTTTTCGCTGCAGCAGGTGCGCTTCTAAGCTTTATGGCGGTAAAAACTGGAGCACTACAATGGAAAGCAAGTGGAAGTCCGTGGCAATGGGTTAATGCAAAATATCCAGCAATACGACCACCAACGGATAGAGGCGCCTTACGTGCCGCGATGGGGAATCCACCGAGCGACATGGTGCAACCACAAGCTCATCATAATTTTCCGTGGACATTCAGACAATGGTTTGCAGGAGAAGGACGCGGGATTAATGTTAATGATCCAGCATATGGAAGATGGGTCGAGGGCAACCCTATGGGAACACATCAGAACTGGTCTAGAGCATATGAACTGGAATGGGCCACATTTATAAGGGTCAACCCAAAGGCAACCCGAGCACAGATCTTTCCTTTTCTAGAACAACTTCTGTCAAGCGGTAGATTTCCGTAATGAACATTTCAATAAACCTCTATCTGTAGAAAACAGCGCGATTATGACTAACGCCTAAAAAATAAAAATGCCGGTTCCGTCATGAAATTCATAAACAACCGGTTTATGTCTAAGTAATTTAAGGGAATCTTCTCAATGAAAAGTAATTGTTGTTGACACTAAGCTGTGACAATTTCATTAGTAGAAAGGATATGTTTCGATGAACCCTAAAATCCTTGATGGCAATCCATTTGGAAAACTGTCTGTTAAATCTTTACATGATTTCGAGGCCAGGATTGGAGTTAAACTGCCAAAAGATTATGAAGAATTCCTTTTAGAAAATAATGGAGGAAAACCTGTTCCAGATTTTTTTTGGATAGTGCCACAAAAAGATGGCAGCAGGATGAATCAGTTCTATGGGTTACACGAGGAGGCAAAAATATTTTCGCTTAATACATGCACCAGTGAGAAGCGTTATGGGATTCCTGCTTCCATGCTTCCGATTGGTGATGATGGTCTTGGTAATTCGATTTGCATGGGTGTATTGCCTGATAATAAGGGAAATATTTTCTTTCTAGATCATGATGAACACCCATATGACAATCCCAATTCCATGGTTGGAATAACAAAGCTTGCGGACTCTTTCACTGATTTCTTAAACAAATTTGAAGAAAGCCCAGAGTGACTATATTATTAGAAAATAATCTAGCTACCTGACACTTTAACAATTGAATAGTTGATCGGCATGAAAAATCGAGTAAATTTGTTTTTGCGAGAAAACGGATTTACAGGGGAAACCGTGTTCAGGCGATTGAAAATGTAATCTCGCCTGAACTGCCGCCCACACCTACGGCTACGTTTACTCCCACGGAAACTTCAACGCCAACATCACCTCCGTCCCCTACAGGGACGATGACGGAAACTGCGACACCTACATTGACCCCAACGGACACCGCGACGCCCACCGAAACATCTAACCCGACAGAGACGCCTACTGAAACGCCCACTGCAACCGCAACCTTTACCCCTGCACAAGCTGTAACTGCGGTTATGGATGAAGTCAATACTTATGTTGCGGATGGCAGTATTGAATCCAATTTGCAAAACAGTTTGAACAGCAAACTGGATAATGCCGCGGACAAACTCGAAAGCGGACAGGTTAACGCTGCGATGAATCAATTGCAAGCCTTCATAAATCAGGTGGAGGCGCAGCGCGGCAAGAAAATAACGGTCGAAGCGGCCGATGACCTGATTGCTCAGACTCAAGCCATCATTGCACAACTTGCACCAACGGATACGTCATCCCCAGCAGAGACGATCACGCCCACCTCAACGCCACTCGCCTATTTGCCAGAAGGAGTCTTTGCGGTCTCATTGAAACTGCCCGCACTATCGCAGTTCAAATCGGATGCACCTGCGTATCTCTTCCAACAGCAGAATACCACTACAACAATTGACTATGCCTACGATCCATTATATAGATTAACCTCCGCGGATTACTCCACAGGCGATTTTTATCACTACGCTTATGACTCCGTTGGGAATCGTTTGACGCAGGAAAGTGTGGTCGACGGTCTACCGTCCACGGCCAATTACCAGTATGACAATGCGAACAGACTCACAAGCGTTGATAGCGTAAATTACACTTGGGATGCAAACGGGAATCTCTTGAATGATGGCGTGAATACTTATGCTTATGATGCTGCCAATCGCCTGATCTCAGTTACCGGTGCGTCGTCTGCCGCCTCATACACCTACAACGGACTTGGTGACAGACTCACTCAAAATGGGATTCATTACACGCTTGATCTCAATACAGGGCTAACCCAGGTCCTTGACGATGGAACGAACACTTACACGTATGGGCTTGGAAGGATCTCACAGTCCAATACAACCACAGAATATTTTATGGGTGATGCGCTCGGAAGCGTAAGACAACTCACTGCAAACAATGGAGATATTGTCCTCTCAAAATCGTATGATCCGTATGGAAATGTGATTCAGTCTACGGGGAGTGGATCAAGTCCATTTGCATACACAGGCGAGCAACAGGATGCCAGCGGATTAACCTATCTGCGGGCGCGATATTACAATCCTGTAGATGGACGCTTTGTCAGCCGGGATACGTGGAAGGGAAGTTACAACTCACCACAATCTTTGAATCGTTGGAACTATACACAATCCAATCCTGTCAATTACACAGACCCAAGTGGATATTGTATTTCAGGTGTTGTTATTGACACTATCGCGTGTATAGCTGTTATTGCCGTTGCTACCCTCATACTTGTTGGCGTAACGGCTGCTGCATATAACTTTGCCGTGACTCAAGGAGGGGCTATCGGAGGTTTTAATGAAGATAATCGCGACTGTATTGACATGTATCAAGTTATGGAAGCGGGAAAAGATGCTTCTTTAGGAGTTGTTGCAGTTGGAACCGAGGCGCTTGTATCTATCCCAATGGCACCGTGGTATTTAGGAGCATATATTGGTTCAGGCGGCAAGGAAACTCCTGCCAAAGTAAATATAGGCATTCTTCATGAATTTGGTTTGGATGATGAATATATAGCTGCCATGAAAAACCCAAATTTCGTTGCTGGAAAGTATGGTGGGAGCGTGGCTACGACATATTTATCTTTGAGAGCTTTCTTCACGGGACTTCCCGCGCTTAAAGGAACATCCACCGCATTATCTGCTCCACAAATCAATAATGGTGTCCTTTCTCTGAGGCTTGTACTAAATATGCCGGGAATTCGAGTTGTTGGAGGTAGCGGAGAACTGCTTTACATTGGGACATCAGGAATGCTGCCTACATACTCAATGATATCTGGTGATGGCGGACAAGGAGGTGATTCAGAACGAGTAACAATAAATGGAATTACATATACCAAGCATGCTTTGGAACGTATGAAACCATCTGGCTTCGGAGGGCGCGGGGTGCCCCCGTCTGCCGTTGAGAATGCTATACGCTTTGGCGAGGTACATTTAGGTCGAGAGCCAGGCACATTGGTGTTTATATATGAAAATGTAACAGTGGTAACGAATGAAGCTGGAAATCTAGTTATCACAGTAGTCAAAACAGGTCATTAACCTATTTTGCGAGGCTAATCATGACAAAAGATCATACTAATCGAATTATCAGTCGCATGATTCAATTGATTGATGACTATCGAAATAACAATATTAATCTAAACCAATTGGTAAATAGCCTTGAAGGGAGTTTAACAGCTCTAGAAGAAAGGCCTTCGGAGGATTTCTTAAAAGACTGGTATGCGCACTGGGGTGCTCTTGAGCAATGGGTTGCTCTTCAACTAGAAGATCAAAGACAATCCCAAATTCTTGAAGAGCTTAAGTTTTTGGAGGTGCTTCTTTCAAGTTACCTTTTACCTAAAGTATGAAAATACTTTACCATCAAGTTTAATTTACCCCTGCTTTCTTGGCGAGATTTCTACATTAACGAAACTATTCGTAATTCAGCTAATCCCAGCGCTGCGGGCCGTGCAGAGTTAATGGATTTCATTGTTAAGTTACTTGGAGGATATTAACATGGATTTTGTCTATACAGTGAAAATAGCAAACTCACGAGATGTTGAAGTACGTTTCGATATAGAGCCTTGGGGAGAGCAGTACAAAATGCCGCCAGGCGCAAGTTTTACTATCGTTGCAGGTGCCCCCACGCGTGGGATTGTAGAAGTAAAGGTTGAAGAAAAATATATTACTGTTTTTGGATGGCCAGGTTCCATTATTCAGTTGTACCAGTATGGAACGGAGATCACTGGATCGTCAATAATACCTGCTCCACAGACACCCAAAAAATTAAGTTAAACATTTTGCGTGTGATTTTGATAAAAGTATAAGCGCCTCACTCATTAAAGGTTTTCAGCTACTCGCCCATTGGTTGATATTCTTTTACTTTATCGTCTAACCGCAACCTTTACGCCTGCACAAGCTGTGATCGCGGTGATAGATCAGGTCAATACCTATGTTGCAGATGGCAGTATTGAATCCAATTTGCAAAACAGTTTGAACAGCAAACTGGATAATGCAGTGGACAAACTCGAAAGTGGACAGGTCAACGCGGCGATCAACCAATTGCAGGCCTTCATTAATCAGGTAGAGGCACAGCGCGGCAAGAAGATCAGCGAGGCAGCCGCAGATGACTTGATCGCACAGACGCAAGCCATCATTGCCCAACTTGCACCAACGCCAACGCCTACTGAAACCGCAACCCCCACCCTAGGCGAGACGATCACGCCCACCTCAACGCCGCCTGTCCTGAGCCGCGTCGAAGGGCTTGCTTATTTGCCTGAGAGTGTCTTCGCGGTCTCATTGAAACTGCTTGCACTGCCGCAGTTCAAATCGGACGCGCCTGCTTCTCTCTTCCAACAGCAGAACACCATTACAACGATTGATTATGGATATGATCCGCTGTATAGATTAACTTCTGCTGATTACTCAACGGGGGATTTCTATCACTACTCGTATGACTCCGTTGGGAACAGGCTGAGTGAAGACAGCATCGTCGACGGTCTGCCGTCCACGGCCAATTACCAGTATGACAATGCTAACAGACTCACAAGCGTTGATAGCGTAAATTACACATGGGATGCAAACGGGAATCTCTTGAATGACGGCGTGAATACTTATGTTTATGATGCCGCGAACAGGCTAACTTCCATCAGCGGTGAGCAATCAGCGACCTATACCTATAACGGGCTTGGGGACAGGCTCACTCAAAATGGGATCCACTACACACTCGATCTCAACACAGGGCTGACCCAGGTCCTCGATGATGGAACGAACACTTACACGTATGGGCTTGGAAGAATCTCGCAAACTAATAACTCAACTGCTGAGTATTTCCTGGGGGATGCCTTGGGAAGTGTGAGGCAACTCACTTCAAATAATGGAGATCTTGTCCTCACAAAATCGTATGATCCTTATGGAGACACAATATCGTCCAATGGAAATGGACAATCTGCGTACGGATTTACAGGAGAAACCAGCGACGCCAATGGGTTAATCTATCTCAGGGCTAGGTATTACAACCCTGTAGATGGACGCTTTGTCAGCCGGGATACGTGGGAGGGAGATGAGTATCAGCCTATTACATACAACAAATGGACATACGCAAATGCTAACCCGATATATTATGTAGATCCAAGCGGTGAGGTAGCAATTGCAGCAGTAGTCGCACTAGCCTTGAGGATGATAGGCGGGGCAATAGTAGGTGGTGCTATTGGATATGGCGCAGGATATCTTTATGGTTGTGCAACATACGAATCTGCGCTCGCTGGAAAATGTGGATGCGAGATGCAGAACAAGGCATCGAGCATGTTTCGAAATGAATGGGTAGATCATTTTGCGATAGGCGGGGCCATGATAGGAGCCGCGTTTGGTGCAGTTGGAGCAATCGGAACCGGCGCCCTAATTCTAGTCGCGCTTGTTGGCGCAGGCATTTCTTTATACGATATTTATCAGACTTACCAGATTATTCTAAACGAGACTGGATGGACATTGTGCACAACACTACGTATTCTTTATGGTGCAGCCGGTGTGCTCTTTAGTATCAGGGCTCTAAAAGCTGTTTGGAGAGGATATAGCACGGGCAGAAATGCGCCGGCCAACTTACGGGAACAATTGGCACTAGAAGAAGTAATGGCAAATCCACAGAAGGGAAGAGTTTTGCCTATCAGGATGACTGACTCACGATGGCCTGCAGCCGCAGGATGGGTTAAAATGTACCAAAGAATCAATGGAATTGAAATCCATTATGTTTTCAACAAATTTACTGGAGCAACCGCTGATTTTAAATTCAAGTAATTATTGGAGAAGTTCCAGAGGAGTTTGAAAAATGAAGGTCAAAAGTATCTGGGTAATGGGTAAGGCATTGTCATCGAAAGCCTTACGCGCCGGCTATCAACCGACAACAGATTTCCAAATCAAATTTGGAACAATTTTAATTGTGTACAGCATTTCATACTGGGAAAATGTTTTGCACTATCTGACACTCGATAATTCAACTGCTTCTCTGCCAGATTGGTATCCAGCGGAGTTGTTTGAAGCAGTAAACCAATCTCTACCAGTCGACTGGCACCACAATTATTTTGGAGAAGATGACCCAAGGGGAGTACAAGCTCTTTGGGGGTATCGCGAAATGGTCATGGATTATGCACACTACAATGATCTAATCGAGCGGAAAGATGAAGCAATCCGAATTTTTTTAAGAAGAAAAAATGAAATGGAAGAAATCGAAGGATAAATTTTAGCTTCAATCAAACGTGTTGACTGAAGGTCTTTCGAGCCTTTCGCCTCCGAGTTAGTTTTCATAATAGCACATTAACATTTGAATATTCTGCCAACCGCCTGACCTTCATCACGCGACCAAACGAGATTAATACAGCCTACGCCTACGACGATGCAAGCCACCTGCTATCCATTACCCATGCGCAGGGACTTGAGCTGCTGTCTTCGTTCCAATATCTTTACGATAATGTCGGCAACCGTGTACAAGCCATCGAAAGCGTGAACAACCCCATTCCGCCCACTGCTACGGCTACATTCACGCCTACCGAGACCTCAACGCCAACACTGACTCCGTCCCCTACAGGGACGATGACGGAAACTGCGACACCTACATTGACCCCAACGGACACCGCGACGCCCACCGAAACATCTAACCCGACAGAGACGCCTACTGAAACGCCCACTGCAACCGCAACCTTTACCCCTGCACAAGCTGTAACTGCGGTTATGGATGAAGTCAATACTTATGTTGCGGATGGCAGTATTGAATCCAATTTGCAAAACAGTTTGAACAGCAAACTGGATAATGCCGCGGACAAACTCGAAAGCGGACAGGTTAACGCTGCGATGAATCAATTGCAAGCCTTCATAAATCAGGTGGAGGCGCAGCGCGGCAAGAAAATAACGGTCGAAGCGGCCGATGACCTGATTGCTCAGACTCAAGCCATCATTGCACAACTTGCACCAACGGATACGTCATCCCCAGCAGAGACGATCACGCCCACCTCAACGCCACTCGCCTATTTGCCAGAAGGAGTCTTTGCGGTCTCATTGAAACTGCCCGCACTATCGCAGTTCAAATCGGATGCACCTGCGTATCTCTTCCAACAGCAGAATACCACTACAACAATTGACTATGCCTACGATCCATTATATAGATTAACCTCCGCGGATTACTCCACAGGCGATTTTTATCACTACGCTTATGACTCCGTTGGGAATCGTTTGACGCAGGAAAGTGTGGTCGACGGTCTACCGTCCACGGCCAATTACCAGTATGACAATGCGAACAGACTCACAAGCGTTGATAGCGTAAATTACACTTGGGATGCAAACGGGAATCTCTTGAATGATGGCGTGAATACTTATGCTTATGATGCTGCCAATCGCCTGATCTCAGTTACCGGTGCGTCGTCTGCCGCCTCATACACCTACAACGGACTTGGTGACAGACTCACTCAAAATGGGATTCATTACACGCTTGATCTCAATACAGGGCTAACCCAGGTCCTTGACGATGGAACGAACACTTACACGTATGGGCTTGGAAGGATCTCACAGTCCAATACAACCACAGAATATTTTATGGGTGATGCGCTCGGAAGCGTAAGACAACTCACTGCAAACAATGGAGATATTGTCCTCTCAAAATCGTATGATCCGTATGGAAATGTGATTCAGTCTACGGGGAGTGGATCAAGTCCATTTGCATACACAGGCGAGCAACAGGATGCCAGCGGATTAACCTATCTGCGGGCGCGATATTACAATCCTGTAGATGGACGCTTTGTCAGCCGGGATACGTGGAAGGGAAGTTACAACTCACCACAATCTTTGAATCGTTGGAACTATACACAATCCAATCCTGTCAATTACACAGACCCAAGTGGATATTGTATTTCAGGTGTTGTTATTGACACTATCGCGTGTATAGCTGTTATTGCCGTTGCTACCCTCATACTTGTTGGCGTAACGGCTGCTGCATATAACTTTGCCGTGACTCAAGGAGGGGCTATCGGAGGTTTTAATGAAGATAATCGCGACTGTATTGACATGTATCAAGTTATGGAAGCGGGAAAAGATGCTTCTTTAGGAGTTGTTGCAGTTGGAACCGAGGCGCTTGTATCTATCCCAATGGCACCGTGGTATTTAGGAGCATATATTGGTTCAGGCGGCAAGGAAACTCCTGCCAAAGTAAATATAGGCATTCTTCATGAATTTGGTTTGGATGATGAATATATAGCTGCCATGAAAAACCCAAATTTCGTTGCTGGAAAGTATGGTGGGAGCGTGGCTACGACATATTTATCTTTGAGAGCTTTCTTCACGGGACTTCCCGCGCTTAAAGGAACATCCACCGCATTATCTGCTCCACAAATCAATAATGGTGTCCTTTCTCTGAGGCTTGTACTAAATATGCCGGGAATTCGAGTTGTTGGAGGTAGCGGAGAACTGCTTTACATTGGGACATCAGGAATGCTGCCTACATACTCAATGATATCTGGTGATGGCGGACAAGGAGGTGATTCAGAACGAGTAACAATAAATGGAATTACATATACCAAGCATGCTTTGGAACGTATGAAACCATCTGGCTTCGGAGGGCGCGGGGTGCCCCCGTCTGCCGTTGAGAATGCTATACGCTTTGGCGAGGTACATTTAGGTCGAGAGCCAGGCACATTGGTGTTTATATATGAAAATGTAACAGTGGTAACGAATGAAGCTGGAAATCTAGTTATCACAGTAGTCAAAACAGGTCATTAACCTATTTTGCGAGGCTAATCATGACAAAAGATCATACTAATCGAATTATCAGTCGCATGATTCAATTGATTGATGACTATCGAAATAACAATATTAATCTAAACCAATTGGTAAATAGCCTTGAAGGGAGTTTAACAGCTCTAGAAGAAAGGCCTTCGGAGGATTTCTTAAAAGACTGGTATGCGCACTGGGGTGCTCTTGAGCAATGGGTTGCTCTTCAACTAGAAGATCAAAGACAATCCCAAATTCTTGAAGAGCTTAAGTTTTTGGAGGTGCTTCTTTCAAGTTACCTTTTACCTAAAGTATGAAAATACTTTACCATCAAGTTTAATTTACCCCTGCTTTCTTGGCGAGATTTCTACATTAACGAAACTATTCGTAATTCAGCTAATCCCAGCGCTGCGGGCCGTGCAGAGTTAATGGATTTCATTGTTAAGTTACTTGGAGGATATTAACATGGATTTTGTCTATACAGTGAAAATAGCAAACTCACGAGATGTTGAAGTACGTTTCGATATAGAGCCTTGGGGAGAGCAGTACAAAATGCCGCCAGGCGCAAGTTTTACTATCGTTGCAGGTGCCCCCACGCGTGGGATTGTAGAAGTAAAGGTTGAAGAAAAATATATTACTGTTTTTGGATGGCCAGGTTCCATTATTCAGTTGTACCAGTATGGAACGGAGATCACTGGATCGTCAATAATACCTGCTCCACAGACACCCAAAAAATTAAGTTAAACATTTTGCGTGTGATTTTGATAAAAGTATAAGCGCCTCACTCATTAAAGGTTTTCAGCTACTCGCCCATTGGTTGATATTCTTTTACTTTATCGTCTAACCGCAACCTTTACGCCTGCACAAGCTGTGATCGCGGTGATAGATCAGGTCAATACCTATGTTGCAGATGGCAGTATTGAATCCAATTTGCAAAACAGTTTGAACAGCAAACTGGATAATGC